>CAZNZF010000140.1:0-5358 GCA_964577465.1 uncultured bacterium | reverse complement strand
CGGAGTTGCCGCCCTACGTCAATTTTTCATTGTCCGTAAATGTAGGGCGGGGATTCCCATCCCCGCCGCTTTCCGAACGGACTTGAGAGTCCGTTCTCCACCCGTGGAGCGCGGGTTCTCCAACCCGCGGCTGCCCGCTGCTTGCGATGCCGTAGGGGCGGGTGTCCACACCCGCCCGCGGGCCGACCTGAACGGCGCGCCGTCGGTCGGCCCCTACTCCCCTCGATTCCTACCATACTTGAAAAAAACGGGGGCCTTCCGACTCCCGTTGAATTCCAACCATCCCCGGCCCCTACGCGTCGCCGAACTGCTCCTTCATCTCCAGGTAGTTCATGAAGCGCTCGAGGTGCTCCATGGAGTACACGGTCATCTCGTCGCCCTTGAGCTCCAGCACGCGGGCGCGCACCAGCGTGTCCAGAATCTCCTCCACCTTGGGCTTGGGCAGCCCGACCATGCCCACCAGCTCCTTGATGGAGAAATCCTTGTCGAGCTTTATCCCGCCCCCGACCTGGGGGTTGCCGTGCTTCTGCGTCAGCAGCATCAGCGTCCCGGTGACGCGGGACGAGTTGTCGCGGTACAGGAGGGTCTTGATTTTCCGGTCGGCCTCGCGCAGCCGGTTGGACATCTTGCGCAGGATGCGCATGATGAGCTTGGGGTTGGTGGAAATCTGCGACTCGAAGATGTCCGAGGACAGGACGATGACGTTGGAGTCCTCCACGGCCTTGGCGGTGGCGGAGCGCGGCTGATTGTCGATGATGGCCATCTCGCCGAAGAACTCGCCGTCGGTGAGCACCGCCAGGGTGGTCTCGACGTCGCGGCTCATCTTGGTGATGGCGACCTTGCCGGATTGGATGATGAACATCTCGTCCCCGATGTCGCCCTCTTTGCAGACGACCTCGCCCTTCTTGAAGGTCTTGCCGAACTTCTTGAAGACCTCGTCGCTCATGCGCATGGCGCGGTCCTTTCCCGGTAGAAAATTAACGCCCTCGGCGAGATTGACGAATGGAGTATAGCACAAAGAGGTCGTGCCGACTACCGTAGGGGCGGGGCTCTGTCCCCGCCCGCGGGCGACCACAGAGGACTCGTCCTACGGGTCGCCCCTTTAGTCAATCCAGCACGAGCCCCGCCGGTTCCTCCCCCCGGGCGGCGGCTTCGATGTGGTCCCGGAAGCGCTCGTTGGGCGGGATGAAATAGGGCACCGCCAGACCCTCGTACACCAGGAGCGGGCAGACCTCGACGCCGTCCACCACGGGGTAGCCCAGCACGCGGCCGTACTTGTCGAAGACGACCTCGTCGAAGTAGAGGGTCACCCAGCGCCCGTTCGTGAGGCGGATCAGGCGGTCCCGGGCCTCGTCGAACCCCGCCTCGCCCCGCTCCGGAGTGTCGATGCCCAGCAGGCGGACCTTGCCTATACGTGCGCAGACGAAGGTGTCGCCGTCCACCACGCGTTCGACGTAGTACTCGCCGCTCCCGCCGGGCTCCGGTTGGTCGGCCGCGGGCGCGACGTTGGCCAGGATGACCACCGCCGCGGCGACGATTAACACGACGCCGAATATCAGCCGCCCGTGACTTTTCGGTTTTTCGTCCATATTTTCAGCGCGAGCGGACGACCCCCACCCGGGGGCAGCACCCCGCCACGGGGCAGTCGGAACAGTGGGGGGAGATGGGCTGGCAGCGGTTGCGGCCGAAGACCACCAGCAGCGAGTTCAGCACAATCCAGTACCGCCGGGGGAGCTTCTCCCGTAGCGCCAGCTCCGTTTTATCCGGCGTCTTAGTCCGCACGTAGCCCCAGCGGTTCACCACGCGGTGGACGTGGGTGTCCACGCAGATGCCCGGCTTGCCGTGGCCCACGGTGACGACGAGGTTGGCGGTCTTGCGGCCCACGCCCTTGAGCTCTACCAGCTCCTCGACGGAGTCGGGCACGCGGCCGCCGTAATCTTCGAAAATTCTCCGGCTCACGTCGCGGATGGTCAGCCCCTTCTGGTTGTAGAACCCGGCGGGGTAGATGGTCCGGGCGATGAGGCCGGGGTCGAGGCGGGCCATCCCCTCCGGCGTGTCGGCCAGCTTGAACAGGCGCTCGGTGGCGGGGCCGGTGACCTCGTCCTTGGTGCGCAGGCTGATGATACAACCGACGAGGACGCGGAAGGGGGCGTTTTTCGAAAAGTTTTCGGGGGCGGGGTGGTAGGCGTCGGGGTCCAGGGGCGGCGGTCCCTGCCAGCGGCCCTCGCGGTCCACGGTGAGCGGCTTCTCCCCGGAGACCTCCCGGGCGACCAGGGCGAGGACTTGGGCGATGTCGAAGGGCTTCATGGAAAAGGGAGACGCCGCCGTCTCCCGAGGTGTTGCATCCCGCCGGTCGAAGTAAACTGCGCCACGAGCGCCCCGGCGGCCCCCGTGGTGGGCCGTGAAGGAATCGAACCTTCAACCCACTGATTAAGAGTCAGTTGCTCTGCCAATTGAGCTAACGGCCCGCGGGGGGTAATGTATCTCATCGGACGGGCGGGTGTCAACCTTCCGGGAGCCAGTCCAGCCCCCAGCCCCGAATCCGCTCGAAGAGCGCCGCGTCGTTCAGGTCGAGGTCGAGCGGGGTGACGGAGACGAAGCCGTCCCGGACGGCGCGGTGGTCCAGCAGCGGGTCGTCGTCGTCGGTGTCGGCCATCCGCCCGCCCAGGATCCAGCCGCCGGTTTCCTCGTCCAGTTGGTAGCGGGTTTGGAAGAGGAATCGGCCGTGGCGGGTGATTCTTATCCCCCGGAGCTCGGCGGGTGGGACGTTGGGAATGTTGACGTTGAGGCAGCTGTAAGGGGGAATGCCCCTCTCGAGGACGAGCAGTGTCAGCCGGGCGGCGAGGCGGGCGGCGTGCTCCAGGGAATTCTCCACCGATGGAGGGTCCAGTGGTGCGCCGAAGTGACCCAGACTGACCGCGACGCTGGGGATGCCCAACATTGTTCCCTCGAGGGCCGCGCCTAGTGTGCCCGAGTAGAGGATATGGGTGGACAGGTTGAGACCCAAGTTGACGCCGGAGACCACCAGGTCCGGTTTTTCGTTCTCGTAGAGGTTGCTGACCGCGTACTTGACGCAGTCGGCGGGCGAGCCGTCGGCGGCCCAGGCCTGGATGTCCGGAGAGATGGAGACCCGTTCGACCCGGAACGGCTTGTGGATGGTGATGGAATGCCCCGCGCCGGAGCGCTCGGACATGGGGGCGCAGACCAGCACCTCACCCAGCGGCGCGAGCTCCCGTGCCAGGGAGAAAAGTCCCTTCGAGTGTACGCCGTCGTCGTTGGATACGAGGAAGCGCGGCCTATCCATCGCTGTCCGCAACCTTCCAGCACGGGTTCGCGCAGCCGGTGTCCAGGCGGGAGAGTGAGGCGTAACCGGCGAGGACGGCGGCGACGTCGCTCCCCGGGCGCTGGTTCCCGGGGAGGTCGTCGTAGCCGTAGAGGCTGACCCCTCCGGGCTCCTCGTGGAAACCGATGGCGGTGACCATGTCCCCCGGCGTGGTTTCCCTCAGTCCGAGCACCGGGCCGTGCGCCCCGGCGGGGACGTTCAGGTTTAGGAACCGGCCGGGCTCCAGCCCTTCCGCGAGTATTTTCCGCGCGATGTCCGCGCCCCACGCCGCGGCCAGCCGCAGGTCCCCCTCCTCCGGCCTCCCCCAGTGGCCGGAGCCGTCCAGGGAGCCGGAGGAGACGGCCAGGGACGGTATGCCCCACAGCGCCGCGTCCCGGGCCGCACCCACCGTTCCCGAATAGTGGAGGTCCGAGGCCAGGTTCAGCCCGTGGTTGATTCCGACCACGACCAGATTTGGCGGCGGGGAGCCCATCCGCACCAGGCCGTACCGGACGCAGTCCACCGGGAAGCCGGCCAGGACGGTGGCGTCGAGCCCGTTGAACAGGCGCTTTTCGCCGACGGCCAGGACGCCGTGGAAGGAGCCGGCCATGGACGAGCCGGAGCGCGGGCCGTCCGGCGCCACCACGGTCAGCTCGCCCAGCCCGGCGAGCGCCTCGGCCAGAATCGCCAGCCCCGGGTAGTTCACCCCGTCGTCGTTGGTCAGCAGTATCCGTTTCACTTCAGGCGACCGTCTGCTTGGCCACGACCAACCACACCCCGGCGATGATGAGGACGAACCCCGCCACCTGCCACCAGGTGATGGTCTCCTTCAGCATCAGGGCGCTCACCAGGATGACGATGGCGAAGCCCACGGAGGTGAAGACGGGGTAGGCCACGGAGAGGTTCATCTTCGACAACACGTAGGTGTAGAAGACCAGGGCGGCGGCGAAGCTCGCCAGGCCGCCCCACAGCCAACCGCTCCCGAGCATCCCCTTGACGTAGGACCCGAGGCCCACCGAGTCCAGCGTGCCGATGCCGCGCATCGCCACCTTCATCAGGATATTGGCCCCGGCGTTGAAGACGATGCCCAGGGCGAGCGCCAGGTAGGTCATGGTCACCTCACGGGTGGTGGCAAGTCCCGAAGATTGTACCTCATCCGGCGCCCGAATGGGGTCGGCGGCGTCCGAGCCCCCCTCCCTTCCCGGAACCCTTGACTTGGCCCCCTCCCGACACTATAATGCCCCTCTCGGAGCCGAAGTGGCGGAATTGGCAGACGCGCTAGATTCAGGGTCTAGTGGGGTTCGCCTCGTGGGGGTTCGAGTCCCCCCTTCGGCACCACCGGCTGGCAGCCGGGGGCAGTACCGCGGGAAGAGTTGTCTGTGGTCGAGAGGTTGCCGCCGCGAGTGGGCGGTTTCTTTATTCGGTGAAGATGTCTGGGCCCTGGACCCCGGTTCCGCGGGTCGCATCGTTTGTTTTCGAGAGGATACCGCCGCGAGCGGGCGGTTTTTTTTATACTCGGAGAATCCGTCATATCGGCGAGCCGCCGGTGGCAGTTCCGCGAGATAACTTTTTGATATTCGTATAATTACCGCCGCGAGCGGGCGGTTTTTTTCATTTAATCAGGGACTGCGATTTGCGATGACGTAGGGGCGACCCGTAGGACGAGTCCTCTGCGGTCGCCCGCGGGCCGACCGCATGTCGGCCCCTACGAGGGTGTCGTAAAATCTCAATTTGACTCGTAGGGGCGTACCTTTAGGTGCGCCCGGTCAATATTGTAAGGCGGGGATTACCTTCGGTCGCAGTTATACATTAGGCCGCAGATTCCATCCCCGCCGTTTCCACCCTGACTGCGCATTGCGATTTGTGATGATGTAGGGGCAACCCGTAGGACGAGTCCTCTGCGGGCCGCCGTGATTTGCGATGCCGTAGGGCGGGGAATCCTTTCCCCGCCGCTTTTACCCCCCTCCCTGCCCTCCCCCCAGAAGGGGGAGGGGATAGCCGCGGGCCGCCCTACATCGCGCCCATTGCATAATATA
>CAZNZF010000139.1:0-5462 GCA_964577465.1 uncultured bacterium | reverse complement strand
CCCGCCCCACAAAAAAGGGCCCTTTCGGGCCCCTTTTTTATCAAGGAAGAATCAGTCGAGGGGGATGTTAAGGCTCCAGCCGGGATAGATGAGGTCCGGATCCTTGATGAGGTCCTTGTTTACCTCGTAAATCCGCGGCCATTCGGCGCAACGCTGCCAACCCCATACGTTCTCGGCGATCATCCACAGGCAGTCACCGTCGACTACGACGTAGGTGTCGTACTTCTTCGGCGGTTCGACGGGGATGTCGTACTTGCGGGCTTCGGCGTTGACATCCTGGATCTGCTTCTCGAGGTCGTTCAAACGAGCGCGAAGCGTCTCGTTCTCGGCCTCAATGGGTTCCGCTTGGCCGTTCAGGTCTGCAGCCTCGCCGTTGTACTTCTCGACGAGCTCTTCACGGCTCAGTCCGGTCCCCTCTTCGTCGGCATCGAGTTCGGCCTTGATGCGATCCCTCTCCGCGTCGGAGAGTTCCACTTCACCCTGAGCGAAGGCCGGGAGAACGAAGAGGATAACCAGGAGGATCGGGAAGAATTTCTTCATAAGGACTTACCGCCCCCTTCCTCTATTTGCTTGTTTGTTTTCGGTTAACTTCGTGAGGACGGGACCCCCCTTAACGGGAAGCCTCCCATTCCTCGTACGCGGCCTTCTTCTCAGCGAGGTTCTCTTTAGCCCTCTCGAGCTCGGCTTCCTTCTGCTCGATTCTGGCCTTGAGGCTTTCGTTCTCATCCTGAGCAGCGTTCAGCCTCTTGTCAGCGCTCACCTTGCCAGCTTTTGCGACGTCGTACTCCTTCAACTCAGCATCGGAGTAGCCGCAGCTGGTAATGAAGGGAACGATGGCAAGGATGGCGAAGGCGAAGGCGAGAACCAGCCACCTCATGGTCGATTTCCGCATTCTTGACACCACCTCCGGTCTAAAGGGATCTGGGTTTGCTCGGCTGGAATTACGTCAGGACACTCCAGTAGAATCCTGACCTCGGAACTTCACAAGTGAAGAGAAAGCCTTGTTTTACCTTAATATAGGACCCTCTACGTGCGACTGGCTTGATTAGACTGCACCGTGATGCTAACCGGGAGTCATTTAAATGTCAAGTTTTTTTGTAACTCTTTGCCTTTACGGGATTAAATCATGTCCAAGAATCACGTTTTCCGGGGATAAATCCTCGGCCTCGGTTTCGTTCTCTCGCGCGGATTCCACACACTCCGCAATACCGACGACGATGAAAGCGATGGCTCGGTTGGGAATCGGTCGGCGGAGCGGCGACAGCTCGGCGATTTACGTTTTCCCACGCTCCGAAGTTCCGATTCATAACGACTACGTAATGATGAATCATACCATATTCAATTTGTTTTTGCAAATTCCGCAAACGGCGGCCGGGGTTGTCACCGCGGCGCGAATCGTTTATCATGCCGAGGTTGGTCGTTCCCAACGTCAACGTAACGGGAGACGGGATGGAAAAACCACGCTTCTACTTCCTGAACGGCGGTAAAACCGCGGAGCTCGATTTCTCGAACCTCGGCTTCGACTACCTCCGCTGCCCCTACCGTTTCGAGGCGGTGTTCGAGCACGGCATCTGGCGGACGCGGGGGGTCGTCGAGGACAACGTGATGCACCTGCCCGAGGGCAGCCAGGCGCTGCACTACGGCCAGGAGCTCTTCGAGGGGATGAAGGTTCAGACCGGCTCCGACGGCAAGGTGTACGCCTTCCGCCCCCTGGAGAACGCCCGGCGGATGAACGACGGGGCGAGGTATCTCCAGGCTCCGCCGATACCCGAGGACCTCTTCATCCGGGGCATCGAGGAGGTCACGCTGGCCAACCTGCCCTACGTGCCGCCCCACGGATCCGGGGCGGCGCTCTACGTGAGGCCCTTTTACCTGGGCGTCGGGGACAACGTGGGCGTCAAGCCGGCCAAGAGCTACGTCTTCCGCATCTTCGTCACCCCGGTGGGGCCCTACTTCAAGGGCGGTTTCGGGCCCGACCAGGGCAAGCGCTTCCGGGTGTCGGAGCACGACCGGGCGGCGCCCCAGGGCACGGGGCACATCAAGGCCGGCGGCAACTACGCGGCCAGCTTCATCGCCGGACACGAGGCCAAGGGCCACGGTTTCGCCGAGGCGCTGTACCTCGACCCCGCGGAGCACACCTACATCGAGGAGATTGGGGCGGCCAACTTCCTCGGCCTCAAGGGGAAGGCGCTCATCACCCCCGAATCGCACTCCATCCTTCCCTCCATCACCCGCCGCTCCATCATGGAAATCGCGGAAAAGGTCTTCAAATGGCCCACCGAGACGCGGAAAATCCCGCTGGCGGAGCTGGACGAGCTCGACGCCGCCGCCTGCTGCGGCACCGCCGCGGTGCTCGTCTGGGTGCAGGAAATCGTGGGGCCCGAGAAGAGCTGGACCTTCCCCTTCGACGAGCGCTGGCAGAAGCTCTACGACGAGCTGGTGGGTATCCAGACGGCGGCCAGGCCGGACCCCTTCGGCTGGCGCTACGAGATAAAGGGCTGAAAAAAATTGCATCGAGGCAACGGGCGGGCCGAACGGTCCGCCTTTTTTTTTATAAAAAGGTGAGTGGATACAATTTCACCCCTGTGTTACATTATTACCGTGATGTTACGAACCGCCACGGGGGAACCATGAAAATCCTCGTCATAGACGACCACCAGCCGACCCTGGCCCTGCTGTCCGCGATTATCAAAAAGGGCGGCTACGAGCCGGTTACCGCCACGCAGGGCGCCGAGGCGCTGGACATCATCCGCGACCAGGACATCGGAGTGGTCTTCACCGACCTGGTCATGCCCGGGATGGACGGCCTCACCTTCCTCCAGGAGGCCAAGAACGTGGACACGGACCTTCCGGTGATAATGATGACCGGCCAGGGGAGCGTGGAGACGGCGGTGGAGGCGATGCGGCGCGGCGCCGAGGACTACCTCTCCAAGCCGATCAAGCGCGACGAGGTCCTGGTCCAGATCGGGCGCGCCCTGGAAAAGCGTAAGCTCCTGCGCGAGAACCGGGAGCTGAAAGGCGAGCTCGCCGACCGCTACACCTTCGAGACCATCATCGGCAACTCCCGCAAGATGCAGGACGTCTTCAAGCTCATCGCCAAGGTGGCCGACGTGGACTCCACGGTTTTAATCCGGGGGGAGAACGGCACCGGCAAGGACCTGGCGGCCAAGGCCATCCACTACAACTCCAAGCGCCGGGACGGGCCCTTCATCAAAATAGACTGCACCGCCCTGCCCGAAGGGCTCCTGGAGAGCGAGCTCTTCGGCTACAAGAAGGGGGCGTTCACCGGGGCCCACCGCGACAAGCCGGGGCGCGTCGAGAACGCCGACGGCGGCACCCTCTTCCTCGACGAGATTTCCGAGCTGGACCTGCCGCTCCAGGCCAAGGTCCTGCGGCTCATCCAGGAGCACCGCTTCGAGCGCCTGGGCGAGAACCAGGTCCGCGAGGTGAACATTCGAATAGTGGCCTCCACCAACCGCGACCTGGAGAAGGAGATGGAGGAGGGGCGCTTCCGCCGCGACCTCTTCTACCGTCTCAACGTGGTGCCCATCACCCTGCCGCCCCTGCGGGAGCGCGAGGGGGACGTCATACTCATCACCAAGGCGCTTCTGGAGCGGACCTGCCAGCGGTACGGCCGCCGGCTGGAGGGCATCTCCCAGGGGGCGGTCGAGGCCCTGGAACGCTACCCCTGGCCCGGGAACGTCCGCGAGCTGGAGAACCTCATCGAGCGCATGGTGGTGCTCACCGACGGCGAGCGGGTCAACGTCACCCTGGAGAACCTCCCGGACACCATCCTGGCCGCCGAGGACGGCTTCCTGGGACACGCCGTGGCCCAGGGGCTCTCCCTGGACGAGCTGGAGCGGGAGTACATCAAGGCGGTCCTGGCCCGCACCAGCGGCCACAAGGCCGAGGCCGCCGAGATTCTGGGCATCAACCGCAAGACGTTGCTGGAGAAGCGCAAGCGGTACAACATCGAGTGAGTGGAGAGCACCCGCCCCTGCGACATCGCAATACGCGGCGGCCCGTAGAGGACTCGTCCTACAGGGCCGCCCTACGTCATCGCGATACGCGGCGGCCCGTGGAAGGGCCGCCCTACATCATCGCATCGGCACACGGACCGGAGGGGGGTGCGTTTAATTGAACGGCGGGGACTGAAGTCCCCGCCCTACATTCAGGCGCACTCCCCCGCTCACCGGCTGACGACGAAGCGGCGGACGAGGTCGGCGCCGCCCGCGGTAAGGCGGAAGAGATAGACCCCCGGCGCGTGGCAGGAGGCGTCCCAGGACACCGCGTGCTCCCCGGCGGTCTCGAACCCGTCGGCCAGGACGGCCACCCGGCGGCCGGCGGCGTCGAACATCGCCAGCTCGACCTCGCCGTCCTCGGGCAGGTAGTAGGTAAAGGTGGTCCCGTCCGCGGCCGGGTTGGGGAAGGCGTTGCGCAGCTCCACCACCCGCCCGCCGTCCGGCGGCACCGTGACCTCCACGGGACCGTAGCTCACCGAGCCGCCGTACCGGTCCAGTACGTCCACCCGGTACCGGTAGGTCCCGCCGGGCTCCACGTCCAGGTCGTAGTACACCGCGTCGGTGTAGGTCTCGAGGGGCCTGTCGAATAGAGGCCGCCACCCGTCGGCCTCCTCGCGCATGATGAGATAGTAGATTGCGGCGCAGCCGCAGACGTTGAAGCTTATCCGCACGCCGTCGCCCACCGGCACGGCCGCCAGGTCGGTGATATACCCCGGGGGTGTGTCCGACCCGTTTTCCAGCATCCACAGGAAGACCGGCCAGTGCAGCTCGCAGGTCGGCTCGATGAGCTCGGGCGGCGGCGCGAAGCCCCCGTCCTCTTCCGAGTTCACCTCGAAGGAGAAGCCGAAGGCCCCGCCGGTGAATGTCCCGCCGGTGTAGCTGTCCCCGCCGTAGGACCAGTCGTCGAATTCGCCGTTCACCGGGTAGAGGAGCTCCCCGGGGCGCCCGACTTCGTACGGGCCGTGGCCCTGGTCCATGATGACGGCGTTCATCGCGTTGCCGTACGCGCGCAGGGTCGCGTCGTCGGGGGTCGGCTCGTTCGCGTACCCCCAGGGGAACATGATGAGCTCGCCGAAGCTGTGGTAGCTGACGGCGAACTGGAACTGCCGCTCCAGGAAGAAGTCGTGGACCGCCGCCGTTTCCGGTTCGCTGAAGGGGGCGGTGCCGCGGTAGAGCTCCGACCAGGGGTAGGGGCTGGATCCGTGGTCGTCGTAGCCCCAGTTGTAGCCGTAGTTGCGGTTCAGGTCCACGCCGTCGGGCGGCCGCATGTTCTTCCGCCGCCAGCCGCCCGAACCCCCGCCGTGGTGCTCCTCCACGTAGATATGACCGTCGGGGTTGAGCGTGGGGACGACGAACACCTCGTGGGTGTCGATGAGGTAGGTCTTGTACTGGTCTGTTTTGTATTCACTTGAGATGAGGTTGTTTTAGTTCTTGTGATTG
>CAZNZF010000138.1:0-5516 GCA_964577465.1 uncultured bacterium | reverse complement strand
ATGGAGGTCTGCGGGACGCACACGATGAGCGTGGCCCGCACCGGCCTGCGCAAGCTCCTGCCGAAAAACATAAAACTCCTCTCCGGTCCGGGCTGCCCGGTGTGCGTGACCGGGGTGGGGTTCGTGGACGCCGCGACGGCCTACGCCCGGCGGCCGGGGACCATCGTCTGCACCTTCGGGGACCTGGTGAAGGTGCCGGGTTCGTCGGGCTCGCTGGCCGACGAGCGCGCCCGGGGCGCCAACATCCGCGTCTGTTACTCTCCCGCCGAGACGCTCGCAGTCGCGGCGGAAAATCCGGACAAGCTCACCATTTTCCTCGGCGTGGGCTTCGAGACGACGACGCCCACCGTGGCGGCTTTAGTGGATGCGGCGGTCAAGGGCGGGGTGAAGAACTTCACTCTCCTCTCGGCGCACAAGACCATGCCGAACGCTCTGCGGGCGCTCTGCGCGGGGGAGGTGAAGCTGGACGGATTCCTCCTGCCCGGTCACGTGAGCGTCGTCACCGGCCTGGAGATTTACCGCTTCGTCCCGGAGGAGTTCGGCCTGGCGTGCGCGGTGACCGGCTTCGAGGCGGCGGACATTTTAGAAGGCGTCCTGGCCCTGGTGCGGCAGGTGAACGCCGGGGAGCCGAGGGTCCAGAACGCCTACCCCCGGGCGGTGACCGAGGGCGGCAACCCCAAGGCCCGGGCGCTGGTGGATAAATATTTCCAGGCGTGTGACGCCGATTGGCGCGGCCTGGGCGTCATCGGAGGCTCCGGCCTCGAGCTGCGGGAGGAGTATGCCGGTTACGACGCCCTGAAAGCGTACCCCGTGGAGGTCGGCGAGCCGGTGGAACCGCCGGGCTGCCGCTGCGGCGACGTCCTGCGCGGCGTCATCCACCCCACCGAGTGCCCGCTCTTCGAGCACCCGTGCAACCCCGGGGAGCCGGTGGGCGCCTGCATGGTCTCCAGCGAGGGCGCCTGCGCCGCGGCCTACCGCTACGGAGCGCGGACATGAACGGCGATGCGGAAACCGTCCAGGCGATATGGGTCATCGGCCTCTCCCTGGTGGCCAACGGCCTGTTGTGGTATCTCATCGGCGGCTGGAACGTGAAGAACGCCCGCGGGAAAACCATCGGCCCGCCGGGGTCGAATTTTCGGAAAATCGAGGTCGAGGGGCCCGAGGCGGTGAAGCTGGGTCAGCGGCGGCGGAAGTGGAGCCGGGTTATGTTCTTGGCCGGCATTGCGGCGCTGGTGTCCTGGGTGATTACCAAGCTCGGCGGCTGACCTCCGGACATCGGACGTTCGATACAGATAAGCGGGCCGCGGCCCGCTTTTTTAATGCGTAACATCCGACGCTACCCCGGCGGGGTCGTCACCGTGAAGTAAATCCCCCGCTCGATGATTCTATGCGGCCGCAGGCGTGTACCGACTAAAAGCTCCCGCACCTCGGGGACGGTGAAGGAGGCCTTCAGCACGGGGTGGAGGCCGGCCAGCCAGGAGCGCTTCACCGAGCCGAGGTAGAGCCGCCCGCCGGGTGCCAGGACCCGCTCCAGCTCGTTCACCAGCGCCACGGGGTCGGGCACGATTTGCAGCACGTCGGTGCAGATGACCGCGGCGAAATGCCCGTCGGGAAAGGGCGTGGCCGCCGCGTCGCCCACCTCGAAGCGCAGGTTCGGGAGGGGGCCGGACTCCGCCGCCTTCCCCCGGGCTATTTCGATGAGCTCCGGGGAGAGGTCCAGGCCGACCGTCTCCGCGTCGGGGAAGGCCCTCGCCAGCTCTAACGCGCACTCCCCGCTCCCGCAGCCGGCGTCCAGAATCGGCCCGCCGTTGCAGCCGACGCGAGCGAGCTCCTTAGCGTAGACGCGCCCCATGCGGCGGTTGCGCGCCGCCGAGCGCCGCCCGTAGGACCGCGCCCGCTCCGGGTCGGCGAACATCCCCTCCACCAGCTCCGGCTGTCTCTCCATAGCTCCTCTCACAGAAAGGCCCCGGTACGGGGCTCACCTCTCCCGCGCGAAGCGGGGCTCGTACGTCTCGAACAGCCGCCCCCAGGGCGAGGAGTCCAGCCACCCCTTGTAGATGCGCTGGCCCTTCCAGTTCCACCAGAACTTGTCGTGGTAGATGTCCGAGGCGGCGACGAAGATGCTCACCAGCGGCGTGTGGAAGAAGAGCTTCTGAATGGCGCGCAAGGGCCCGAACCACAGCAGGTCCCCCACCCGCGAGGCAAAGTTGTCCCCCACGGTGAAGCCCCAGCTTTCCCGCGAGACGTCCACGTCGCCGACGATTTCGATTTCCTCGATGCGCCCCGTCCCCAGGCCGCGCTCGTGGGCCAGGCGGATGTACTCGATTCCCATCGGGTCGAAGCCCATCATCCTGGCCGCCACGGCGTCTATGGCCGTCTGGTCCGCCGAGGCGAGCATGAGGTCCTTCTGCACCGGGACCAGCGTGCGCGGCCCGGGGCCGTTGCCCGCCGTGGTCCCGTCCATCACGGCGAAAATCCCCGGGTGGATCTCCCGCTGAATCGCCAGCAGGTCCACCAGGGTCTGGTGAATCCAGGAGTGGGTGTAGTGCCGCCTGGTCGCCAGGAGCCCCCCGAAGGCGTTCTTCATCGCCCCGGTGGTGGTGGTGTAGATGTGGCACTTGACCGTGGGCAGGTGGACGATGTTTTTGCCGAAGAAGTAGTCGGGGAGGTGGATGCCCTCGGGGAAGACGCGGTCCAGGACCAGCATCTCGGCCTTGGGCTCGTAGCGGCGCCAGGTCATGTGGTCCGAGCGGAAGTTGAACAGAACCGGGACGCCGTAGCGCTCGTAGACGGGACGGTACTTGTTCAGAAAATCGCCTCGCTCGGCCTCGGTGACCACGGTCTTGTTCTCCACGGCCGCCAGGTCGCCGCGGCCCGGACTCGCACGCAGGGCCTTGACGACCCCTTCGAGCTGCCAGGGGGTGGTGTTGGCCGAGGGCATGGGCAGGTGCCAGGAGATGTTGTCCTTGAGGATGGTGGTCTTCCCGACGGGCAGGGCGTCCTCGAAGCCGGCGAGCGCCATCGCCCGGGCGGTGTCCTCCAGGACGGACTCGGGTCGCGTTTTGACGACGGCCACCTTGGCGCGGGCCATTGACTCTCCTTGTAGGCTCGATTAGAATATTGCGAATCTACTACAGGCTCGGAGCAGCTCCCCCCACGGGGAAAGGTTAGCACATTTGACCGGGCGTTCCCAGGGCGACGGGATGTTACATTTTACCCCGCCGAACCGGAGCGGGTGGACGGCGACGCCGGGTGACCAGAATTTTATAATATATTAAAAAAAAGGTGGTTAGCTCCCCGGATACCTTTGGACTGTACGTGGCATGGAGTTTGCTTTACAATGGGTCGCAAGTTCGCTCGGGAATGAATCTTGAAGCCCAAGAACCTCATCATCTTAGCCTCTTTCGCCGTCCTGGTGCTCACCGCCGGTGTCCTGCACTTCGGCGGTCAAAAGACCCAGGCCGCGGCGCAACAGCACGTCTCGATAGTCTCGAGCGAGGATAACGACCCCACCGGACAGGCGGGTGACGGCATCAACGTGTGGCTGGTCAAGGGCGCGGTTCCCGCGGACGGCTTCGTCACCTGCCAGGTCACCTTCCCCGACGGCCGGGTCGAGACCGTCCCCCTCGACGGGAGCTACGTGCTCGACGACCGGTGCTATTTCCTGGTTTCCCTCTTCCCCTCGGCGGGCGATTGGGGCGCAACCGTGCGCATTTCCTACAATCGCCTGGACCAGACCGAGGCCGACCTGAAGGCCGACCGTTCAGTGACGTTGGAAAAGGTCGCCCCTCAGCTGCCCGCGGACAGGCCCGACGAAGGCTTCATCTGGCGTGGGGAGGAGCTACCGGGGTGCAACGTGTGGCGTTGGGAGATTAATCTGTAGCCTGCGTTCCCGGTAGAAA
The DNA here is from genome assembly GCA_964577465.1 of uncultured bacterium. Taxonomy (GTDB): domain Bacteria; phylum RBG-13-66-14; class RBG-13-66-14; order RBG-13-66-14; family RBG-13-66-14; genus RBG-13-66-14. Next base: position 1,614 of record CAZNZF010000138.1, on the reverse strand, counting down.
GGGGCCCCCCGTGGGGGCCTTTTTTTGGATTCATCACCCGAAGCTCGGTGGATGGTAAAAAACGCCCTTTCCACCCGCGGGAGGAGCGTTCGCGGTAAAAATACCCCCCACGGACACCGGCTTGACACCCGACATCATTCCTGTTATTGTGCATAAGTAGTCTATGTGAAATGAAAACATCATACCGTTGCTTAAACCGAACGGATAGCTGCACGGCGGGCGGATGTAAGAAGTAAGTGCTCCTCCTTTACCCTCGTCCGTTCTTTAAATCTAAGTGCCAATTTACCGGTTCCCCTCTACAAACTGGAAAAGAGTCCAATCCAACCAAACCCCCCGACAAAAAGGAGATTCCCATGCGTAAGCTCATTGTGCTATTGACCGTGGCTCTGCTCTGTACGGCGTTTGCCGGCACGCCCTTCCTGAGCGTCGGCGGCTCCAACGACGCCATGACCGCCCACTGGCAGGCCTACGACGAGGGCGGCGAGGACACGGCCGCCTGCGTCGTGGACGACACCGACGAGTACGGCCTGGGCGACAGCACCTGGATGTACAACTCCGACTCCATCGACCTGACCGACGCCCAGACCGCGTACCTCACCTTCTCCTACATGCTCGACACGGCCGACTCCAACGACTACCTGGCCGTCTACGCCGTGGACTACGAGCCCGTCTCCGGTGATTTCGACCCCGATTCCGAGACGCCCCTGGAGGTCTACGACACCACCGCGGACGACTGGACCGACGAGACCCTGTTCCTGTCCGACCATCTCGGCGAGGGCGACGTCTACATCGTCTTCTACTGGGAGTCCGACGGGGCCGACGTCGCCGCCGGTCCGCGCCTCAACGAGGCCTGCGCCTACTCCTGGGACGGCGAGTCCATGGATTGGAACCAGATACTCTACTGGAACTCGGACCACGGCGCCTACGGCCCGGGTGAGGCTGTCAACCTCGACCTCTCCGACGGCGCCGGCGGCACCCTCGCCGTGGACTTCCACTACAACGACGCCGGCGGCTGGAACTGGTGGTGCGAGGTGGACGACGTCGTCATCTCCGACGATTCCCGCGCCGAGCTCCTCAATGAGCAGTTCGAGTCCTGGCCGCCCACGGATTGGGACATCTACACCGAGGGAAGCTACACTTGGGTGAGTAACACCACGTGCGGCCGCCCCAACTACGCCGGCAGCGGTAACTGCGCCGACGCCGACTCCGACTACTGGTACTCGGGGCTTAACGCTCACATGACCACCCCGCCCATCGACTGCTCCGACAGCACCACCGTCGACCTGGACTTTCTCGGCGTCTACAACTGGTTGGGCGGCAGCGAATACTTCGAGGTCCTGCTGGGCACCGCCGAGATTTCGGCCGATATCGAGGACATGTTCGACGACCTCGACGGCTGGACCACCGTGGACGAGGGCGAGTACCTCAACGTGGTGGGCACCTCCTGGGGCACCATCAAGGCCACCTTCTAGTCCCGTAACTGCACCACTGAAAAAGGGGTCGGTCGTCCGGCCCCGTTTCTATGGGCCCATAAATCGCGTTCCCCCTCCCCCCTCTGGGGGGAAGCTCGCTTACGGGCTAGGGAGGGGGGTGCAGCGGCGGCCCGCAGAGGGG
>CAZNZF010000137.1:0-5522 GCA_964577465.1 uncultured bacterium | reverse complement strand
CCCGTAGGGGCGGCCCGTAGGACGAGTCCTCTGCGGTCGCCCGCGGGCGGGGTACAGAGCCCCCGCCCTACGTCATCGCAATTCACGGCGGCCCGCGGAGGGGCCGCCGCGTAGCGCCAACGACCCCCCTCTTCCCGCCGGGGCTGGACACCGGCGGCCGCGTCCCGTACACTAAAAAGACAGGTGAAAACACCACTCGAACCGACGGGACGCCATGCGGGGAACCGCCGCGCTTTGCATCCTTTTATCCGCCCTTTTCGCCACCGCGTGCGGCGGGGAAGGCGGCGAGGCCCCCTATCCACCCCCCGAAACGGCCCCCATTACGCTTTTAACGGGGCTCGAGGTGCTCGCCGGGGACGGCTTTTCCGCCCTGGACGGCCGACGGGTCGCCCTGGTGTGCAACGCGGCCAGCGTGGACGCGACGGGGACCCCGAGCTGGGAAATCCTGAGCCGGGCGGAGAACGTAGAGCTCGCCTGGCTCTACGCCCCGGAGCACGGTCTGGGGGCCGACTCCTTCGGCGAGCGGGCCGACGCGGTGGAGGCGGCCACCGGCCTCGCGGTCAAGAGCCTCTACGGCCGCGGGAATGCTCCGGACCCCGCCGACCTGAGACTCCTCGACGCCCTCGTGTACGACCTGGCCGACGCAGGCGTCCGCTTCTTCACCTACACCTCCACCCTCTACCTGTGCCTGGCGGCCTGCCGGGAGGCGGGTATTGTGCTGGTCGTCCTGGACCGCCCCTGCCCGCTGGGGTCGCGGATTTCCGGCCCGCTCCCGGAAGGCGTCGCCCGTTCCTTCGTCGGCAAGCTGCCGATTCCCGTCCGGTACGGGCTCACCCCGGGCGAGCTGGCGCGGTGGATCGCCGGGGAGCTCCTCCCCGGGGCGCGGGTGGAGGTCGTGCCGATGGAAGGCTACGACCCGCAAAAATTCCTCGATGAGCAGGCGGGCGGACCGGCCTGGCGTCCGCCGTCGCCGAACCTGGTCCGCCTGGAGGGGGCCGTCTCCTATCCCGGCGTCGGCCTCTTCGAGCCGGCGAACCTCTCGGTGGGCCGGGGGACTCCTACGCCCTTCGAGCTCGTGGGGGCGCCCTGGCTGGACGCCGAGGGGCTGGCGCTCTACTGGGAGGCCCACTGCCCCGGGGCGGCGTACACCGTCGTCGAGTTCACCCCCCGCTCGCCCAGCGACGGGCGCTACGGCGGAAAGCCCTGCCGGGCGGTGGAAATCACGGTGACCGACCGCAACACTTTCGACCCGCTCCGGCTGGCGGTGTACGGCTACGATTTCCTCGCCGTCCGCCACGCCGGTACGCTGGCCGTGGACCGGGCGTACCTGCGGCGGATGGTGGGCGACGACTCACTGGGCCGGCTCATCGCCGGCGAAATCGGGGCGGATGCGCTCCTCGACCGCTGGTCCGCCGACGCGGAGCGGTTCGCCGCCTCCGCGGAGCCGTACCGCCTGTACCCCCCGGAGCCCTGAGCCATGTACGACTATGAGATTCTCGAACGGAACGTGGCCGCGGTGCGGGAGAGGATAGCCGCGGCGGCCGCGCGCGCCGACCGGGACCCCGGGAAAATCCGCCTGGTCGCCGCGACGAAGTACGTGGAAGCCGACGCGCTCCCCCTCCTGGCCCGCGCCGGGGTCACCGTCATCGGCGAGAACCGCGTCCAGGAGGCGCTGGCCAAGTTCGCCGCCGTGGGCGGCTGCGGCCTGGAGTGGCACTTCATCGGCACCCTGCAGAAGAACAAAATCAACAAGGTGCTGTCCCGCTTCACCCTCATCCACTCCGTGGATTCACCGGAGCTGGCGGAGGCGGTGAGCGACCGTTCGACCGGCGGGCCGACCCCGGTCCTGTTCGAGGTCAACGTCGCCGGAGAGGCCACCAAGCACGGCTTCGACCCGGACTCGCTCGCCGAGAGTCTCCCCGCGCTTCTCTCGCTGCCCGGAATCGCACCCCGGGGGCTGATGACCATGGCCCCCTTCGAGGCCGAGCCCAGGGCCACGCGGCCCGTTTTCCGCGCCCTCCGGGAGCTTTGCGACGAGTCGGCCCGTCGCCACGCAATAGCGGAATTCACCGAGCTCTCCATGGGAATGACCAACGACTACGAGGTGGCGGTGGAGGAGGGGGCGACCCTGGTGCGCGTGGGCTCCGCCCTGTTCCGGGGGCTCACGGCACAGGCATCCCGATAATTTCATTCACCCGCTGCATCTCAAACCTCGGAGGAACACCCGTGCCTATCGGCGAAGTTTTACGACACATCTTCACCGGCGCCCCGGTGACCGGCGAGCCGACCTGGGACTACTACGTCATCGCCGCGGTCATCTGCCTGGCCGTAGTGGCGGTAGGGTTTGCGGTCGCCGGGATTCTCAAGGCCGTTTTTCTGCGGCTGGCCGGGAACCGGAAGAAGACCCGCACCCCCCTCGCCGAGCGCATCCTGGGCTCCCTGGCCGGTCCGTTTCAGGGGGCGGTCATCGTCGGCTCCCTCTACGCCGCCTGGGCCCTCTACCCCTACATGCCGGCCGGCCTGAGCGAAGTCCTCGTGGGGGTCTTCTTCGTGCTGGGGGCGCTGGTCGGCGCCCGGCTGCTGTTGAATCCCGTGCTGGCCTTCTTCGGCTGGTACGCCGAGGAGGCCGAGCGCAAATCCGGCATCGTCATCGGCACCGACTTCCTCCCCCTGGTCCGCAAGGTCCTCACCGTGGCGGTGTACGCCATCGGCGCCATCATCGTGCTGGAGCACTTCGGGGTGGACATCGTGGCCCTGGTGACCGCCCTGGGGGTGGCGTCCCTGGCGGTGGCCCTGGCGGCCCAGGATACCCTGGCCAACATGATATCGGGCTTCGTGCTCGTGTCGGACCGCCCCTTCAGGAAGGGCGACCGGGTGAAGGTGGCCGGGGTCTACGGCGACGTGAAGCGCATCGGCATGCGCTCCACGGACATCAAGACCCTGGACGACAACATCGTCACGGTGCCCAACTCCAAAATTTCCGACGAGTACATCGAGAACTTCTCCCGGCCCTCGCGCAGGTATCGCATCGTGCTGGAGATCGGCCTGGCATACGGGACCGACCCCGTAAAAGCCGGGGAGGTGATTCTGGAGTCGGTGCGCGCCACCGAGGGGGTGCTCGCCGACCCGGAGCCGGCGGTGTACTTCCTCACCTTCGGCGACTTCTCCCTCAACTTCACCCTCATCTGCTGGTGCAAGAGCTACGCGGTGAGCTGGGTCGTGACGAACGCGGTAAACGTCAACCTGGCCCGAGCCCTTGCCGGGAACGGTCTCGAAATCCCATTCCCGACCCATACGATTCACCTGCCGCCGGGGAGCACGGCACGCAAATTGCTCCCGTAAACGGATGCGGCTCCTTTTCCCGGCGGACACGACGGCGGGGACCCGGTCGAATGCAAACCGTCTCCCGGCCCCGCTTCCCGGTATCGATAGAATTTTGGACACCGAAACACCCCTCTATGGCTCGTTACTGGTGACATAGTTGCGTGAAAGTTGTATACTTCTCCTGTATTTATGTATCTCTCCCCGCCGGGGAGGTATGAGCCGGGGCACGAGTCGTATTCCGGTGCAGGTGGTGAGGTGCGCCGCAATCTGCCGTAGCATTCCGCCGCGCACACCCGACCACCGCGAAAGGGCGTCATGCCCGACAACGGCGACAGACCCGACAAGCCCGATCCCAGGTTGCGCGCCGAGCTTCTGCGCTACCGCAACCTCCTCTACGACCGGCTGACCGGCCTGCCCACCCTGCCGGTGGCGCTCAGCGAAATCCGCAAGCTCCTGGACATCAACCGCCGCACCGTGGGCGTCGTCTGCGTGGACCTCTCCCAGACCGCCGGGCTGGAGAACTCCTTCGGCTGGCAGTCCACCGACGACCTCATCATGAGCCTGGCCCAGCTCATGGAGGTTTTCAACGGGCAGGTCATGGGCGGCAAGGGGCTCCTGTTTGAAGAGGCGATTCGGACGGGGAGCTTCTTCCTCTTCTTCGCCCGGGAGGACCTCACCACGGAGGAGTTGGCCGAGGTCGCGCAGCTGGTGCGGGAGTTCCTGTCCGCCAGCGCCGTGGGCCGAGAGCTCACCGCCAACGGCTTCGACGTCAACATCGGCTACTCCCTCTTCGTGGACGACCCGCTCATCCGCTTCGAGCGCCTGGTGTACACCGCCGCCCGGGACGCCCGGGACATGGCGGTGGACGCCGAGAAGCGCGAGGAGATGCTCCAGTACCGCGAGCTGGCGCAGATTATCGCCGGGGAGCGCATCCGCACACGCTTCCAGCCCATCATGTACCTGGGCGACCTGCGGGTTTTGGGGCACGAGGCGCTCTCCCTGGGCCCCCCGAACACCATCTTCGAGAACGCGGAGCGGCTGTTCAACTTCGCCGCCCGCTCGGAGTTCGGTCACGCCCTGGACCGGCTCTGCCGGCGGCACGCCGTCATGGTCGCCCCCGAGCACGTCAAGGACGGGGAGCTTCTGTTCCTGAACACCGCCGCCGTCAGCTTCTCCGACCCCAGCTTCAGCGCCGACTTCGGCGTCGAGAGCAACCTCTTGAAAGAGAACGTCGTTCTCGAGCTCACCGAGCGCACCGCCATCCACGACCTGGCCGCCTTCTGCCGCACCCTGGTCACCTTCAAGGAGGAGGGGTTCAAGATAGCCGTGGACGACGCCGGCGCCGGATACTCCTCACTCTCGACCATCGCCGAGCTCCAGCCCGATTTCCTCAAATTCGACCGCTCCATGGTCTCCGGCATCCACGAGAGCAAGATCAAGCAGGAGCTCCTCAAAACCCTCCTGGAAATGGCCGGCCGCACCGGCAGCCGCGTCATCGCCGAGGGAATCGAGCAGCCCGAGGAGCTGGAGATGATGCGGGAGCTGGGGGTGGAGCTGGGGCAGGGCTACTACCTGGAGCGCCCCTCGCAAGCCTATTAATGCCCAACGTGGGCGGTCGGACGGGCGGGTGGAACCGACGCCCGCGCCGACTGGAAACGGAACGAAACCGGGTCTATAATTGAGATGAAGGTGTGACTTAACGGACTATGAAAAACTCCACCACCTCACCGCAGACGAAGCTGATTCTGGTCGCCGACGACGAGCCGGACATCGTCACCATCGTCGAGATGATACTCCGGAGTCAGGGCTACGACGTCCTCAAGGCCGCCAACGGCCTGGAGGCGCTCGAGCTCGCCGAAAGGCACAGCCCCGACCTGATCCTTCTGGACATCATGATGCCCGACATGGACGGCTGGGAGGTACTCCGGCTCCTGCACGTAGACCCGTCCACGTCGGAGATACCTGTGGCCATGATATCGGCCAAAACGGGCAGCCGCGCCAAAATCACCTCCATGCAGGAGGGCGCGGTGGATTACATCACCAAGCCCTTCGATTCCCAGGAGTTGCTGTCCAAGGTCCGCGAGCTTCTCCACGGCCAGGGCTAGGCGGGGATTGCGGTCGTCAAAGGCGGGTTGGACCCGCCTTTTTGGGTTTTACATTCGTGACGCGCGGTACCCGGGCGGGGGGGTATTATAAGC
>CAZNZF010000136.1:0-5598 GCA_964577465.1 uncultured bacterium | reverse complement strand
CCGCCGCTTTCTGAACGGACTAGAGAGTCCGTTCTCCACGCAAAATCGTGGAGCGCGGGTTCTCCAACCCGCGGCCCGAACCTCCCCCCTTCCCGTATGTTAAAATTCACCCGCTCGTAACCCGCGAGGTGAGCGCATGGACTACCTCCTGACCCCGGAGCAGACCGAGATGCGGGACCTGGCGCGGCGGATCGCCGAGGAGAAGATCCGCCCCGTCGCCGCCGAGTACGACGTCCGGCAGGAGTTCCCCTGGCCCATCGTAAAAATCTTCGCCCAGACCGACCTCTTCCGCACCTTCATCCCGGTGGAGTACGAGGGCCTCGGCGGGGGCATCCTCGAGCTGGCCCTCATCACCGAGGAGCTCAGCCGGGGCTGCGGAGGAATAGCCCTGGCCCTGGCCGGGACCGCCCTCGGCGCGTACCCCGTCATCCTCTTCGGCACCGAGGAGCAAAAAAGGAGACTACTGCCCGCGGTGGCCGCCGGGGAGAAGCTCTGCGGCTTCGCCCTCACCGAGCCCGAGGCCGGCTCCGACGCCGGGGCCCAGAAGACCACCGCCAAAAAGGTCAAGGGAGGCTACCTCCTCAACGGCACCAAACAGTGGATCACCAACGGCGGCGAGGCCAAGATCTACACCGTAATCGCCATCACCGACCGCGCCAAGGGCTCCCGCGGCATATCCGCCTTCATCGTCGAGGACGGGACCGAGGGCTTCAACTACGGGAAGAAGGAGGACAAAATGGGCATCCGCGCGTCCTCCACCCGCGAGCTCTCCTTCCACGACTGCTTCATCCCCGAATCGGCCATCCTCGGCCGCGAGGGGATGGGTTTCTCCATCGCCATGCGGACGCTGGACCGGACGCGTCCCGGCGTGGCGGCCCAGGCGGTGGGAATAGCCCAGGCCGCCCTCGAGCTGGCCCTGGAATACGCCCACCAGCGCGTTCAGTTCGGAAAGCCCATCTCCAGCTTCCAGTCCATCCAGAACATGCTGGCGGACATGGCCACGGAGATCGAGGCCGCCCGGGCGCTCATCTACCAGGCCGCCCGGCACATCGACTCCGGCGCCAGGGACATCTCCAAGGTCAGCGCCATGAGTAAGCTCCTGGCCTCCGACGTCGCCATGCGGGTCACCACCGACGCGGTGCAGATTCTGGGCGGCTACGGCTACATGAAGGACTACCCGGCGGAAAAGCTCATGCGCGACGCAAAAATAACGCAGATCTACGAGGGCACGAATCAGATCCAGCGCCTGGTCATCGCCACCAGCATGATAAAGGAGCTGGTCTCGCGGAAGTGACCGTCGCCCCGGCGTTATCGGATCAGAAGCCGCATGGCCGTTCGGTGGCGCAGGTGGTGACCCACCGCCCCGACGTTCCCCGGTTGAGAAAAACCGGCCCATCCCCCCGCGATTGCGGTGCCTCGAATCCGACGGTAAACGTTTTCCGTATGCCCGTTCCGATACAAAGAGTCAGCTCCAACACAGTGCGTCCGCTCCGATACGGCGTAACCGTTAAAGTGCGACGCGGCGGTTCGGATACGGCGTGACCGCCCCGGTGCGGCCCGTCCGTTCCGACGACGGCGGCGCACCTTTCAGAACCGGTTCAACTTACGCTAGAAGATGCCGCCACTCCCGGAACGAGCGCCGACCATTTCAATTATTCGGCGGGTGAAGCCGGTTTAAAGCAAACGCTTCCAGACCGAGCGGCCCGTTCCTCCCCTCCTGTTATTATTAAAAAAAGAAAAAAGAGAATGAGGAGTAGGTAGTAGTAGGGGTGTGGAAACGACGCACAACCGGTGTTGAAGGCGTGCGGATGCGGCCGGGACGGACCGGCGCGACAACGGGAAATGTTGAAAGGCGCGTGGAAAGGAAAAGGGGGAATTTCTGCAAGAGCTTGTTAGTTTTTCGGGGGTTGTGCCGGTAAAAGGTGATGTTGAAAACTTGTTGACAAATGTGGACAGTTGGGTCAGATTGAAAGGGTGCCCGAGGTATAAACAACGAGTGCGACGTAATCAACATTCAATCCCCCCGGCACAAACAATTCCCCTCTGGGATATGTGGTTTTGTTAACTTGTGTACATTTTACGAGTTGCATCTCGTGCCGAATCCGTAAGTTTTAGTTTCGCCCGTGAAGGGGAGGATTTCCTTTTCACATTTGTGGACGGGAGGGAAACGGATGGGATACGAGTTTCTCCGTCTGGAGAAGAAGGCTGTGGAGGGCGGGCTTCCGTACTACGAGCTCATCATCGACCGCCCGAAGATGAACGCCCTGAACCGGGAGCTCCTGGTCGAGCTCTCGGGCTGCCTGGACGAGCTGGCAAAGGATAAGCTCTCCGCCCTGATAGTGACCGGCGCGGGCCGTGCTTTCGTGGCGGGGGCCGACATCGCGGCCATGAGCACCATGACCAAGAGGCAGGCCGAGGAGTTCAGCCTCCTGGGCCAGGGGGTGTTCGCCAAGCTGGAGGCGCTCCCGGCGGTGACCATCGCCGCGGTGAACGGCTACGCCCTGGGCGGCGGCTGCGAGCTGGCGCTGGCCTGCGACCTGCGCATCGCCTCCACCGAAGCGCAGATGGGGCAGCCCGAGGTGAAGCTGGGGCTCATCCCCGGCTTCGGCGGTACTCAGCGCCTGGCGCACCTGGTGGGTCCGGCGAAGGCCAAGGAGATGATTCTACTGGGCGAAAACTACTCCGCCGAGGCGTGCCTGAATATGGGGCTGGTAAACGCCGTCGTGCCAACCGAGGAGCTGCTGCCGCAGGCTCGGGAATGGGCCCTGGCCGTGTCGGCGCGCGGACCGGTGAGCGTGGCCGCCGCCAAGCGGACGATTCACGCCGGCGTCTGGGGCGACTCGTCACAGGCGTACCAGAGCGAGGCGTCCGCCTTCGGCGCCCTCTTCGAGGAGCGCGAGGCCACCGAGGGGATGACGGCCTTCGTGGAGCGCCGTCCGGCGAAGTTCGTCGAGTAACATGGAAATCGCCTGGGTCTGCCTGGATTTCGGCGGTGTGCTGAACGACGACCGCGCGGCGCGGGGCGCCATGATTTCCCTGGCGGCCAAGCTCGTCGGGGCGCCCGTTGAGGAAGTTCACGCGGTCCGCCGTGAAAAGGGCTCCATCCTGGGGACCCTGGAGCACTACGCGGCCGGGCCGGAAGGCTTCGCCGACCTGCGGGGACGCTTCGAGGAACGGGTACTCGTAACGCCCGCGGCCTTCGGCGCGCCGCCCTACGCGGACGTCCGCCCCGCGCTGGAACGTCTGGCTAAAAACCACCGACTGGCCCTGGCCAGCAACACCGTGGGGACCGCGCGGCCCTGGCTCGAGCGTCACGGGCTGACCGAATTTTTCCGACTGCTGTTTTTGTCCAACGAGGTGGGGCACCGCAAGCCGCAGCCGGAGTTCTTCGCCGGATTGATTGCGGCCTGCGGGGGCGGGCCGACCGCGATGCTCATGGTCGGCGACCGGACGGACACGGACCTGGCGCCGGCGCTTTCTTCCGGGATGCACGCGGCGCTGGTCCGCCGGTTCCCCCGGCCGCTGCCGGGGTACGAGGGAATTCGGCAAAAACTCTTCGCCGAGGTCGCCGACCTGGGGGAGTTGGCCGACCGCCTGGGGTGCTGATTTTATTAAATGCGCCGTGATGTAGGGCGGGGGCTCCGTACCCCGCCCATGTCATGCGAAACCGGGCGGCACACGGAGTTGCCGCCCTACGTTAAAATAATATCGTCCGTAGGGGCGGGTGTCCACACCCGCCCGTTTTCAATCTAACCCAAAATGTAGGGCGGGGAATCCTTTCCCCGCCGCTTGAACCCCCCTCCCTGCCCGTAAGTGTGCTTCCCCCCAAAGGGGGGAGGGGACCGCTACACCCCTCACACTAACCCTCTCCCTAAAAGGGAGAGGGGAGATAATGTATAATTTCCTCGGCGCTTTCGTCTCGGAGGTATCGTGGCCGCGGATGGTAAAAAATTGCGGGAACTGGTTCCACATCTGCGGTCGGACGAGGGCCGCCTCCGCGATTACATCAACGATGCGGTCGTCGGAGCGGTAGAGGCTAAGATAAAGCACAACGCCTACATCAGCCTCGTCGAAGCCGACCGGCTGGATGAACGCCTGACCGAGCTGGCCGCCCTCCCCGACGGACAAAGAGCGAAGCTCACGCTCTACGGCGTCCCCCTGGCGGTAAAGGACAACATCTGCTGGCGGGGCGCCCCGACCACCTGCGCCAGCAAAATCCTCGCAAACTACCGGCCGACCTACACCGCCACCGTGGTCGAGCGCCTGGAAAGAGCCGGGGCCGTCGTCGTCGGCAAGACCAACCTCGACGAGTTCGCCTTCGGCAGCTCCAGCGAGACCAGCGCCTTCGGGCCGGTCACCCACCCCCTGGACGCCTCGCGCATCCCCGGCGGGTCCTCGGGGGGCAGCGCGGTGGCGGTGGCCGCCGGCTCGGTGCCGCTGGCCCTCGGTTCGGACACCGGCGGGAGCACGCGCCAGCCCGCGGCCTTCTGCGGCGTTTACGGCCTCAAGCCCACCTACGGCCGACTCTCCCGCCACGGCCTGGTGGCCTTCGCCAGCTCCATGGACCAGATCGGCCTCTTTGCCAAAAACCCCGACGACGTGCGCCTGGCCTTCGAGGCCTGCGCCGGGCCGGACCCCGCCGACTCCACCAGCGCCATTCCGCCCGAAAAATTCCCCGACAGCTTCGACCCCTGCGCCGGGTTCACCGTGGGCTACGTCCGCGAGCACCGGGGGGCGGAAGGAATCCAGCCGGAGGTGGCGAAATCCTTCGAGCGCCTGCTGGAAAAATTCGCCGACATGGGCTGCCGGGTCGAGGAGGTCTCCCTCCCCTCCGCCGTCCACTCCATCGCCGTCTACGTCCTGACCGCCCTGGCCGAGGCCTCGGCCAACCTGGCCCGCTTCGACGGGGTGAACTACGGCGTTCGCGTGGAGGAGATGGAGGGCGACGCGGTCTTCGGCCCCCGCGCCGACCGCCTCCTGCGGATGTACGCCGCCACGCGGGGCCTGGGCTTCGGCGACGAGGTCAAGCGGCGCATCATGCTCGGCACCTTCGCCCTGGCCGAGGGTTACTACGACGCGTACTACCTGCGGGCGCAGCGCGTGCGGACGAAAATCCGCCGCGAACTGGACGACGCCTTCGACCGCGTCGGCCTCATCGTCTCCCCCACCTTCCCGACGACCGCGTTCAGGTTGGGCGAGATTTCCGGCAAGCCGCTGGCGACCTTCCTGGGGGACATGTTCACCAATCCGGCGAACCTGGCGGGCCTGCCGGCGCTTTCGGTCCCCTGGGGCCGGGACGATAACGGGTTGCCCATCGGGATGCAGCTCATGGGGCCGGCGTTCAGTGAGGAGCGGCTGTTCACCGCCGCCGAGGCCCTGGCCGCCGGGGATTGATGAGTTGCGGAAATGTAGGGCGGCCCTTCTACGGGCCGCCGCGGCGGGGATAGAATCCCCGCCCTACGGCAATGTGTCTACCATCGGCAAAAATCTCGTAGGGGCCGACCGACGGCGCGCCGTTTAGGTCGGCCCGCGGGCGGACCTGAAGGTCCGCCCCTACGTCGTCGCAATACGCGGCGGCCCGTAGAAGGGCCGCCCTAC
>CAZNZF010000135.1:3450-5652 GCA_964577465.1 uncultured bacterium | reverse complement strand
CCATGGTCGAGACGCAGGCCGCGTCGTAATCCCCGCCCGGCATGAGCACCGTCTCGACCCGCGCGCCGTCGTCCAGCTCTAATAGGAGCTTCACCGTGCCGTCGGCGCCCCGGGCCTCGTCCGCCACCCGCGGCAGGCTCGGTGTAAACTTTTCAGCCAGACCGGTCCGCAGGGCCGATGGCAGGTCGGTCATTGTACCGAAATCCTCCGCGCCCCTGGCCCAGAGCCAGTCGAAGAGCTGCCGGGCGCGGTAGGCCGGCTCGCCCAGTTCGCCCAGAAGCCCGGTGAGCCCGGAGAGGTCGAAGGCGCGGAGGTTTTTCATCTCGCGGACCATGGCGCGATGATACCAGAAGACGGGGCGCCGGGGCCCCGTCTTAATCGTACACGCGCGGGGTCAGACGTCGAACTTGTTTATCGTAAGGCCCGTGAGCATCTTCGGGTAGAAATCGGTGGACTTCTGCGGCATGCGCTCGCCGGCCCCGGCCACCTCGGCCACCTGCTCCGGTCGCGTCGGGTTCATCAAGAAGCACATCTGCATCTCGCCGGTGTGCACCCGCTTGATGGCGTTGCGCGCGTCCCGGGCGTAGACCACGTTCGTCTGCTTCGTGAGCGCCTCGGCGTCGATGCCGAGGATTTTCTCCAAAATCAGGCTGTGGAGCACCGCCACGTCCAGGCCCTTATACCCCTTCGAGAATTTATCCCCGAAGAACTCGTCCACCGCTTTTTCGCGGGCCAGGGTCACCACGTAGCACTCCTCCTCGACCTCGCCCAGGACCAGGCCGAAGGCCGTCTTGTGCTCCGCGTATTCCTCGGCCAGGATGTCCAGCATCTCGTCCTCGCCGCCGCCGGTCATCGGGATGACCCGAATCTCGAAGTCCTTCTCCAGCGCCGAGATGATTCGGGCCGGGTCGGCCTTATCCGCGGGCAGGGAGTGGATGAGCCGGTGGGTGGCGAAGACGGTTAGCCCCTTGGAGAACATGTTCACGAAGGCCATCATCCCCTTGTCCACGGCGCCGAGACCCGAGCCCGCCTTACCCTTGGCGGTCATCTCGTTCATGTAATTGACCGCCGTCTCGTAGCGATGGTGCCCGTCGGCGATGAAGAGGTCCACCGGCTCCAGAATGGCCTGGAGCTTGGCAATGACGCCCTCGTCGGTGATGACCCACACCCGGTGGAGGGCGCCGAAATCGTCGGCGACCTCGACGTCCGGCTTCCTCCCCCGCTTGGCCCCGTCGAGGAGCCTGTCCGAGGCCAACTCCCGGTCGGGGTAGAGCATGAAGATGAGGCCGAAGCCGGCGCCGGTGGCGCGGGTCAGGTTCAGCCGGTCGGCCTTGGGACCGGCCAGGGTCGTCTCGTGCGGCTTGACGTGCCCCTTAGAGAAATCCTCGAGCTGCGCCGTGGCGATGAAGCCGCTCCGGACGCGGGTGTCTCCGCCGGGACCTTCGTACTCGATGTCGTAGGCGTAAACCGCCGGCTTGTCGTCCCGCGTCAACAGGCCCTCGGCAATCATCTTCCGGAAAAGCTCCGCCGCCTTGGCGTAGGTGTTGGTGCCGTCGGCCGGACCCTCGTCGCTCTTGATGACCCGGGCGATGTTCCACTCGCTGCGCGCGTAGTACTCGGTCCGGAGGTCGCCAGAAATTTTATCGTAGGGCTGGGTGACCAGGTTCTTCGGGTCCCCGGCCTTCGCCGAGTACCGGTAGGCCCGGAAGGGGAAGATTTTGGCCATGAGGTCTCGCTCCTTCGCGTGATTGGCGGTCCAGCGCTTGGGAATCGGGGGCGATTTTATTGACCCCGCCGGGAGTTGTCAACCGCCGTCCCTGCGATACAACCTCCCTGTATCCGTGGAAAAAAGACCGCCCGACGGACGCTCTTCGTATTGTGGTGGGCGATACTGGATTCGAAGGGGCTCGCCCCCTTTGTTTTTACGGAAAAAACGGCGGCCCAACAGGTCGCCGTCGTGTGGTTGTTTGGTGGGCGATACTGGATTCGAAGGGGCTCGCCCCCTTTGTTTTTACGGAAAAAACGGCGGCCCAACAGGTCGCCGTCGTGTGGTTGTTTGGTGGGCGATACTGGATTCGAACCAGTGACTTCCGCTCTGTGAAAGCGGCGCTCTAACCAGCTGAGCCAATCGCCCTCAACCCCCCCATCCCCCCCATCTTGGGGGGGCACAGTCGCGGGGGGATATTATTTCAATTCGACGGC
>CAZNZF010000135.1:0-3350 GCA_964577465.1 uncultured bacterium | reverse complement strand
CACCGCCGCGTGCAGTCCAAATCTACGACTGGAGTTTTTTTCCACCCATCCCTCCCTCTAGGGAGGGCAGCTTCGCGGGTGGGATTAATTGTAATTCGAGAGTCACCGCCGCGTGCGGGCGGTTTTTCAATTCCCTGATTTCTTTCCCCCCAACCCCCCCATCTTGGGGGGGGGGCACAGTCGCGGGGGGATATTATTTCAATTCGACGGCCACCGCCGCGTGCAGTCCAAATCTACGACTGGAGTTTTTTTCCACCCATCCCTCCTTCTAGGGAGGGCACAGTCGCGGGGGGAATTTAACCGTTTTCGAGAGTCAGCTTCCGTGTACCGTGCGTTTGAGCAACCCTTTGCCCATTCCGGGACGGAAAAAATGGGATAATCCCTAAAACGCTCCTCCCGGACCACCCAGGCGGACTGGTGGGCCCACCAGGACTCGAACCTGGGACTAACCGGTTATGAGCCGGTGGCTCTGACCAACTGAGCTATGGGCCCCCCGGAAGGCAGGTAATGATAGGGGGGAACGGCGAGGGGTGTCAAGGGGAAATTGGTTGCGGTGGGCGGCGTCGGTGTGCTAAAATGCCCCGCTGACTTGCAACCCCGGCGGTGCTCGCCGAACCGCTCACTAGAACTGCGCCGGAGCGCGGGAAGGTTCAGATGAAACGGGTCAATCTACAGGCCGAGAAGCGCGAGGTCAACGGCAAGGGCGGCGCCCGCAAGCTCCGCAGCACCGGTCTCGTGCCGGCCGTCATCTACGGCAACGAGGTCCCGGAAACCCTCCACATCGCTATCGATTCGAAGGTCCTGATTCATTCCGTGAAGCCCCACGAGGCGCACAACTTCATCGTGGACCTCGAGGTCGAAAAAACGGTCTACCCGACCATCATCGCCGAGATTCAAAAGGACCCCGTGACCGATGAACCCCTCCACGTGGATTTCTACCGCATCTCCATGGAGAAGCCGATTCACACCACGATTCCCATCATCCTCACCGGCTCCTCACCGGGGGTGAAGGAGGGCGGCATGCTGGAGCACACCCTGCGCGAGATAAGCATCTCATGCCTGCCCGGCAATCTGCCCGATTCCATCGAGGTGGACGTTTCCAACCTCAACCTGGACGAGTCCATCCACGTCTCCGACCTTCCGGCCCCCTCCGGCGTCGAGTTCCTCAACGAGGTGCACGACACGGTGGTCCACGTGCGTCGGCCTCGTCTGATCACCGAGGAGGAGGCCGCCGCCGAGGCCGCCGAGGCCGCCGAGGGTGAGGAGGGCGCCGTCGAGGGCGAGGAGGGCGCCGCTGAGGAAGAGGCGGCGGAGTAAGTGCTCGTCGTCGGCCTGGGCAATCCCGGCGAACGCTACGCGCAAACCCCCCACAACCTGGGCTTCATGGCGTTGGACGAGCTGGCCCGCCGTGGCAGGCTCCGAATCTGGCGACGGGTGTGCGAGAGCCTGACCGGCAGGGTTTCCCTCGCCGGGCGGCGGCTCGTCCTGTGCAAGCCGCAGACTTTCATGAACCTCTCGGGACGGTCGGTGGCTTGCATCTTGCGCGAGACCGATACCCCGCCCGAGGGGTCGTTGGTAATCTGCGACGACGTGAACCTCCCCTTCGGCGCGCTCCGGCTCCGGCCGTCCGGCGGCTCGGGAGGCCACAACGGCCTGGAGGACATCGTCGCCCACATCGGCGAGGGTTTTCCCCGGATGCGCATCGGGTGCGGACCGGCGCCCCAGTGGGCGGACCTGGCGGAGTTCGTTCTGGCGCCCTTCCCCGAGGAACTCCTCCGGGAGGTCGGCGGGATTCTCGAGCGGGTCGTGGAGGGATTGAATATCCTGGAGCGGGAGGGCTGGCAGAAGGCCATGGCCCGGGTGAACGCCCGCGTTCAGGGTGAGGAGGGCTCGTCGGAAACCGAGCCCGAGACGTAGTTGACTGGGGGAACGGAGAGGGTATGTTTCTGGCCTGGCCCATAATCGGCGGCTCGCTGGCCCTCGTGTTCGTGGTCCTCTTCGCGGTGGGCGTCCTGCGCAAGCCCGAGGGCCTGCCCGCGATGGTGGCCATCTCCGCTCAGGTCCGCCGCGGGGCGCAGGCCTTCCTGAGCCGCGAGTACCGCACCGTGGGGCTCATCATCCTCCTCCTCGGCGGGCTGATGGCCTGTACCGGCCTGGGCTGGCGCACGGCGGTCTCCTTTGCCCTCGGGGCGCTGGTCAGCGCGGGGGCGGGCTTCATCGGCATGTCCATCGCGACGCGGGCCAACTCCCGCACCACCAACGCCGCCCGGGAGGGGGTCAGACAGGCCCTCGGCATCGCCATCTCCGGCGGCGCCGTGATGGGGCTCTCCGTGGTCGGCCTGTCGCTTCTGGGGCTGGCCGGGGTCATCGGGCTCTTCGCCCCGGACATCTTTACCGGCGGGAAGGTGGAGCAGGCCGAGCTTCTGCGCCAGGCGGGAATCGTAAACGGCTTCGCCATGGGCGCCTCGCTGATGGCGCTTTTCGCCCGCTCCGGCGGCGGCATTTTCACCAAGGGCGCCGACATGGCCGCCGACCTGGTGGGGAAGGTCGAGGCCGGAATCCCCGAGGACGACCCCCGCAACCCCGCCGTCATCGCCGACAACGTGGGCGACAACGTGGGCGACGTGGCCGGCCTGGGGGCGGACCTCCTGGAAAGCTACGTCGAGAGCATCATCGCCAGCATGTCCCTGGCGGCAGCGGTCAGCCTGAGCATGGTGGACCGGAGCCTCATGCTTTTGCCGCTGGCCGTGGGCGCGACGGGGACGGTGGCCAGCATCCTGGGCGTGTTCTTCACGAAAATCGTCGGGCGGAAGAATCCGCAGGCGGCGCTCACCGGTGGCACCTACCTGGCGGCGGCGCTGACCGCCGGGGCCGCCTTCTTACTGGTCAACTGGCTCGGGACGGACTTCGCGGGCTACTCGAAGCTCGGCCCCTTCTGGGCCACACTGGCGGGCATCGGGGCCGGCGTCCTCATCGGCCTGACGAGTGAGTACTACACCTCTGCGAAGTACAAGCCGGTGAAGAGGCTGGCCGAGGCCAGCGACACCAACGCGGCGGTCACCGTCACCGAGGGGCTGGCCGTGGGCATGGAGTCGCTCGGCGTCCCGGTCATCATACTCGCCGGCGCGGTCATCCTCGCCCATCACGTTGCCGGGATGTACGGCGTGGCCATGGCCGCGGTGGGGATGCTGGCCACCACGGGGATGGTGGTCAGCGTGGACTCCTACGGGCCCATCGCCGACAACGCCGGTGGAATAGCCCAGATGGCGGGGCTGGACCCCGAGGTGCGGAAGATAACCGACCACCTCGACGCCGTGGGCAACACCACGGCGGCCATCGGCAAGGGCTTC
>CAZNZF010000134.1:0-5669 GCA_964577465.1 uncultured bacterium | reverse complement strand
TTGCCGCCCCACGCGATATTTGACTTGTCGTAGGGCGGGGATTACCTTCGGTCGCGGATATGCCTTCGGCCGCAGATACCTATCCCCGCCGTGTTTATAAGGAAGCCCTCACCCTTAGTCCCTCTCCCACGGGGGGAGGGAAACCGCGGGAGCAAAAAGCGGGCCCCGGCCCGTTTTTTCGTGAACAGAGGCGTGTCATTAGCCCGGTCAGAGCTGGAACCCCAGGCCGAAGACCATGCGCACCGACAGCCCGACCCGCTCACCCACGGGGAACAGGAGTGCCGCATCCACGAAGGCGTCCAGGGGGCCGAGAAACTTTATCCCCACCCGAAGGCCGAGCTCGCCGGCCCACAGACGCCTCACCTGGGACAGAAGGACGTCGGCCGCCCGGTTGAAGGGCGCCAGGCGCCAGAAGTAATTCACCCCTCCCCCCAGCCGCATGAAAAGCTGCGAGGCGGGGTTGGTGAAGTAGTACACGAGGAGCCGCGGCCCCTGGGAGCCGCCCATCTCCGCGAAGGGCTCGGCGAAGTAGCCGAGGGTGAAGGCCACATCCTCCAGGCGGAGGCCGAGGTCCAACGCACAACTGAAGGCCGCGGGCACGTTGGACAGCCCGTAGGTGGAGAGCCCGGCCTCGGTGGAGAGGGCGAACCGAGTGGAGCGTGCCGTGCCTCCGGCAAACCCGCCGTAAGCGGCCGCCAGGGCGAGCGCCGGCAGGAGGATGACCAGGACCGCGTTCCTGAACGGGGCGAAGCACGCGCGTTGATGATATACGATGCGACCGCCTTTCGACAAGGGCTAGGGGCCGACGGTCAGCGACCCTTCGGGGTTGGTCGGTTAAAAAATCATCTGGCGACGACGAAGCGCTGGACCCGGACACCGTCTCCGCGCACCACCAGCACGTGCACGCCGTTGGAAAGCCCGCCCGCGTCCAGCTCGACCCGGCTGCGCCCGGACGGAAGCTCACCCCGATAGAGGACGCATTCCAGCCGCCCCGCCAGGTCGTACACGGTTATCTCGCAGTACCCGCCGGCCGAGCTCACCTCCACTCCGGCCCGCTCCCCGACCGGGTTGGGATAGACGCCCAGAATCGTGAATCTTTGCGAGTCGACCGCCGTTTCTATCTCTACGGGACCGAAGAGCAGGCGGTGCCCCTCGGAGGTGAAGGCCTCGAGGCGGTACCGCGCCACCGGGCCGGGCGGTTCGAGGTCCAGGTAGCTCGCGGCGTTTCCCGGAAGAACCGCCCCGTTCAAGCGCTCCCCCATGTGGCCCACGGCGTCGCAACGGTACAGTCTGAAGCCGGTGTAACCCCCGACCGGACGCCAGAGGACGAGCACCCCGTCGGAGGTCCGCCGGGCGCTGAGGCCCAGGTCGTCACTCGCCTCGGAGGGCTCGAACTCCACGTCCAGCGGCGGCGTGTCCTCCCCGGTCACCTCCACGTCCTTGAAGACGACGGGATTATAACCCTTGGAGGAGAAGACGACGTCGTAGAAGCCGTCGGCCAGGGGAAGCCAGTAGTCGCCGTGCTCCGTGGGGTCCGAGTACATAAAGCCCTCGTCGCGGTCGCCCACGGTGATGGTGACCGGAACCGGTCCGCCTCCGGCCTCGGTGACACGCCCGTGGAGACCGTCGTCGGCCCACTCGATCCAGCTCTTGATGGCGTACCAGTTCACGTCGGCCTGGGAGAGGATGTCGCGCGGGTCGGTGTGCTTGTCGTTGTCGGCCTCGACTGTCGTGTCGATGCACCCCCGCATGCCGTAGCTCCAGTCGTTCAGGTCCCCGTGGGTCTCGTACCAATCCCAGCCGTCGGTCACCCAGTCCATGTACGTGTCGTCCCGGTAGCTGTGGCCCTCCACCCAGGGCGGGTACTGGGGGGAGAGCTCGCAGGAGTCGGAGTAGTCATTGCAGATGGTCTGGATGTGGGCGTCGTCGGGTGCGCGCTGCTGCTGGTAGTTCCAGACGTAGTTCACGCAGATGGCGCCGGAGTGGTAGGTGAGGCCGAGGATGAAGGTGTTGTCCTCGACCAGGTCGGGGACCCCCTTCTCCTCACACCCGGAGTAATCGGCCACGGCCCGGGTCTCCGGCTCGCTGAACGGGGACGGGCCGGCGTACCACTCGTCCGGGTCCCACTGGTAGCTGAAGTTGCGGTTCAGGTCCACCCCGTCGGCGTTGAGCCGGGTGCCCATGACGTAGCCGTCGGGGTTGACCAGCGGCTGGAGCCAGATTTCGAAGCCCTTGACCAGGTCGGTAATCTCGGGGTCGACGCCGTAGCCCGTGAGCAGGCGCTCGGCGGCGTAGAGGACTATCTCGTTGGCGGTTATCTCGTCGCCGTGGATGGTGCCGACGATGCGGACCTCCGGCTCATACTCCTCGAAGGAGGGGTTGTCGGTGACGACGAGGGCGTAGAGCTCCCGGCCCTGGACCGAGCCACCCACCTCCACCAGGCGGCAGATGCTGGGGTACTGGTCGACCCACTGTTGCAGCAGGGCGATGGTGTCGTCGTAGGAGTGGAAGGCGTCCCAGGCCTCGTCCCGGTCGTCGGGCGGCCAGAGGGCGCGCTCGGCGGCGTAATAGGACTGGAGGTCGTCCACGAGCACCCGGTGCGGCCACGGCAGGCCGGCCAGAAGGTCAGGTGCATCCGTATAGCAGTAGGCGTAGCCCGCGCGGTAGTCGTCCACGACGAGGGGATACCTGGAGAGAAGAACCAGGTCCTCGCGCTCGATCGGGCCGACCAGGACCAGCGACTCGGTCGCCCCGCACACGACCGCCCAGACCAGCAGCAAAAACACGACCCGTTTCATGGTCCCTCCTTCCGAGATTCATCTTAGTACCCGACCGGCCGAGCGTCAAGGGAAGCCGAGTCCACGCGTTGACCCGCCGGGTCGCGCGTGGCATAATCCCACGTCGAAAGGGAGCTGAGCCCCTTTTCCGGGACGAAGAATCGCAACCATTCAATCTTACAGGCGGGGGTCGGCGGTGAGTCAGCGGGCCACAGAATCGTTGACCACCGACGAGGTAGAGCGCAGGCTGCCCGAAGAGGAGCTTTTCGCTCATCTCCTGCTCCGTCGGCTCGGGAGGTTCACGCTCCTGGAAACCGGGGCGCGGATTGTAGACGTTGGTTGCGCCGCCGGTGTCATGGTTCTGGCCCTGAAACGAATGGGGTACGACGCCGTGGGGGTGGAGCCCGACCCCCACGCCCGGGAAACGGCACAGAAGCTGTCGACGAAACTGGGCGAGGAGATTCCGGTGCTCGAAGGGCGGGCCGAGGCGCTTCCCCTACCCGACGCGAGCTGCGACCTGGTCATCGCTTCGAGCGTCCTGGAACACGTGGCGGATCTGGAGCGCAGCCTCCGGGAGGCACGGCGCGTGCTCAAGCCGGGCGGGGCCCTGTGGTTTTACTCCACGTCGGCCATGTGTCCCAGGCAACGGGAAATCAGGGGCTTCCCCCTCTTCGGCTGGTACCCCCTGAAACTGAAGCGGCGAATCATGCGCTGGGCCGTCCGGCGCCGACCGGAGTTGGTGGGCCATACGGCCAACCCCGCCCTGCACTGGTTCACGCCGCGGATCTCGCGCAGGCTCCTGAAAGAGGCGGGATTCGGCAAGCCAATCAACCGCTGGTCCCTCCGGCTCCCCGAGGAGGGCGGGCGAATGTACCGGCTGGCGCTGAAACTGATCCAGGCCCTGCCGCCGTTGCGTTTCCTGGCCGACGTCCTCGTTCCCGACTCGGCCTACATGGCGAAAGCCGTAGACGATTGAGATGAAACGCGGCAAGAAAAGCCTGGGCGCAGCCCTTATCCTGTTGCTCCTGCCCATCGCGGCCCTCGCGGCCGAGGAGACCGCGGAGACGGCCTCCGACGGGGAACCCCGGCGCATCGAGCTCGGCAAGCCCGGCGAGGACTACTACCTCGAGGCCGACCGCGTGGTGGGCAACTTCGCCGAGGGCATCCGTACCGTGCGCGCCCTGGGCCACGTGAAGCTCGTCCAGGGACCGACGGAGATCACCGCCGACGAGCTCTACTACTACGACCGGGAGCAGATAGCCCTCCTCAAGGGCCGGGTCGTGGTCCTGGATAAAGATAAAAACGCCCGCCTCGAGGGGCGCTACCTGGAGTATCACCGCGCCGACCGTTACGTCATCGTCACCGAGGCGCCGGAGCTCTTCCTGGTGAACCGCGCCGGGGGCGACGTCCACGTCACGGGCAAGGTGATGGAGTACTACCTCGACGAGGACCGGGGGGTGGCCTCGGGCGGGGTGAAAATAGACCAGAAGGACCTCTACGCCGAGGGCGACCGAGCCACCTACTACGGCGACGAGAATAAAATCATCCTCGAAGGCGACCCCATCGCCTGGCGCGGGGACGACAAGGCCGGCGGGGAGCTGATGACCATGTACCTCCTCGACGAGGAGGGCGGCCTGGAGAAGATAGAAATCGACGGCACCGCCCGGGCGGTGTACCATCTGGCCAAGGATGAGGACGCGGCGGACGGGGAAGAGGGGAAGCTCGAACTGGCCGGCGACCGTATCGTACTCTTCTACGTGGGCGACCAGGCCGACCGCATCGTCTGCACCGGGAACGCCACCGCCCTCTACCTGCCCGACCCGGCCTCGGGGGAGGAGGGCCGCATCGACTCCCGGGCCCAGGAAATCACCATCTACCTCCAGGACGAGGTGGCGACCCAAATCACCCTCGAGGGCGACGCCTACGCCCTGTACCAGCCCGACCCCGGCAACCCGCACCCCGAGCGGGGCCGGACCGAGATGGAGGGCTCGCACATGGACCTCTTCCTGGTGGACGGCGAGTTGGACCGCTTCGTCGCCCGCGGGCACGCCCAGGGGAGCTACGTCCCCCCCGAGAGGGCCCAGGCCCCCGAACCGGAAACACCGCCCGTCGAAGAAACGCCAACCGAGGAGTAGAGCCGGTGGCCGAAACCGATATAAAAACCGACGTGAAACCCGAAGGGAAGCCGGAGCACACGGGCTCCGTCCTGTCCACCTCGGGCCTCGATAAAATCTACCGCAAGCGGAAGGTGGTCGCCGGGGCCACCATCCGGGTACGGCAGGGCGAGGTGGTGGGCCTTTTAGGCCCCAACGGCGCGGGGAAGACCACGACGTTTTACATGATAACCGGCCTCATCCGCCCCGACGCGGGCCAGGTCCACCTGGACGGCGAGGACATAACCCACGAGCCGATGTACAAGCGCGCCCGCATGGGCATCGGCTACCTGGCCCAGGAGCCGTCCATCTTCACCAAGCTCACCGTCCGCGACAACATCTACGCCATTCTGGAGACGCTGCCGCTGACGCACGCCGAGCGCGCCGACCGATTAAAAGAACTCCTGGCCAAGCTGGACCTCACGCCGCTGGCGGACAAAAAGGCGTACACGCTTTCCGGCGGGGAACGGCGGCGGGTGGAAATCACGCGGGCCCTGGTGCGCCAGCCGCGCTTCATGCTCCTGGACGAACCCTTCGCCGGCATAGACCCCATCGCCGTGGAGGGCATCCAGAAAATCGTCGAGAAGCTCCAGGAGGACGGGCTGGGGATATTGGTGACCGACCACAACGTGCGCGAGACGCTCTCCATCACCGACCGGGCGTACATCATGTACGAGGGGCAGATTCTTATCGAGGGGACGAGCCAGGAGCTGGCGAACGACCCCGAAGCCCGCCGCAT
>CAZNZF010000133.1:0-5722 GCA_964577465.1 uncultured bacterium | reverse complement strand
ATTTAAACGCAAATAAAAAGGCCCCGTGCGGGACCTTTATTTTTCGTGGGAACTTCAATCCCTCTCGGACGGCCGCCCGTCCGGGAGGCCGCAGCGCTTGGCCATTCAGGTGTAAATCCCCAGCCGCGGCAACACCCACCGCGACAGGACGAGCCACCCGGCGATGATGCCCAGGACGATGAGTACGTCGACCATAGCCTAGAGCACCTCGTCCACGGTCTTGACCAGCCGCTTCTTGGGCTGGGCCCCGACCACCTGGCGGACCACCTCGCCACCCTTGAAGAAGAGGAGGGTGGGGATGGCGCGGATGCCGAACTTGGCGGCCACGTTGGGGCTTTCGTCCACGTTGAGCCTGATGACCTTGAGCTTGCCCTTGTACTCCTCGGCGATCTCCTCGACGGCTTGGCCGATGGCCAGGCAGGGTCCGCACCAGGGAGCCCAGAAATCGACCATCGCCACGCCCGAGTGCTTTTCCACCTCGGCGGCGAAATTGTCGTCGGTACCGGTTACGATGAACTCGGAAGCCATTCGTCCTCCTCACGGTCGAAAATTCAGCAACGTTTGTCGGTGAGACTAGCACAGCGCCGGTGGCCGGTCAAGGTCGGCGTTTCCCGGCTTTTGCCCGCGGTTTTTTCAGTGTACGCTTTCGACGAACCGCTCGCGCACGCCGCCGGCGGCGATGACCTCGCAGACGGCGATGAGCTCGCGGTACTCGGCGTCGGTCATGCCGAGGCGCCGGGCCTTGGCCTCGTGGTCGTGTACGCAGGGGACGCAGCCGTTGCCGTAGGAGAAGGCCACGGCCAGCATCTCCTTGGTTTTCTTGTCCAGGGCGCCGTTGGTGAACACCCGCCGGTAGAACCCGACGAAGCCGTCGTTGATCTCGGGGGAGTCGTCCAGTCGCATCTCGCTCCTTGCGGTTTTTGGTATATTCGCAGGTAGCAATAATCGGGCCAAAACGGGAATCGGCTTGGTATCACGCTTTCGGCTGAAAGGGATCTCTCCGGAGTGCGCCAAAAAGGCGCGACGCGTCCGAACGGCGTCGTTATGTCTCAGGGCGCCGGGACCGGCCCCGCCGGACCGGGGTAGGCCGCCGCCACCGAGCAGTTGTTACAATGATAGCAGTTGATTCCATTCCTTTTCCTCACATCCGTCGCCGCCGTTCCAGAACCAGACGTGGAGCCGCCCGTTGAAGGCTTCCCCCAAAGCCCTCCAGGCGGAAGCACGGTTTT
Source organism: uncultured bacterium (assembly GCA_964577465.1). GTDB lineage: Bacteria > RBG-13-66-14 > RBG-13-66-14 > RBG-13-66-14 > RBG-13-66-14 > RBG-13-66-14. The sequence continues at coordinate 4,493 of CAZNZF010000133.1, read as the reverse complement.
CTACTCGGAGTTTCATACCCAGTTTAAAGCGTCCCGGCAGGCAGGGTGCCGATACGTCGAAATGTCCCAGCCTGGCGAGCACCTGCCGGACGGCGGTCTATAAGTCCCGGCTGCGCTTCGGCCCCTTCGCCGCGTAACCGATGCACTCGAAGGCCCAGGTCTCGCCGCCTTTAGTCGCCGAGGCGTCGCGGCCTGTACCGCCCCCGCCGGTGCTGCCCACGTCGTCAACATCGGTGTACCCGGAACCTCGCAGGTGCTTCCGCAGGGCAGCGAGGACGGCGTCCTGTTCTATCTGCTCCACATCCATATCAGTTTTTCGCTCACGGCGCGGGGACGTGCCCCGCCGGACCGGGGTAGGCCGCCGCCACCGCCCGATTGACCAGCTCCCGGGCCAGCCCCACCGCCGCCGGCAGCTCCTCCCCCTGGGCCAGGTACGCCGCGACACCCGTGGAAAGCGTACAGCCGGTCCCCCGGGGCGAGACCTTCGCCCGCCGCCCGGAGAACTCGTACAGCCGGACGTCAGCGGCCAGCACGTCCACGGGCGCGCCTCCCAGGTGGCCGCCCTTCAGCAGCACCGCCGTCCCGAACCTCTCCGCAAGGCGGGGCGCCAGTTTACGCGCCGCGGCGAGGTCGGGGAAACCCTCCCCCGTGTACCTCGCGCACTCGTCGGTGTTGAGTGTCACCAGCGCCGCCCGGGGGAAGGCCCTCTCCATCAACGCCTCCTCCAGCCCCGGCGCGGCCAGCAAGCCCCCCGCCGTGGCCCCGAGCAGCGGGTCGACCACCAGCGGAATCCCTGCGGGCAGGGCGTCGAGGAACAGGTCCAGCAGCTCGGGGAGGTAGACCATCCCCAGCTTGCAGGCGCCGGTTTTTTCCCAGGGCACGGCGCGGAGCTGGGCGGCGAAGGCCCCCTCGGGAATAGGGAACACGGCGTGGACTCCATCGGCGTCCTGGACGGCCAGGGCGGCCAGGACCGCGGCGCAGGGTACGCGCAGCGCGGCGGCGGTGCGCAGGTCGGCGGCCAGCCCCGCCCCGCCCGAGGTGTCCAGGCCCGCGACCACGATGACGGCTCGGTTCATTTTTTCTCCTAATAGACGGACAGCCGGCTCCGGCGCTCCACCCCCGCCGCCAGGCCCACCGCCAGCCACGAGACCAGGGCGAAGCTCCCCCCGTAGCTCAGGAACGGCAGAGGCAGACCGGCCACCGGGAAGAGGCCCAGGCACATCCCGACGTTGAACGCGGCGTGGAAGGCGAGCATCACCGTCGCCCCGTAGACAATCAATGAGCCGAAGCGGTCGGCGGCCCGCCCCGCCGCCCGGAGCATCCGGCCCAGCAGGAGCGCGAACAGCGCAATCACCACCAGGCTCCCGACCAGCCCCCACTCCTCGGCCCAGACGCTGAAGGCGAAGTCGGTGTGGCGCTCGGGCAGGAAGGCGAGCTGGCCCTGGGTCCCCTGGTTGAAGCCCTTGCCCCAGACGCCGCCGGAGCCGACGGCTATGCGGCTCTGGATGAGGTTGTACCCCGCCCCCTTGGGGTCGGCGGTGGGGTCGAGGAACATCAGCACCCGCCGCTGCTGGTAGGCCTTCAACAGGTTCCAGCCCAGGGGGAGGACGACGCTGGCCGCCCCGGCCGCCAGGAGCAAAAAGCCGAAGAAGGGCTCCTTCCGGCGCCGGCCGATGAGCCAGCCCGCCGTGAGCGCCCCCATCCCCAGCCACCACCACGGCCGGAAGAGCGCGCCCACCGGCGAGTCGAGGAGGCTCGGGTCCACCATGCGGGCGACCCAGCCCGGCACCTCGGTGAAGGCCGCCAGGGCCGCCGCCAGGGGCGCCAGGAGCAGCAGCAGCTTCCAGCCCGGCACCCCGCCCCAGTACAGGAGCGCCAGGGTCAGCGGGACGAAGACGAAGGCCGTGCCGAGGTCGGGCTGGACGACGACCAGCGCCGTGGGCCCCAGGGCCAGCAATACCAGACAGAGTACCTGTCTCGCCCCCGGTCCCTCCTCCCGCCGGGCCAGGTAGGCCGCCCCGGCGAGGATGAAGGCCAGCTTGGCCGGCTCCGCGGGCTGGAGGTTCACCGGCCCCAGGGTGAGCCAGCGTCTCGCCTCCCCCCCGGCGCCGGGGATGACCAGCACGGCCGCCAGGAGCGCGAGGACGGCGGCGTAGATGTACGGCGCGGGCCCGGCCAGCTTGCGGTGGTCGAAGAACACGGCCCCCGCCGCGGCTCCGGCCCCCAGCACGACCCACACGAGCTGCACCGCCCAGCGGGGTATGCCGAGGGCCGCCTCGCCCCCCGCCGAGGCGTTGACCAGCACCCCGGCCGCCGACAGCGCCAGCGCCGCCCCCAGCATCAGCCAGTCCGGCTGGACCCGTCTCGCGGCCGGGCCCCTCAACTTCCGCCCCCATTCAGGCGGCGGGCCAGCTTGAGCGCCTCGAAGTCCAGGCAGGAGACCGCGCCGCGCTCGTCCAGGCCCTCGTCCAGCACGTAGCCCACCAGCTCCTTGGCGTGCCGGATGTAGCTCTCGCCGAAGCCGCCGTTCTCGACCATGATTACCACGGCCACCCGGGGGTCGTCGGAGGGCGCGAAGCCGCAGAACCACGCGTGGGGCTCACCGTGAGGATTCTCCGAGGTGCCGGTCTTCCCGCACAGGTCGTAGGTGTTGGCCCCGAAGCGCTTCAGGACGTTGCGGAAGCCCTGGACGAGCGTCTGCCGGACCCAGTCGGGCAGCCCGATGTCGCGGCGGACGCTCGGGGGCACGTCGCGCAGGCGGGTGCCGTCGGGGGAGACGATGCGCCGGACGACCCGCGGCGCGAGGAGCCGGCCGCCGTTGGCCACGGCCGCGTACGCCGTCAGCAGCTCCAGCGGGCTCACCAGCACCTCGCCCTGGCCGATGGCGTTGTTGCAGATCTGTCCCCGGGGCCAGTTTTTCCCCCACCGCTCCTCCAGCCGCGCGATGGAGGGGAGCTGCCCGGCGCGCTCGTGGGGCAGGTCCACGCCCGTCGGCTCGTCCAGGCCGTAGAGGTGGCCGTACTCGGCGATGCCCTCGATTCCGATGCGCAGGCCGAGCTGGTAGAAGTAGACGTTGCAGCTCCAGCCGATGGCCTCGGAGAGCGTCAGGCGGCCGTGGCCGATGTGGCCCCAGCAGTGGAAGGCGGTGTCGCCCAGGTAGAACACGCCGCCGCAGGGCTGGTCCATGTAGCTCGAGGGCCGCTCCTCCGTCTTGCGCGTATCCGCGGGGTTTTCCGCCACGTCGGAGGAGACCTTCCCCAGCAAGAGGCCCGCCGTGGCGTCCACCAGCTTGAAGGTGGAGCCGGGGGGGTAGGTGCACTGATAGGCCCGGGCCAGGAGCGGCTTTTCGGGGTCGGCCAGGAGTTTTCCCCAGTAGTCGGGGTCGGCCCGGACGCCCACCCGGTTCGGGTCGTAACCCGGCCGCGCGGCCAGGGCGTAGACCTCGCCCGTGCGCACGTCCATCAGGATTATCGAGCCGCGCAGCCCCGGCTCCGGCTCGACCCACGGCCGGTCCCCCGACCAATCATACGGTCGACGGTAGGTGAGGGTGTCCAGTATTTCTTCGGCCCGGCGCTGGAGCCCCAGGTCGATGGAGAGCACCAGGCTGTTCCCCGGCCTGGGGGCCGTGGTGTGCGAGGCGGCCCCGATGCGGCGCTCCAGGGCGTTGACCTCGATGTAGCGGACCCCCGGCCACCCGGAGAGCTCCGGTTCGTAGGACGCCTCCAGGCCCTTGCGCCCGATCAGGTCCCCCATGCGGTAGCGGGCCGAAAGCTCCTCGGGGCGGACCTCGTCGGTGTAGCCCAGGACGTGGCAGAGCGTCTCGCCCTGGGGGTACACGCGCCGGGGCCGGTCCACGATCACCAGCTCGTCCAGGTCGGCCTCGGCCACCCGGGTGACCAGGGCCGAGTCGGCGTCGGGGACGAGGATGGCCGGCTCGTAGGGGTAGCTCCGCCCGTTCTCGAAGCGGTCCAGGAGCGTGGCGGAATCCAGGCCGAGCAAGTCGCACAGTTGCTGGAGGTGGGCTCCTTCCGGCGGGCGGTCGGGCGGGGAGAGGATGCCCACGGCGTAGGCCGCCTCGTTGGTCGCCAGGACCTCCCCGCGGCGGTCGTAGATTTCCCCCCGCGGCGGCGGGATGCGCACCCGGCGCAGGCGGTTCTCCTCGCTGGCCGCGGCCAGCTCCCGGGCCTGCGTCACCTGGAGGTCGACCACCTTGACCGCCAGGAGCGCCAGCAGCAGCCCGACGATTATCTGGCTGCCGAGGGGGCTCCGGTGCGGGGCTGGGTGGGGGTCGTTCACGGTTGGGTGGGGGATTAAGGCCGGTCCATTGTAGCATCAACGCGGCGAAAAAAGGGGTCGGCCCGCGGGTTGGAGAACCCGCGCTCCACCCTTTTACGTGGAGAACGGACTCTCAAGTCCGTTCGGAAAGCGGCGGGGATAGAATCCCCGCCCTACGGAACTCGATTGAATCACGCGTCAACCTCGTAGGGGCCGAC
>CAZNZF010000132.1:0-5894 GCA_964577465.1 uncultured bacterium | reverse complement strand
GAGCATGGAGGTATACAAAAGAGAAAATGTGACAACTAGAAATAGAAGGGAAAATATATGCACCTAAAGGGCAAATTCCGCAGGTTATAAGATATCTTGATGAAATAGAAGGTCAAAAGGTAGCTGATATTTGGATTGATATACCTCCAATTAATCCAATAGCAAAAGAACGTCTCGGTTACCCAACGCAGAAACCCCAGGCCCTGTTGGAGCGTATCATCCGAGCTTCAAGCAACGAGGGCGACGTGGTCCTCGACCCCTTCTGCGGCTGCGGCACCACCGTCCACGCCGCCGAGCAGCTCAAGCGCTCCTGGATAGGCATCGACATCACCCACCTGGCGATAAACCTCATCCGAAGCCGCCTGACCGCCGCCTTCCCCGGCATCGAAATCGAGACCCACGGCCTGCCGATGAGCTACGCGGGGGCGCTGGAGCTGGCCCGGGCCGACAAGCACGAGTTCGAGCTGTGGGTCCTGGGTGAGCTGGACGCCATGCCCTATAAGGGCGGACGCAAGGGCGCCGACACCGGCATAGACGGCTACCTCTTCTTCCGCTACGTGGTTGGGGAAAAGGTCACCGACGGCAAGGCCATCGTGGAGGTCAAGGGCGGCGGGACCGGCGTCAAGGACGTGCGCAACCTGGACGCGGTGGTGGAGCGCGAGGGGGCGGACCTGGGGGTGCTGGTAAGCGCGCTCAAGCCGTCGGGGAAGATGTACGAGCACGCCGCCGGGAAGGGGTCGGTCACCCTGGGGACGAAGGAATACCCCCGCTTGCAGGTGGTCTGGCTGAAGGATTTGATGGAGGGCCGGGCGCGGGTGGAGTACCCGGAGTCGGGCAAAATCGAGCACACGAAAAAGGCCCCGCGCCATCGGCGGGACTATCAGGAAGAGATAGGCTCCGATTCGTAGGGGAGGGCCTTCAGGTCCGCGCCGGAAACGGAGACCACCCCGGCTCGATCCGGGGGATGGATCGCCCCGCACCAGCCCCACCCGCCGGTGGCCGTTGAATGGCCGCGGGCCGGACGATTACGGGCGCCGCCAGGATGAAGACCGACTCACAGGGAGGGGATCCGATCCCCATCGGGTTGGCTCTGCTGCCGCAGAGTCCGAGGGCAAGAGGATGGCACCGGTTCTATTGGCTGACCCCCCTGGTGTTCCTCGCCGTCTGGCAATCGCTCCGCAAAGGCGTGGCTTGGCTGTTCTCTTCCACCGGTGGCTCCTACAGCTACAAGGTCTTTTTCCCCTTCAACCTGGTTCCCGTGGAGGGGGTCGCCCAGGCGGCGAGGTGGGGGTTCCTGGCGCTCTCCGTCGCGGCCGGGTTTTTCGTCTGGCGTTTCCGACGGTCCCTCGTCCGGCTCCGCGACCGGATGTTCCTGCCCCTCGTCTTCGCCATCAGCCTGGCGCTGTTCTACCTGCTCAACGCGGTCTCCTACGGCCCGGCGGAGGCGGTCACACACACGGCGACCGAGGTCCTGGATTACCCCGTCGTCAACCGGCAATTCACCGACGTAAGCGACCTCTTCGCCCGCTTCAACGAGGTTTCCCCGACCCTGACCGGTCACGCCACGCACCACGTGACCACCCACCCGCCGGGTCCGGTGCTCGTGTGCCGGATCGCGTCGGAATTGGACCCGAGCGGTTGGTTGTTGAGCGTGTTCCTCGTCCTGTCGGGCGCGGCCTCCCTGTGGCCGGCGTGGGCGCTGTTGGGCGAACTGGGGCTCCGGGGGGAACGCCGCCGGGCGATCCTCCTGCTCTGGTCCATTCTCCCCGCCGTGGTCGCCTACACCATGTCCTCTTTCGAGGCCCTCTTCGCCACCCTGGCGCTGACCGGCCTCGCGCTCGGCATCCGGTCCGTCGCCCGGGGCGAGCCGCTCACCGCGATCGCCGCCGGATTGGTGTTGACCGCCGGCGGTCTGCTCAACTATTCTGTCGCGGTGGTGGGGCTGGGGCTCGCCGTCGGAGCGGTCATCAACAATCGCTTGAAAAAGGGTGCTCTGCGCGCCCTGTACCAGCTCCTGATCGTCGGGGCGACCTTCGCCGGTGCGTACATTCTGCTGTACCTCGCCAGCGGGTTCAGCTACATCGGTGGTTTTTTCATCGCGGTGGCCCGTGAGAATCCCGACGGCTTCAGGCTGCTCTCCCAGCCGCTGGATTACGCGACCGGCCTGGCGACGAGCATCGGCGACCTGTGGTGGTTCCTGTGGCCCTGGCTTGGGGCGCTCCTCGTAAGCGGGATCCGCGAGACCCTGAAGAATCCGGTGCCCGCGGACGGGTGGGCCCTGGGGCTCGTGGCCTCCGTACTGCTGGTCCTTCTCAGCGGGGCCTGCTGGGTCGGCGAGACCGCCCGTATAATGCTTTTCATGTACCCGGTCCTTCTGTACCTGATCCAAAGGTGCGGCGACCGTTTCTGGCTCCGCCTGGGAGGGATAGCCGCGTTGACCTATGGAGCCGATATCGCCTGCTTCTTCATGTTCCAGACGTACTGGTGAGCCGGGTTTCGAGACGCGGTTCGGGGGCGGGCCGTACCCGTTGGTCGCCCACCCGAAACCGGGGCGCAACTCGGACGACCGGAGCGGCGTAGCCTCTGGTGGAACGATGGGCGACGGGACCGGGTCGGTCGCCCGGGAAAACCGCACCGGCGTTTAAAAAAAACATCCTCCCCCCGAAAGGGCGGAATCCCTCCGAACTTTTTCTCCACTGTACCCGACGGGTGCGGCGCGGATTGGAGTGAACATGAGTAAGAAAATATTCACCACCCTGGTCGTGGGCGTGCTTCTCGGCCTCTCCATCTGGGTCATCGCGGGGGCGGGCGGCGTCGTACTGGCCGAGGGGAGCGACGTCAACTCCTACCAGCTCCTGGCCACCTTCAACGCGGCCCTGAAGCTCGTCAGCCGGGAGTACGTGGAGGAGATGCCCTACGACGAGCTCATCTACGGGGCCATCCAGGGGATGCTGGCGACGCTGGACCCCCACTCCATGCTGATGGACCCGCACATTTACGACGACCTGCGCCTGGAGACCACGGGCAAGTTCGGCGGCCTGGGGATGCAGGTGCAAATCACCACCGAGGACAAAACCCTGACGGTTATGGCGCCCTTCGACGACACGCCGGCGTCGCGGGCCGGCCTCATGCCCGGCGATAAAATCCTCGAAATCGACGGCAAGAGCACCTACGAGATGGACATCAACAAGGCGGTGGACCTGATGCGCGGCGAGCCGGGGACCGAGGTCACCCTGTCCGTCTACCGCCCCGGCATGGACGACGTGATGGAAATCACGCTGATCCGCGAGGAGATAAAGGTCGACAGCGTCCCGGACCATTTCATGGTGAGCGACACCGTCGGTTTCATCCGCATCAGCGATTTTTCCGACGACACCGCCGAGGAGCTCGCCTCGGCGATAGATGAGCTCACCGGCCGGGGGATGCGCCTGCTGCTTCTGGACCTGCGGAGCAACCCGGGCGGCACGCTCGAGGCCGCCATCGAGGTGAGCCAGATCTTCTCGAAGCCCGGGGACCTGGTGGTCTACACCGAGGGCCGCAACGCCGTCGAGACCCACACCGAGTACCGGGCCGCGGGGAACGGCTTCCGGACCGACGTCCCGGTGGCCCTGCTGGTGGACTCCGGCTCGGCCTCGGCCTCGGAAATCGTCACCGGCGCCCTGCGGGCCTGGAACCGCGCCCTGGTCTTCGGCACCACCACCTTCGGCAAGGGCTCGGTGCAGAGCATCTTCAACCTGTCCAAGCTCCAGCCCGGCGCCCCCGACGACATGGCCATCAAGCTCACCGTCGCCCGCTACTTCACCCCCGACCACGTCTGCATCGACGGCGTGGGCATCGACCCCGACGTGTACCTGGAACCGGTCATCTACACCGGCTTCACCGCGCACTTCGTCGGGTCGGGCTACCACCGCGCCCTGGCCACCGACTTCCGCCTCAAGCACGAGATAGACCCGGAGGGAACCTTCGCCTCCCTCACCGACGATGAGCTGACCGGCCTCGTCACGGACTTCATGAACGCCCAGGAGAAGCCCTTCGAGTGGGTCCCGGGCGAGCTCACGCCCGAGGTGCTCGGCCAGGTCCGCCTCTACATCCGCTCCGAGATAATCGCCCAGATAGGCGGGGTGGACGGCCGCGCCAACGCCGCCCGCTTCCGGGCCTCCCAGGACCCGTGGATCGCCGAGGTCGTCCGGCTGATGAACGACGATAAGGCCCTCGACGAGGCCCGCTCCGCCACCGTGGTCAAGCTCGCCGAGCTGGCCGCCGAGAAATAGATGACCCCCTTCCGGACGATTGCGATTCTAGTCTGCCTTTCGGTCGTGGTCGCCACGGCCGAAAGCGTGGTGTGCCCTGTCTGCGGCGAGGAATCACCGGCGGGGGACCTCTACTGTGCCACCTGCGGCGCCCGCCTGTCCGAGGAGGCCCGGAACGTGGTGGGGGCCGTGGTCGCCGTCCGGGTGGACACCGACCTCCGCTGGCGCGTGCCCGACATCAAGCCGGGGCTCACCGAGGTTTCACCCCCGCGCTACCCCGGCTCCGGCTTCGTCATCGACGGGGAGGGCCACGTGGTGACCAGCGCCGAGTTCCTCGCTGGCTGGCGCATGGTCTGGGTCCGCGGCGCCGACGGCGAGGAGCGTCCGGCCGAGGTGGCGGGGGTGGACGGGCCCACCGGGATCGCGCTGTTGAAAATCGCCGACCCGCCCCCGCCCGTGACCTGGGCCACGACGGACGGCCTGGAGGCCAACGCGGCCCTGCACATCCTCGGCCTGTCGCCCGAGCTCGGTCCGGTGGACGTGCCGGCGCTGGCCACGGGGAGGCGCGTCAGGAGCGGTTTCACGCAAATCGAGCGCTCGGACCTTCTGGCCGCGGCCGTGGAGCCGTTCTGCTGGGGCGGACCGGCGGTGGACGCCGACGGCCGCGTGGCGGGCCTGGTGGTGGCGCGACCGGGACCGTTCTCCGATTCGGGCCGGGCCCTGCTCGTGCCGGCGGAGCTCATCCGCGGGGTCGTCGAGAGGCTCAAGGCGGGCGGGGAAATAGAGCGGCCTTGGCTGGGCCTGGTGCCCGCAATAAATGAAGACGGCCCGGGGCTCGCGGTCCGGTATCTCCTCCCCGGTTCCCCGGCCGAGACCGCGGGGGTGGAGCGGGGCGACGTTCTCTTCACGCTCGACGGCGAGCCGGTCGGCGACCCTATCACGCTGCAGACCGCGGTGCTGGGGCGGGGAATCGGCGAGACGCTGGAGCTGGGAATCCTCCGGGGGGATGCGGAACTGACGGTGCGGGTGGCCACGGCCGGGCGCCCCGCCGAGCCGCGCCTGGGGGCCCGGGACGCCCTGGATTTCTACCTCGGCCTGGAGACGGAACCCGTGCCCGGCGGTGTCCGCGTGACCGGCCTCGTCCCGGATGGAGCCGCGGAACGCCTGTACTACCCCCTCGATATGCCGAAGGTCTACCGGGCGCTGGCCGGAGCCGACTTCGCCACCGAACGGGACGAGGAGTTGGAGACCCCTGGGACGCTGGAGCGTGTGGTGGCCAAGAGCTACCTGGAGCGGAGCTTCGCCGTCGGTCTTTTCTGGGGGCCGACGCGCTACGAGGGCAAGGTGTTCATCGTCCCGTTGAGCCTGCCGCTGATCGTCTGAGGCTTTCGGTCCGTGCCTTGAAAATTGCGATGACGTAGGGGCGACCCTCTGTGGTCGCCCGCGAATTGCGCTGACGTAGGGCGGGGGCTCTGTACACCGCCCTTTTTTTTTGATGAGGATAGGGGCGGCACACGGAGTTGCCGCCCTACGACGGCGAATCGTGTGTTGTTAACGTAGGGGCGACCCTCTGTGGTCGCCCGCGTATTGCGATGATGTAGGGCGGCCCTTCTACGGGCCGCCGCGTATTGCGATGACGTAGGG
>CAZNZF010000131.1:5621-5896 GCA_964577465.1 uncultured bacterium | reverse complement strand
CCCTACGTCATCGCAATTGGAAGCGGCGGGGAAGGGATTTGCTACGCATAGCTCGCTTCGCTCGGTTCCCCGCTCTACATTTCGAACCGCGCGATTCCCCGTAGGGCCGGCCCTCCGTGGCCGCCCGCGGATGATAAATTATAGCCTTTTCTGGCGGGTGTGGACACCCGCCCCTACGAAAACAGCGCTAATCGCACATCAACCTCGTAGGGGCCGACCTTCAGGTCGGCCCGCAGACGCGGACTGAAGCCCCGCCCCTACGTCATCGCAGGGCA
>CAZNZF010000131.1:0-5611 GCA_964577465.1 uncultured bacterium | reverse complement strand
CCTCATCGCACCTGGAAGTGGCGGCGCTAGGAATCCCCGCCCAACGAAAACAGCGCTGATGACAAATCCAACCCGTAGGGGCGACCGGTAGGACGAGTCCTCCACGGTCGCCCGCGGGCGGACCTGAAGGTCCGCCCCTACGTCATCGCAGGGCACACCGCCGCCCTACAGCCCGAAATCCGCCCCCAGCCGCAGGAAAAGCGCGCCCCCCGCGTAGCCGTCCTCCCCCTCGACCCCCACCTGGGAAAAGGACGCCTCCACCCCCCAGCGCGGGTTCTTCCCGAACCCGGCCCCCAGCGTGTAAACCTGCCACAGCAGCCGCTCGGAGTCGTTGTCCTTGACGGGGTAGGCCGAGAGGAACGCCCCGACGCGGAAGGAGAAATCCTCCGAAACGTCCCACGCGAGGCCGACCCGCCCCCGCAGGCCGTCGGCCAGCCGCGCGGAGTAGTCCTGCCCATGTTCACCCGCGAGCACCGCGTCCGGCCCGAAGAGGTAGCCGCCCGCCGCCACCTCGAGCACCGACCGGAGCCCGCCCTTGTCCACGAGCGGCACCGCCAGCCACAGGTCGGCCTCCCAGGGGAGCCCCGGCCCGCGGCCCAGCTCCGCCGGTCCCGAGGCCCGCAGCCCGAAGCTCCAGCCGCCCTCGCCGTAGCGCAGCCCCAGCCGGGCGCGCCAGCCGAAAAGCTCCGCCTCCTCGACCCGGCCGTCGGGCTCCTCGTAGCGCCAGCCGCCGTAGAGCCCCTCCGCCCCCAGGCCGAACCGCAGGCCGTCCCCGTAGCTGACCGCGCCGTTCAGCCCCCACAGGTCGCCCCAGAGCGCCAGCCGCCGGTCCCCCTCCTCCAGCAGGTAGGTAAAATCGCTCCGCCGCACGACGGCCCCCGCGAGGCCCCAGCCCCCCGTCGCCCAGTCGAAGGCCAGCTCCGCGCTCCCCGGGCCGACGCCGCCCCCGTAGGCGTGGTCGCCGCCGTTGGAGACTACGAACCGCTCCATCCGCCCGCCCGCGGTCAGCGAGAGCTCCGCGCCATCGGAGAGGCCCGCGGCGCTCGGGTCATCGGCGGGGTCGCCGGTAATCGACTCGGGGAGGGCCGAGAGGTCCGCCGGCTCGCCCAGGGCGTTGTAGGCCGCGGTCTGCCGGGCCGAGCCCTCGACGAGGTAGTGGGCGCACGCGGCGAATAAAAGAATCGCCGGGGCGGTGAAGATGAACGCTCGGCGCACCGTCCGCCTCCCGGTCAATCGTACTCCACGGCGTTGCGGCGGTCCTCGGGCGGCTCGCCCAGAGGCAGGAGCTCCGCCGCGTAGGGGTCCACGCTCCAGAGATACGCGCGGGCATCGGTGTTAATCGCGAGCCACAGCCGCGCGCCGTCCCAGGCCAGGCTCGAGGGGAAGCCCTCCGTCGCCGGGAGCGGGATGCGCCCCAGGATTTCGCCCCCCGTCGTCAGCTTGACAATCCCGCGGTGGGACAGAAGCCAAAGATTCTTTCCGTCGAAGGCCAGCTCGCGGCCCTGCCCGACGACGTACTCCCCGCGCGGAGCCGCCTCGCCCAGGCGCCAGAGGTAAATCACCCCCAGCTCGTCCACCAGCCAGAAATCCTGCCCCACGCGGGCGATGCCGGTCTGCCGCCAGGAGGGGAGCTGGATGTACCACTGCTCGCCGTAGGGCTCCCCCCAGTCCTCGACGGCTTCGAGGTCCGCGGTGTAGCGCCAGAGCTCGGCGTCGTTCCCGGCCAGCCAGAGGTACTCCCCGTCCCACAGGGAGCCGGATACGCCGAAGGGGGCGTTGCCGGCGTCCGAGAGGGCGCGCGTCGCGGGGTCGTAGCGATGGAAGCGGCCGGAGGGCAGGCTGGTGGTGATAATCAACCCCCCGCCGACGAACTCCAGGCTGCCGACGAAGTCCAGCGGCAGCGCCGCCTCCGCGCGGAAGACGGAGTAGTCGTAGAGCCAGGGGTGCCAGGGCGGCCCGAAGGCGGGCTGGGGCGGAATGGCCGCCTGGGCCGCGAGGGCACAGAGCAGGAGCGGAATTACGAATTTAAGCATGCGTCCTCCAAAAACGACCCGTAGGGACGACGACAGCGCGCCGTTCAGGTCGGCCCACCCCCCTCCCTAGCCCTCCCCCCAGAGGGGGGAGGGGACCGCTGCACCGCCCGACACTACAGCGCGATGGACAGCCCCAGGGCGAAGGTGTAGTAGCCATAGAAGCCCCGCTCGCCCCGGATGTACTGGTCGCGCGCGTGGAAGTTCAGCCCCAAGACGTCGCCCAGGGGAATGAGCACGTCGCCGTAGAAGCCGATGGTGAAGACCCACTCGTCGGTTTTTTCGTCGGCGAATGAGCCGTCCGGCCGGGTCTCGCCCAGCAGGATGCCGGTGTAGTACGCCACGGGGTCGCTGAAGCTCCCGTAGCCCACCAGCCCCGCCAGGGTGTGCAGGTCGAGCCGCTCGTCCCCGGGGTACGACACCTCGCCCGTGGCGAAGCGGTAAGTCGCGCCCAGGTGCAGGAAGTCCGACAGCGGGAACCAGTTGAGCGTCAGGCCGAGCTCGGTGCCGAGGAATGAGTCGAAATCGAAGGTGGGGCCGACGTCGAAGGTGAGCCAGAGGGCGAGGGGCGGCTCGCCGTAATCGTACCCCACGTCGGCCGCGGCGGGGGAGAGGATGAGCGCCACCGCCAGAAGAATCAGCGTATACCGCACCGGCGAACCTCCGGGCCGATTAACCCAGTATACACGGCCGTCGGGTAAACGACCACTCCGGCGGCGCAGGTCGCGCCACGGCGCACCCCGGAAATCGAGCTTGACACCCGCCGCTGAACCGGCATATTTTTCAGGTGGGAGGGCTTATGCAAAAAAACCCGGAACGGAAAACCGTCTTCGTCACCGTCATCTCTTTTCCCCACCGGGAGAGGCAGGCGATACTGCTGGCGGAAAGCCTACGCTCCTTCGGCGGAGGTCTGGCGGGTTCCCCGATTTGGATGTTCAGCCCCGCGCCCTCGGAGCGGCTGGTGCGGGACGCGGAGCGCCTCGCCGCCGACCTTTTCCCCCTGAAAGCCCCAGCCGGGATTGCGGGCTACATCTTCGGCGCCAAGGTCTACGCCTGCGCCGAAGCCGAGCGCATGGCCGCCGCCGACTTCGGGTCGGTCATATCCATCGACCCGTCATGCCTCGTGGTACAGCCCCCGCTCCTTTACGGGCTGGGAGACGACGCCGACGCGGCGGTGCGGCCCGTTCACATCCGCAACGTCGGAAGCCCGGCCGACGGCCCTCCGGATGGGTACTGGGCGGGGATTTTTCGGGCGGCGGGCGTCGGGGATATTCGTTCCACCGTCGAGTCGTTCGTCGACGGCCGGCGCATCCGCTCCTACTTCAACACGCACGCCTTCGCGGTCGACCCCCGCAAAGGGTTGCTGCACAAATGGCTCGAGCTCTTCACCGACCTGGTCCGGGACGATAAATTCCAGGAGAGGTTCTGTGGCGACGAACGCCATCGGGTCTTTCTCTTCCAGTCGGTACTGAGCGCTCTTCTCGCGACCAGAGTCGACGGGCGAAGGCTCCGTCTGCTGCCCCCGGATTACAACTACCCCTACAACCTGCACGGGGAGGTGCCGGAGGATAGAAAAGCTTACGCACTCGACGAGCTGACCTCGTTCACTTACGAGGGCCGCAGCCTGGCCCCGCGGGACGTGACGGATATCGGGCTGGGGGAGCCCCTGAAATCCTGGCTCCGGGAAAGAGTCGATTTGATGACGACGGCCTGACGCCCCCCGCCTCTCGCTCATCATCCTCTATGGAGCCGCGGGATACGAAGCATACGCCCGCGCCGGGGCGTCAACCCGGTATCGACGACCGGCCGCGTCAGCCCTGCAGCTCGCCCAACTCGTCCGGGGGAGGCACCTCCTCGTCGGCGCCCCTGCCGCGCTTGCGGCCGAGGAACTCCTTGAACCCGCCCACCACCAGTTTGACCTCCTCCGCCCGGAAGAGGCCGAAAACCTTCAACAGAAGCACGAAGAGGCCCAGCGCCCCCACGCGGCCGACGGTCCCCCACCAGCCGAAGGGCAGGAAGGTCGTCCCAATCCACAGCACCGTCGCCAGCACGAGGACCTTGACCACCGCCCCCAGGTCGTAGTCGATGCGGTACTCGCGCTGGGAGAAGCGGTAGTGGACCAAGGCCATGATGGCGAAGCTCAACAGGGTGGCCAGCGCCGCGCCCAGCACGCCCCACAGGGGAATCAGCAGGAAGTTGAGGCCGATGTTCGCCACCACGCCCACGGTCGAGGTGTAGGCCTGGTACTTGGACTTGTGCACCACCGAGGTCCCCACGGTGAAGACGATGTACAGGCCGTAGAAGCAGTGGGAGAGCGCGAGGATGAAGACCGAGCTCCAGGCGCTGTAGAAGGGCCAGGTCGCCATGAGCTTGACGATTTCCGGCGACATCACCCCCACGGCGAAGCACAGCCCCACGGACAACAGGGTGAACAGCGTCAGCACCGCCCGGTAGACCTGCTTGGCCTCGGGCTGGTGGTACACGCTGAACATCAGCGGGCCCCAGGCGAAGATGAACGGCTGGATGAGCCCCATGCGCACGATGAGGGAGAACTTGTACGCCAGGTCGTAGAGGCCCACGTCCACGAGGGTGGGCAGGGCCCCGGCCAGGACGTCGCCGGTCTTGGTGACCATCTCGCCCAGGCCCTTCTGGGCCACGAGGGCGAACTTGGTCACCGGGGCCACCAGGCGCAGGATGTAGCGGTCGGCCATGGTCAGCACCCAGCCGGCCAGCCCCGCCGGAATCAGCGGCAGGCCGAAGCTCGCCAGCCGCTTCAACTGATTCCAGGAGAGCCGCGGCCGCATGTGGCGCAGCGTGATGACCAGGAACACCGGGACGAGCACCAGGGCGGCGTAGAACTGGGCCTGGACGATACCCAGCGGCCCGGCCTCCAGAATCACCACGAACAGGATGTTGAACCCCATCACCAGGGCGAACCGGATGACGTTCAGGATGGAGAAGATGCCCGGCCGCTCCTTGGCCCGGATGACCGACAGCGGCACCACCCGAATCATCACCAGCAGCTGGGAGGCGGTGGCGAACTGGAAGTAGACCGTGTAGTCCCGGGTCCCGAAGAACAGGTCGGACAGGCCGTCGGAGAAGGGGTAGGTGAGGGCGAAGATCAGGCCGCCGGCCGCGAGCTGGAAGAGGAAGGTGGTGGTGACCAGCGTGCGCCGGGACTCCTCGTCCTTCTCCTCGAAGTAGACCTTGAACAGCGCGCTGTCCACCCCCATGCGCATCACGATTTCCAGCACGGTGATGTAGATCATCACCATGGCCACGACGCCGTAGTCGTTGGGGGAGAGGTAGCGGGTGTAGACGGGGATTAAAAGAAAGCCCACGGCGTGGGATATGAGCCCGCCGAGGCCGTATATGACGGTGTGTTTGAAGGTTTTCTTCAGGTGGTCGAGCACGGAGCCATCCCGCCCGGGGCGTCGGTACGGCCAGAGGGTAGCATAAATCGGCCCCGGCGGACGAGTCCCCCCGCAGACCGGCGGGATTGACCACCGCCGTGCACCCAAACGTAGGGCGGGGGCTCCGTACCCCGCCCCGTGCTGTGCAATTGCGCTGCCGTAGGGCGG
>CAZNZF010000130.1:0-5945 GCA_964577465.1 uncultured bacterium | reverse complement strand
TAATGTTCGTAGGGCGGGGGCTCTGTACCCCGCCCTTTTGGACAAAACCGGGCGGCACACGGAGTTGCCGCCCTACGTATTGAGGTCGTAGGGGCGGGTGTCCACACCCGCCCGTTGCCGCACGGATACATGTAGGGCGGGATTTCCTAATCCCGCCGCATGAACCCCCCTTCCTAACCTTCCCCCCAAAGGGGGGAAGGGACCATCGCAGCCCTTACCCGCATTTTGCGATGACGTAGGGGCGGGTCTTTAGACCCGCCCGCGGGCCGACCTAAACGGCGTGCCGTCGGTCGGCCCCTACGAGGGTGTCGCGCGGTTTGGTGTGTTCAATACCCCTGCGACTCCAGGTAGGTTATCCACTCCAGGGCGACCTCGTGGTCCGGGGTGTAGGGCCGGGTGTCGTAGAACCGCTGGAACAGGTCCAGCGCCTCGGCGGGCCGGTTCAACCGCTCGGCGTAGAGGCCGCCGAGCCAGAAGAGGAAGTAGGGGTAATCGGGCGCCACCTTAAGGCCCCGCTCGAGGATGTCCGCCGCGCCGGCGTAATCCTCCCGCGCCAGGTACACCTTCATCAGGTTCTGGTACGTCTCCGGGTGGCCGGGGTTGAGCTCGAGCGACCGCCGGAGGCAGGTCTCCGCCTTGTCCAGGGCCGAGGCGTCGTGCAGCACCTCCACCCGCTCCAGGTACAGCGCGCCCAGGTTCAACAGCGCCCAGTTGTCGTTGGGGTAAACCGCCAGCGCCCGCTCGAAATCCCGCTGCGCCTCCGACCGCATCCCCAGCTTCAGGTGCGCCTGCCCCAGGTTGGTGTAGGTGAGGTGGATCTTCGGGTTGGCCCGGATGGCCCGCTCGAACTCGTCCACGGCCAGCGTGTACACCCCCTGGTCGTAGTAGATGGTGCCCAGGTTGTTGTGCAGCACGGCGTCGTTGCCCACCAACTGCACGCCGAACCAGCCCAGGGGCAGGTTGGTCACCAGGAGCGCGGGGACGACCAGGGCCAGGGCCTTCAATCTAACTTTGCCGCCCTCGCGCAGGCGGCGGACCAGCTCGGCCGCGGCCCACACTGCGGCCGGCAGCAGCAGCGGGACCACCGGCAGCCGGTAGCGGGCGGTGACGAAGAAGGCGACGATGGTGAGGGAATAGACCAGGACGAAGAGCCAGAGGGCGCCCATCCGCCGCCGCCGCTCCCGGTCCCAGACGAAGGCCAGCAGCCCCAGGACCGCCAGGACGCCGAAGAAGACCGAGGGCGACTCCCAGCCCAGGATGATGTGGATGTTGGCCACCTGCATGATCTCGTGGCGGTGGACGAACAGGAGCGCCTTGGTCGCCAGGAGGCCGAGCCAGGGTCCGGGGTTCTTCCCGATGTAGTCGCCGGCCTTGGCCGCCCACCAGTCCGACACCTCGCCGTAGGGCATGGGGCGGCCCTCGAGGCCGCTCACGTACTTTCGCCCGCCGGGGTCGCTGCGCACGTCCACCATGGGCGGGTTGACGTACTCCCCGGTGGCCAGCTCGTTGTTGCCGATGTAGAGGTTGATGCCGCCGTTGGCGGTGACGGGGACGAACTCGCCGCCGGCCCGGGCGTTGTGGACGGTGGCCGGAAGCACGAAGACCAGTACCCCGGCGGTGAGGAAAATCACCCGCCGCAGCCCGGGCTTCCACCCCTCGCGGAGACGGGCCTTGAGGCCGTTCCAGAACCCTTTGACCCCCGGACCGACCTTCTTCCACAGGGCGAGGAAGGCCCACACCGCCAGCACCGGGGCGAAGACGAGGATGTTGGCCCGCCCCAGGGCGTAGAGCCCCAGGCAGGCCCCGGCCCCCAGCCAGTGGAACCACCGGTCTTTGTCCTGCCCCCGGATGACGAGGTAGAGCGCCAGGGTCGAGAAGAAGACCAGCAGGACGCTCATCAGCATCGCGGTGTCGTACAGGAAGAGGGCGGGGTAGAGGGCCGCGGCCAGCCCGGCGACGAAGCCCACGATCGGCCCGTAGAGCCGTCGGCCTATTGCGGCGGTCAGGAGGACCGTGCCGACGCCGACCAGGATCCCGGCCAGGTGCGCCAGGAGCAGCACGTGGCCGAACAGCAGGTAAATCCCGGTGAGGAAGTAGGCGTAGAGCGGCCCCATGTAGAAGGAGCCCTCGAGGTACTTCACCGCCTCCCCGTGGGGGCCGGCGTAATCCGGGTTCGTCCACGAGTCCGTCAGCGTCCAGGCCCAGTCGTCGTACACCTCGGAGTCCATCACCGGGTGGGTGAAGGCCGGGCTCTCGGTGAGCTGCGACAGGATGATGAGCCGGGGCGCCAGCGCCGCGACGACCAGAATCAACACGAGCCAGCGGCTCCGCCAGAAGGGGTGGACCGTCGGCTCGCTGTTTACGGGGGCGGTTTTTTTCTTCGTCATTTCTCCGGCGCCTCGGGAGGCGCGTCGGGCGGGAGGGGGGAATCCGCGTCGAGCCCGGTGTCCACCAGGCGGCGGCGCATCCTCAGGTGCAGCACCCGGGCCACCAGCACCGTCAGGCCGTAGACCACCAGGCCCACGAGGACGGCCAGGATGACCATCCCCACCGAGAAGGGCCAGGCCGCCTCGCCGAACAGCTTTACCATGCGGTCCGCCGCCTCCTCCAACCCGATCTGGGAGAAGGAGAGCGAGGTCGTCACCTGCACCCCCGTTATCCAGCTCCC
The DNA here is from genome assembly GCA_964577465.1 of uncultured bacterium. Taxonomy (GTDB): domain Bacteria; phylum RBG-13-66-14; class RBG-13-66-14; order RBG-13-66-14; family RBG-13-66-14; genus RBG-13-66-14. Next base: position 3,277 of record CAZNZF010000130.1, on the reverse strand, counting down.
GATTTTGTATTCCAGCCAGAAGAAGAAGGGGAGGGTGAAGGGGTTGCCGACCTGGGTGCCCAGGATGGCCGCCAGGCGGTTCGAGGGGGTGATGGAGGCCAACAGCACGGCCAGCACGGCGTGGAGGCCGATTAAAGGCGTCAGGGACACCGCGGCCCCGATGGCCAGCCCCAGCGCCACCTCCTTGGGGTCGGAGTGCCCCACCAGCCAGGCGGTGAATCGCTGCCAGAGTCTTTTCAGGTGCCTCACGGGCACGGGGACCGTCCGGGTCGGTGGAGCCGGGTTATTTTAGCTGATGACCGGCGGGGGCGCCACCCCAAAAGGACGGTCCCGGTCGCCGCGCAGTAATACGCTTGCCACGGTCGCGTCTTCGGGCTATCATTACACCGTCTGAATATACCCCCACCGACGGGGCCGTGATGAGCGAGTCCAGCGTCGCCGGCGCCTTCCGCGAGGTCCTGCGCCTGGCCCGGACCAACCGGGACCTGGTCGCCCTGTTCCGCGAGGTCCTCTCGCGGCTGGTGAGAATCTGCGCCTGCCGCCACCCCCGCGTGGTGCTCTACCCCGACCAGTGCCCGCTCCCCCCCGCCGCACTCGGCGACGACCGGGAGGACATCCCCTTCTACGCCGTCACCCTCCCCGAGTTCCCCGGGGAGATGCAGACCCGGGAGCCGCTGTTCTCGCTCCCGCTTTACAGCCGGGGGCAGCTCTACGGCCGCCTGGACATCTTCGAGCTGGAGCGCGGGCAGTTGGGCGAGAGCGACCTGGTGGCCGCCGAGGATTTTGCCGAGCTCCTGGTGCGCCTGTTGCGCGACGAGCTGGCCCAGCTCGACCCGGTGACCCGCCTCTACAACCGCGCCTTCTTCGACGAGCAGGTCCACTCCCTGTTCAACGACGCGGCGAAGGCGAAGAAATCCCTGGTGGTCGCCCTGGCCGACCTGGACCACTTCAAGCGGGTCAACGACACGTACGGCCACGCCATCGGCGACCGGGCGCTGGCGCTGGCGGGCCTGTTGGTGCGGGGTATGTCCACCGGCGGATTCGCGGCGCGCTACGGCGGCGAGGAACTGGTGGTCGTGGTCCCGGACGTTTCGGCGGAGGAGATGGCCCGGCGCGCCGAGGCCACCCGGGCCAAGCTGGCCGCCTCGCCCATTCCCGTGCCCGAGGAGCGGCTGAGCTTCAAGATAACCACCAGCTTCGGCGTCGCGGCCTACCCCGAGCACTGCGACGGCGTCGAGGGGCTCATCGACGGCGCCGACAAGGCCCTCTACGCCGCCAAGCTGGGCGGGCGGAACCGGGTCTGCATCATCGGGGCCGACGCCCCCGTCGGGGTCCAGAAGGAAGCCTCGCCCGAGCCGGAGAAGCGGACGGAGGAGCTCCCCGTCGTGGACCTCGAACAGCCCCCCGTCCGAACGGAGCGCCGCCGGCCGAGACCCGAGCCCCGCAGGCCCGAGCCCGCCAGGCCCCGGACCGGTGTCCTCCACCGCCTCAAGGACCTGCTGACCGACACCGCGCCCCGGACGCTGGTGGACCTCTCCGCCGAGGCGCGGCTGGGGCTGTCCGCCCTGGCCCCATTCAGCCTCCACGAGTACGCCGGCGAGCTGTTCATCGTGGAGTACTACCGCAACCTCGTGCACCGCTACCCCGTCGAGCGCGCGCTGGCCGAGCTTTCCGGCCGCAGGGCCGAGCCCCGCGGCGCCGCCAGGCTCCAGGGCCTCCGCCTGAAGACCCTGGGCAAGGGCGCGGGGCGGACCTTCCTCAACCCCGCGGCGGTGGCCGTGGACGACCTGGGATACCTGTGGGTCGCCGACAGCCAGAACCACGAGGTGAAGAAGCTCGACGACGACGGCGGCCTGCTGCAGACCTTCGGCGGGATGGGCCAGGCCCGCGGGCGGCTCACCCTCCCGCTGGACCTGGACCACGACGGCGCGCGGCTGGTGGTGGCCGACACGGGGAACCGGCGCATCCAGGCCTTCGGCGTCTCGGGGCGGGTCGAGCTCGAGGTCGGCCTGCGCCCGGCGCCGGGGGGCATACTGCCCCGGCCGGAGAAGCTCTCCGTGGGGCCCGACGGCCGCATCTACGTCCTGGACACCGGGGCCAACCGGATTCTGGTGTACGACGGCGACGGGCGGTTCCAGGCCGAGCTCTCGGGGTACGGGTCCGCGCTGGGCCAGCTCCGCTCGCCCACCGACCTCGTCGTGACCCAGGGCGGGTTCCTGGTCGTGGCCGAGGGCGGGGACAACAACCGCCTCCAGTTCTTCGATTCCGACCTGGCCCCGCTGGGGCAGATCGAGCTCGGCGCGGTGCACTGGGAAAAGGACCGGTTCAAGCCGCTGGCCCCCACCAGGCGGCGGGAGCCGGGGGTGAAGTCGCTGCGGCCGTGGTCCGTGGCCGGCTCGCAGGTGAACCGGCTGTATTTAATCGACCAGAACACGAACCACATCCTGTTATTGCGGCTGTAAAGCGTGCTCAACATCGGGGTCAGGAAACCCTTCAGAACGAAAAACGCGCACCTAACCCCGTAGGGCGGGGATTTGCCAGAGGCATAGCTCGCTTCGCTCGGTTCCAATCCCCGCCGAAAAGAATCGCACGATGACTACTGATGAATTGCCCCAGCGTAAACATCCGCGACTACATCGGGAAATATACTCCGACCCTTCGCAGGCTTTCTCGATAACGACATGCACGGCCAAGGGCAGACAACTGTTTTGCAAATCCACCTTCGCCGATAATACATTCGAGACCGTTAAAAAATATCTCGCCGACAGGTCCCGTCTCTTCGCCGCCTGTCTTATGCCTGACCATGTGCATCTTTTATTGATGGCCAAGGAAATCAATTTAATTGACCTAATCGGCTTATGGAAAAGGTACATCAGCCGAATGGCCGCCGAATATAATCTTAATAAACCGATATGGCAGGCCAGCTTTTACGACCATGCGATAAGGGAAGATGACGATATGCTAAAAGCGGCGGATTATATCCTGGCGAATCCGGTAAGGAAGGGCCTGTGCGATAGGTGGGATGATTACCCGTATAATTACATCGGCTACTAACGCGGCGGGGTTAGGAAACCCCGCCCTACGAAGAAACGCGCATCTAACCCCGTAGGGCGGGGATTCCCATCCCCGCCGAAAAAGGCTTGAAAACCGCAAAGCGGCGGCGGGGTTTGGCATCTGCGACCGAAGGCAAACGCCGCCCTACGAAAAACGAACACCCTAACCCGTAGGGCGGGGATTTGCCAGGGGCATAGCTCGCTTCGCTCGGTTCCCATCCCCG
>CAZNZF010000129.1:0-5980 GCA_964577465.1 uncultured bacterium | reverse complement strand
ACGCCCATACAATCACCCCGCCCGTTGCGTTTATGTTGGGCGGCCCTGTTGGCCGTGTCCTATACGGGCGGCCGCGAACCACGATTACGTAGGGGCGGACATGCGGTCCGCCCGCCCCTCTCCCTAACCCCCCCCCCAAAGGGGGGAGGGGACCATCGCAGCCCTCACCGAGTCAGCAATCCACCAATGGCCAACCCCACCGGCTCCCGCTCACGCCAGTAGCACACCCGCTCGTACCCGACCTCGGCCAACAGCTCCAGGCCGCGGCGAATCTGCGCCGGGCCGAACCGCGCCAGGTCGTGCGCGTCGGAGCCCACCGTCACCAGCTCCACACCCTCCTCGCGCGCCATCGCCAGCCCTTCGGGACCGGGGTACGGCTCGCCGGGGGCCTGGCCCCAACCGGCCACGTTCAGCTCGACCCCCGTGCCCGTGTCGGCGCAGGCGCGGAATACCGCCCGCAATTCCTTTTCCCAGCGCCGGGCCTCGAAGGGGCCGTAGTACAGCACCCCGTAGCGCTTGCAGATGTCGGCGTGGCCCAGGACGTCGAAAATCCCAGAGGCGGCGGCGGCGAGAAGAATCTCGAAATAACTCCCGTAGGCCTCCTCCACCGGGGTTTTTTCGAAGTAAGCCCTCGCCTTCTCCCGGGCGCTGATGGTGGCCCCGATGTCGTCGAGGTAGTGGACGCTGCCGATGACCAGGTCGTAGGGCAGCCGGTCGCAGACGGCGGCAATATCCCGTTCCCGGCTCCGCTGGTAGGAGGACTCCACCCCCAGGCCGACGAAGGTCTCCGGGGCCAGGGGGCGGGCCTCGGCCACGGCGGATACATGACGCTCGGGGTCGTAGAAGCCGTAGGAGTAGTCGCCGGGGTCCAGGTCCAGGTGCTCGGCGGTCACCAGGGCGGCGTAGCGATGCCGGCGCGCCAGGCGGGCGTACTCCGCCAGCGGCACCTTGGAATCCCGGGAAAGGTCGGAGTGGAGGTGGCAGTCCAGCACGGTCAGATTTCGATGACCCGGAGCGCGGCGTCGAGCGCCTTTTCCGGGTCCGGGTCGGGCCAGTGGCGGGCGTAGCCCAGGCAGGAGGTCAACAGCGGCCGTCCCGCCGGCGTCTCGCGGGAGAATTTCAGGTGGACGTGGCCGAAGAGGACCGCGGCCAGCCGCCGCTCCGTGTCGAAGAGCCGGCCGAAGCGCCCCGAGCCCGCGTAGGCCAGGAAGAAATCCCAGGGCAGCCGACCGGGGGGCCGGATGGCGTCGTAGGGCATGTGGTGCGAGCAGCCCACCACGGCCCGCACGTCCCACCCCGCCACCTCGTCCAGGTGCCCCCGCAGCCTTCCTTCGAGCAGGCGGCAGACGTCCTCGTCGGAGAGCCGCTCCCCGTCTCCGTCGGTGAAGAGGGCGTAGACGGCGTCCCCCCAGCGCCAGCGCCGGAAGAACTTGCGCCGGTAGACGTCCATGGAAATCTCGTCGTCCCGCGCCCGGTTCCGCAGCGAGTAGTCGTACCAGCCCACGCTCCCCACGAAGGCCACATCCCCCACCCGCACCGGCCCGCCGTCCAGGTAACCCCAGCCGTGGCGCGCGCACATCTCCGGCAGCAGACGGTCCAGCCGGTCGTAGCTCGTCTCGCCCCGGGACTGCCAGTAGAGCGGGACCCACACGTCGTGGTTCCCGGCGACGAAGAGGTGGGGGAAGGGCAGCTCGCCGATTTCGGCGAAGGACTCCTCCAGGACCTCCAGGTGCCCCGCCAGGTCGCCCAAAAGGACGAAGACGTCGGGGGAAAGGGCGCGCAGCCGGTCCCCGAGGAGCCGGGGCACCCGCCGGGCCGCCTCCGAGTTGTCGGCGTGGATGTCGGAGGTGAAGGCTACGCGCAACGGCCACCTGCCGATGAGGGGAAAAGGCAAGGGGTTTAAACCCCTTGTTTCCGTGAAGTTTATTCTACCGGAGTCCGCCCTCCGGCGCAAGCCGCGCAAAGAAAGGGCGGGACCGGAGAATCCCGCCCGTCGGACCGAATGTCGACATGGCCTGCCTACGCCCACCGCCCTGTCGATTCCCGCCGCCGGAAGGCCGACCGAGGAAAGTCCGATTCCGTGCCCGTCGACCGCCCCGGAGCGGCCCGTGAGCACGCCAAGCTGCCATATGCCACGGACCCGCCCAGTGGGCGACCGGCTTTCCTCCACCGCGACATTCCCGCGGCGGAAGAGACCGCTCCCCGACCCCGGGCGACCGGCTACTTGCTCAGGGCCAGCGCGTTCAGGATGTTCTTGAGGGCGGTCTGCATGGCGCTCTTCTGCGCCGTGGGAACCTTGGCGTAGAACATCACGCCGCAGGTGCCGGTGCCGGATACGCCCACGAAGTACACGTTTCCGCCCGACGTGTACGAGCGCAGCGCGTAGGTGACGCCCGCGGAGTTCTTGCTCACGGCGACCTTGGTGCCCGTGGTCACCGCGTTGGTCTTCTCCGCCAGCTTGTCCTTGCACAGCGCGTCCATGTCGGTATTGCCCAGGCCCACGGCGGAGTTCAGCGGGCTGACGGTGATGGAGACGCTGTTCGGCCCGGTGATGGTGAACTTGCCGGGGGAGATGGCGCCCTGGCTCCAGCCGTCGCCGGGCAGAACGATGTCCACCGCGACGCCGCCGATGGTGGCCGTGAAGCCGGGCGAGGCGGTCCCCCCGCCCGAGGGCGTCCCGGTGCCGCCGCCCGTGGTGGTGGCCAGCACCGCCAGGACCAGTCCGAGCAGGATGAGGGTTGTCTTGCGCATGACGAAACCTCCCGTAAGAAAGTAAGGCGAGAATTAGTTAAGTATACCCGGACTCGGGGGGGATGACAAGTGTTTTGGGGTCTCAATCCGAGGCGCGGAAATCCAGCAACGACAGGGCCTCCACCGCCTCGGACCGCGGGGCGGTGGCGGCGAAGTCCACCACGAAGCACCCGGCCGGCGAGTAGTAGGCCCCGATGACGCGGCAGGTGTAGAAGCCGCCCTTGGGGTAGACCTCCAACCGGAACAGGCGCCCCCCCTCACCGCCCGTGCGCGCGTCGGCGAGCGACTCCGGCCGCAGCGACGGGAAGCGCTCGGCCAGGAGCACCGCCAGGTCCGCGGCGTCCGGCGCGTACTCGTAGTCCGGCCCCTCCTCCACCGCCCCCGAGGCGAACGGCTTGCCCGTCTCGGCGTAGGAGAGCTCCACGATGGCCAGCGCGTCGCCGTACCCGGGGTAGAGCTCGGCGTCGAGGCCGTCGGGCAGGATGAGGACGACGGAGGGGGACAGCTCCACCTCCCCCGCCGGGGCGGGGATGGAGAAAACGCAGCCGAGAATGACTACCAGCCACCGCAATGTAAACCACCTAACCGGCGAAGAACTCCCGCGCCAGAATGCCCATCAGCACCACGTCGTACCGGCGGCCGCCGTGGGAGTATTCCTCCCGCAGCCGCCCCTCCTCCCGGAAGCCGCACCGGGCGTAGGCCCGGATGCCGCCCTCGTTGAACTCGTACACCCGGAGCCGGATGCGGTGGAGGTTCAGCTCCCCGAAGCCGTACTTGAGGGTCAGGGCGGTGGCCTCGGTGCCGTAGCCCTGCCCCCGGAGCTCGGGCGGGCCGATGAAAACGCCGAACTCGGCACAGCGGTGGATGCGGTCGATGCGGTGCAGGCCGACGTTTCCCGCCAGGCGGTCGTCGGCGGCCAGGCGGACGGCCAGGACCACGTCGTCGGAATTTTTGCCCACGGAGCGAACCCACTCCTCCTCCTGCCCCCGGGTCAGGGGCAGGCACATGGTGAGGTTGCGGCGGGTGTCGGCGTCGTTGAGCCAGCGGGCGTAGAGCGGGGCGTCCTCGATGCGCACCGGCGAGAGGTACACCCGCTCCCCCGCGAGGAACACGTCCGGTTTGTCGTCCATGGCCGGCCTCCGCCGGAATTTTTTACCGCCAACGAGGGTTCCGTACCCCCACGTTTTAACCATCACCCGACCCGTACCTCGTTGCGATGACGTAGGGGCGGACCTTCAGGTCCGCCCGCGGGCCGACCTTAAGGTCGGCCCCTACGAGGTTGATGCAAGATTCACACCTCGCACGCAGGGACAGTTGTCCACAAACGCCCTTGGGAAGCCGCATTTTCACTCCCGACCCAAGCCCTCACCCCGCCGCTCATCTATGAGGCAGCCCTCACCCCCATCTCCGTCGGCGCACCGCCCCCCAGAGGGGGAAGGGGATATACGGCAATCTTCAATCGCCCCGCACCGCCTCGATGGCCTCCGGAATCGCTTCCAAAATGTCCACGGGCGAGACGCTCCAGTCGCCGGCCGATTCCGCGGCCTGTTCACCGGCCAGACCGTGGAGGTACGCCCCGGCCACGGCGGCCGAGAACGGCTCCACACCCCGGGCTAAAAGCGCCCCGAGAATTCCGGCCAGCACGTCCCCCGAGCCGCCCACGGCCATGCGCCAGTCCCCGGTGGGGATGAAGCAGGCGGTGCCGTCGGCGGAGGCGACCACGGTGCGGTAGCCCTTCAACAGGCAGACGCCGCTCACCTCGGCGGCCAGCTTCCGCGCGACGCCGAGGCGGTCCGCGTTGACCTCGGCGGCGGAGGAACCCAGGAGCCGCCCCGCCTCGCCGGGGTGCGGGGTGATGACCAGGGGGGCCTGCACCCGCTTGAGCACGTCCAGGCCGGTGGTGTTCAGCCCGTCGGCGTCCACGACCAGAGGCACGCGGATGCCGGGCAGGACGGCCTCGAGGGTCCGCCCGACGCACCCGTCGGCGCCCAGGCCCGGACCGACCACCGCCGCGTCCCCGGAGTCGAGCTGCGCCAGGGCCAGTTGCGCCCCGTAGTGGGAGACGAAACCGGCCTCGTCGGGCAGCTCCACCGAGGTGACCCCCAGCATGGCCGGCTTGACCAACAGGAGGGTGGAGGCTGTCGCGCAGAGGGTGACCAATCCGGCCCCGGTGCGGCAGGCCGCCAGGCAGGCGAGCCCCGCCGCCCCCGAGTAATCCCGGCATCCGGCCAGCACGTTCACCGTCCCCCGCCCGCCCTTGTGCGTATCCGGGGGTGGGGGCTCGAAGTAGGGCGCCACGTCGCCGGGCTCGGCCAGGAACGTCCGCAGGCCGGCGAACCGCTCGGGGTTGACGCCGATGGGCGCGGTGACGACCTCCCCGGTCAAAAGGTACCCCGGCGGGAGGAAGAGCCCCGTCTTGGGGCAGGCCAGGGTCACGGTGAGGTCCGCCTGGACCGCCAGCCCCGCGGCGCCGGTGGTCGAATCCAGCCCGGAGGGGACGTCCACCGCGACGACGAAGGCGGAGCCGTCGTTGAGGGTCCGAATCACCGGGGCGAAAAGCCCCCGCGGTTCGCCCGATACACCCGTTCCCAGGAGCGCGTCCACCGCGATGACGGCGTGTTCCAGGGCGCGCGCCAGCTCGGCCACGTCATCCTCGCCCTCGACGACCCACGCCCCGCGCCCGCCGGCCCGGAGCACGTTCCAGTTGGACAGGGCGTCGCCGGTGAGCTCGGCGGGGTCGCCCACGGAAAATACCAGCGGCTCGACGCCGGCCCCGGCCAGGTGGCGGGCGATGACCAGCCCGTCGCCGCCGTTGTTCCCCTTCCCCACGACCACCACCACGTCGCCGGGCCCCAGGTCGGGGAAGCGGGTGATAATCTCCCGGACGACGCCGCGCCCGGCGTTCTCCATCAGGGCCGTCCCGGGCAGGCCGTCGCCCTCGATGGTAACGCTGTCTATGAGCCGCATCTCTTCGGTGGTGGCCACCGGTCGCATGTCTGTCCTCCGCGGGGTTGGATGGGGGAAAATCTCCCCCAGTTTACCAGATTCGTGCCCTCGGCGGAACGGGTGACCGGTCCACCCCGCAATTGCGATGACGTAGGGCGGGGATTCCTATCCCCGCCGCTTGCGACGATGTAGGGCGGCCCCTCCGCGGGCCGCCGTAAATTGCGATGGCGTAGGGCGGGGATTCCTATCCCCGCCGCTTGCGATGATGTAGGGCGGCCCCTCC
>CAZNZF010000128.1:4458-5994 GCA_964577465.1 uncultured bacterium | reverse complement strand
CTCCACCCTTTTACGTGGAGAACGGACTCTCAAGTCCGTTCGGAAAGCGGCGGGGCGTAGAAGCCACGCCCCTACATCATCGCACCCCTCACCCCGGCCCTCTCCCCAGAGGGGCGAGGGGGATATTAAAAAAGGGCGGGTGAAAAAACCCGCCCCTACGAATCACTACGCCCTCTTTAGAACTGGGCCTTGATGGCGCCCCAGCTCGACGATTGAATGCGGACCCACTCCTCGGTAGTGAAGCTCCAAACCACGTCCTCGGTGGTGGCGTAGCCCTGGGTATCCTCCAGCCCCGCCGCGATGGTGCAGGTGACGGTCGCCTCGTAGCCGAAATCGTCGTCCGGCGTGAAGGTGCAGACCACGGACTGCGGGTCGGAATCGTCGATGTCCAGGTCGCCGGAGATATCACCGGTGCTGGTGAAACCGGTGGAGAGGGAGTGGCTGCCGGGGGTGAGAGCCCGGCCGCTGGAAAGCGTGTCGTCCGTCACGGAGAAGTCCAGCGTGTCCAGGTTGACCCCCGAGTCGTCGCGCAGGGTGAACTCGATGGTCGAGTCGATCGGCACGTCGTCCTCGCCGTTATAGGGATCGATGTCCTCCACGAGGGGCTCGCGGGTGTCGAGCAGGCTGCCCAGGTCCAGGTAGAGCATGCTGGACTGCACGACCTCTTTGTCGCCGAAGTTCTTCTCCAGGAAGCAGACGCCCACCAGGTGGTCGGTGTCCCAGCCGGTGGGGTCGAAGTCCCAGTAGTAGCTGTCACTCTCGCCGGCCTCGGAAATCTGGAGCACCGGCGGCGTGGTGGTGCCGTCGCGGACGACCAGCGGGTACGTGTCCCACATTTCCTGGTACACGCACATCCACACCCACCACTGGCCGTCGGCGAGGTCCTCGTCCAGGTTCACCGTGGTCTCCAGATAGATGTCGTCGCCGATGGCGAAGCAGTCGAGGTCCAGCGTGGCCTCCGACTCCTTGGCCTGCTGCCAGCCTATCCGGAGTGCGAGCCAGTCGTAGTCTATCTGCCAGGTTTCGTAGGTGCCGACCAGCTTGTAGATGTAATCCACCATGGCGGTGGGGACGCCGGAAACGGCGCAGTAGCTCTTGCGGTAGCTGGTGTAGGCGCCGGCGTACCCGTCCCCGCTGTGGCTGATGACCACCGTGAGATCTTCCTCGGTATAATCCTCGCGGAGATGCGCGAAAGCTTCACGCATCCTGGGGCAGTACGGTCACCACGAGGCGTCGAAGTCCTCGATGTAGACGGTCTTGTCCGCCGCCATGGCCCCTACTGCCAGGACCAGGAGCAGCAACGTCCGCAGAGTTTTCATCAACGAACCTCCTCCCTTTCGTCGGTAAATTGGCCTCTCGGGCTGGGAAAGGGCAAAACTCCCCCATCCCTTATTGGACACGGGGTTAATACCGGGGAAAATTCTAACACAGGCCAACGGTAAATTGCACTTTTTATCTGCGGGTGTGCAAACCGCCGTCCCTGGCCGGTGTGAGGGGTGCATGTCCCCTCCCCCCTCTGGGGGGAGGGTTAGGGAG
>CAZNZF010000128.1:2239-4448 GCA_964577465.1 uncultured bacterium | reverse complement strand
CCCGGCCCGGGGGGGGGTGGGGTGGGGGGCGCCCCCCCCCCCCGGGGGGGGGGGGTGGTTGGGGGGGGGCCGGGTAGCGTCCCCCTCTCCCTCTTAGGGAGCGGCGCGCCGACGGGTAGGGGTGAGGGCTACCTTACAGAAAAAACGCGGGCGACCACAGAGGGTCGCCCCTACGTCATCGCAAATACGCGGCGCAAACGTGGATTAAACGCGGTGGGGAAAGGAACCCCCTAACCGCCGGACCGCCCGCTCTCAGGCCTCCTCGTCGGGCACGCGGACGACGTCGGCCCCCACGGCGGCGAGCTTCTTCTCCATCCCCTCGTAGCCCCGGTCCAGGTGATACACGCGGTGGACGTGGGTCTCGCCCCTGGCGGCCAGCCCGGCCAGGACCAGCGCCGCCGACGCCCGCAGGTCCGTCGCCATCACGTGCGCCCCGGCCAGCCGCGACATCCCGTGCACCACCGCCGTGGCCCCGTCCCGGCTGATGGTCGCCCCCAGACGCACCAGCTCCGGCACGTGCATGAAGCGGTCGGGGTAAATCGTTTCGGTGAAGACGCTGATGCCCGGCGCCACGGTGGCCAGGGCCATCATCTGCGCCTGCATGTCGGTGGGGAATTCGGGCCAGGGGCCGGTGCGGATTTCCACGGGCCGCTTGCCGCCCCGCCCGTCCACAACAACCCGCCCATCCTCGTCGGAGCAAACGACCCCGGCCTCCGCCAGCTTCTCCGCCACGGGGGCCATGTCCTTGAGCGGGCAGCCGGAGAGCGTGACGCGCGAGCGCGTGATGCCAGCCGCCGCCATGTACGTCCCCGCCTCGATGATGTCGCCCATCACCGAATACTCGCAGCCGTGCATGGAGTCCACGCCCTCGATTTCCAGGGTCGGCGTGCCGATGCCGTCCATCTTCGCGCCCATCGCCACGAGGAGATGGCACAGGTCGGCGGTCTCCGGCTCCCGGGCGGCGCCCTCGATGACCGTCGTCCCCCGCGCCAGCACCGCCGCCATGAGCACGTTGGCCGTGGCGCCCCGCGAAGGACCATGCGAACCGGAGAGGTTTATCCTACAACCGGCGAGCCGTTTCGCCTTCCCGACGATGTAGCCGTTCTCGATGGCCAGCTCCGCCCCCAGCGCCGCCAGCCCCTTGAGGTGCAGGTCCACCGGCCGGGTGCCGATGGCGCACCCCCCCGGCAGCGAGACCCGCGCCTCGCCCAGCCGCGCCAAAAGCGGACCCAGCACGTTCACGCTGGCCCGCATCCTGCGCACCAGCTCGTAGGGCGCCAGCGTCTCCAGCTTCCCCGTCGCGTCCAGGGACACCGCGTGCTCGCCGGGCCAGCCCGAGGCCAGCCCGAGGACGTCCAGCACCTCGAGCATGGTGAAGACGTCGTCCAGCCGGGGGACGTTGGTCAGCACCACCTTCCCCTCGGCGGCCAGGATCGCCGCGGGGTACATCGGCAGCGACGCGTTCTTGGAGCCGGAGACACCGATTTCGCCCTCCAGCCGCTTCCCGCCGGAAATCACGTACTTGTCCAAAGGGCCCCCTTATTCGAGCTTCAACTGCCCGCCGTTCTTTTCGATTTTCCCCGCGTGGCGCAGAAGGTCACCCATATGTCCCTGTAGGGGCCGACCGACGGCAAGCCGTTCAGGTCGGCCCGCAATCCCCCGACTCACGCCGGTCTGACGGTCAAATATGCCCTCGGTCCAGAGAAAGGGTAATCCAAATTTGTATCAGCCAAACCTTTACGCACAGGGTTACTCCAAATGTAATCGGCCACAATCATTAAATCCGTTTCTTTTCTCACGATATGGTCGTAATAACCACGCTGCCATAATGGCTTCCCGTGACCTTTTTTGAAACCGTGTGCTGTAACTTGCTTAAAGGTTTTAAGAGTTCTAACTAATTCACTCTTTTCCTCTCCCGCTAGGAGGAGATGCAGATGGTCAGGCATGAAACAGTAGGCCAAAACAACGAATTGCTCCCTTGAGCACACCGAAAGCAAAACGCTTAATATCTCATTAACGATTTCCGCATCCTTAAAAATCGACATTTTATTATAGGTACAGATAGTTACGGAATAAGCGTACCGACCTTTGTAGTCGAAGCATTGGAGTCTTGGAGTTGTTTTTCGTTGTGGAAGCACCTGACGAATTTCTACCCTCGGGCCGACCTAAAGGTCGGCCCCTACAGAGAGAGCCGCCACGTCGCCCTCCC
>CAZNZF010000128.1:0-2139 GCA_964577465.1 uncultured bacterium | reverse complement strand
CGGCCCCGACGGGGAGGTGCGCGAAGGGTCAAAACCAGCTACAATATAACCAATTCCAGGCCGTCTTGTGAAGTGAGGAGCCGTGAAGGGCGGAGGGTGGCCCAGGTCCGACGTTTCCCGAGAGGACGAGCGCCGCGTTCGGCGGTTCCTCTTCCTGTCGCGGCGGGACGCGGCGCGGGGGCCGATGGCGGCGGCGCTGCTGCGCGAGATGAGCGCGGGGTCCGTGGGGGCCCACTCCGCCGGGCGCGACCCCGCCAAGGCGCTCGACCCGCTCACCCACGCCGTGATGGGCGAGCTCGGAATTTCGATGGCCGCGCACACGCCCAAGCCCACCACCACCGTGGCCGGCGTCGGCTTCGACGTGGTGATCGTCCTGTGCCGGGAGACCTGGGGCCGAGGCCCGGACTGGGCCGGGTCGCCGACGGTGCCGTGGTTCTACGAGGACCCGGCGCGGGTCCCCGACGAGCACGGCCGGAGGCTCAAGGCGTTCCAGCTCATTCGGGACAGCCTGGCCCGGCGGGTGGAGCGGCTGTTGGACCTGCCGTTGGAATCGTCGAGCCGCGAGGCCCTGGCCGCGATGATTCGGCAGATTCCCGGTTGACGCGGGCCCGCGGCGTCTGTAGAATCCGGGCCGGTTTTTTACGCGGGGAACAGGCACCATGAACGCGAGAATTTCCGAAATTTCCGGGCACGTCGGCGAGTCCGTGACGCTGCGCGGCTGGCTCTGCGGCAAGCGCGAGAGCGGGAAGAAGCTGCTGTTCCTCCTGCTGCGCGACGGCACGGGGCGCATCCAGGCGGTGGCCGCGGCGGACGACCTGTCGGAGGCGGAGTACGCGGCGGCGGCGGCGGCCGACCTGGAATGCTCCTGCGCCGTCACCGGGACGGTCCGGGCGGATGAGCGCGCCCCCGGCGGATTCGAGCTCACCGTCAGCGGATTCACCGTCATCGGCCCCAGCACGCCCGACTACCCCATCCAGCCCAAGGGCCGCGGCGAGGAGGCCCACGGCGTGGATTACCTCCTCGAACACCGCCACCTCTGGCTGCGCACCGAGCGGCAGTGGGCCATTCTGCGCCTGCGCGACCGGGCGATTTTCCACTTCCGCTCGTTTCTGGACGCCGAGGGCTTCGTCTGCGCGGACTCGCCGATTATCACCGCCAACGCCTGCGAGGGCACCAGCGCCCTGTTCAAGCTGGAGTACTTCGACCGGGCGGCGTACCTGTCGCAGTCGGGGCAGCTCTACTCGGAGGCCACCTGCCAGTCGCTGGGGCGGGTGTACTGTTTCGGGCCCACCTTCCGGGCCGAGCGGTCCTTCGGCCGCAAGCACCTGACCGAGTTTTGGATGCTGGAGCCGGAGGCCGCGTTCCTGACCCACGAGGAAAACGTCGCCCTCCAAGAACGCATGGTCAAGTACGTGACGGGGAAGGTGCTGGACGCGAACGCGGATTTAATCGAAAAAATCCACGACCCCAAGGGGCCGGACTTCGTCGAGGGGGAGGAGACGGCCGAACAGGTTATCGGGCGTCTTGAAGCCGCGCGGGATAAGCCTTTCGCCCGGCTGACCTACGACCAGGCGCTGGAAAAGCTGGCCGCGGCCGGGGAGCCGGTGGAGTGGGGGGACGATTTCGGCGCGCCCCACGAGACGGCCCTGGGCGGCCTCGGCGACGTGCCGGTCTTCATCGAGCGCTGGCCCGCCGTGGCCAAGGCGTTCTACATGGAGCCCGACCCCGACGACGACCGCTACGTCCAGTGCGACGACCTCATCGCCTCGGGGGGGTACGGGGAGATTATCGGGGGCAGCATCCGCGCCCACGACCCGGAGCTTTTAGAAAGAAGAATCGCCGAGCACGGCCTGGACCGCGCGGCGTTCGGCTGGTACCTGGACGTGCGGCGGTACGGGGCGGTGCCGCACGGCGGGTTCGGCCTGGGGCTGGAGCGGTTCGTGCAGTGGCTCGGCGGGGTGCACCACATCCGGGAGGTCATCCCGTTCCCGCGGACCATCAAGCGCCTGGAGCCGTAGGGGCGTTTTACGTCCATTGGCCGTATTCGTAGGGCGGGGATTCTATCCCCGCCGCGTTTTACCCCTCTCCCTAACCCTCCCCCCAAAGGGGGGAGGGAATTGTGGGCGCCGGTTATTCCCG
>CAZNZF010000127.1:0-6046 GCA_964577465.1 uncultured bacterium | reverse complement strand
GTTTCCGATTGCGATGCCGTAGGGCGGCCCCTCTGCGGGCCGCCGCGAATTGCGACGGCGTAGGGCGGGGAATCCTTTCCCCGCCGTTTCCGATTGCGACGGCGTAGGGGCGGGTGTCCACACCCGCCCGTTTTTCCTCACCCGTGCAATAACCACAAAACCGCCCACGCCGCCAGGCCGATGCAGACCGACCCCGCGCCGTAACCCCACCATCCACCCCGCGTCCACGGCGGCCACGGCGACAGCATCAGCGCCCCCGCCGCGGTGAACGCCGTCAGCACCCCGACGAGCCCCAGCGGTCCCAGCACCCACGGCCCCACCTCACCCAGAAACGAGCAGCCCGTCAGAATGACGCAGACGGCCGGCGGCAGCACCAGCGCCTCTGTCCCGCTTACAATGCCTCCCGACGCGTCAAGATGCTCCCCCCTCCGCCGGGCCCTCACCCTGCGCCAGTTCCCGCCCAACAGGCCCAGGGCGAGGAGCATCATTGCCGCGCCGCCCAGCGCCCCCGTCGCCAGCCGCCACCACCCCGGCGGGCCCCAGACGCCCAGGCTGACCAGTATTTCGTCCACGACCAACGGCGCCGCCCAGACGAAGAGGGGCGCCTTTTTCCAGCCCCCCGGCAGCCCCCGTCCCAGCCTCCCCCGCAGTACGACGAAAAGCGCCGCCAGGGCCGCGCCGGCGTAAATCCCGGTACAGCGCCAACATAAAAGCGCCGCGCCGCCCACCGTCGGCGTCAGGCCGGGGAGCTGATGGCAGACGGCCCGCGCCGCGCTTTCAAATAATCCGCCCAATCACGCCCGCCCCCGCCGGGACCGTTTTGGTTTATAATGGCCGTGTCAGCCGAAAGAGGTGGTGTATGCCGCGCAAGCCGCTCCTCGTCCTGTCCGGGTTTTTGGCGCTCATCCTCGCGGGCTGCGGCGCAGTCCACGACGCCCGGGACATCGAGTACCACAAGCAGAAGGCGCTCCTGGGCGACCGGGACTACCTCTTCGAGCTGACCGAGTCGCTGGGCTACCTGGAGGACGCGAGCCTGCGCCTGGCGGTGGTGGACGCCCTGGACGAAATCGGGGACAAGGGGGCGACGATGGCCCTGGTGGCGGTCATGCGCTCGGACCCCGACCCCACGGTGCGCCTGGCCGTACCGCCGGTGCTGGCCCGGATGGGCGCCCGCAGCGCCATCGAGCCGCTGGCGGCCATGATTACCGACGACGACCCCAACATGCGCAAGGCGGCGCTGGCGGCCCTCCAGCAGTTCGGCGACATCCCGGCCCAGGTCTATATCCCCGGCCTCAAGTCCGCCGACCCCGCCATCCAGACCGAGACGGTCAAGGCCCTGGGGATGCTGCGCGACCCCGACCTGGTGCCCATCTTCTTCGACGCCTTCTTCGACCCCGTCACGCAGGCCGGGGCCAAAAAGCAGATAATAGCAGAGCTCGGCCACCTGGGTGAGGACGGGGTGGACTGCCTGTACCACATCATGCTGCAGACGCCGGACGAGACGATGGGGCAGTCGGTCCGGCGCGAGCTGGAGGCCAGCCCCTCGGACCGCGCCAAGCGCCTGTTGGCCGAGTACGACACCGGCGGGGAGGCCTTCGGCTGGGACCTCCGCTGGGAGACGCCCCGCGGCGCCGCCATCGTCACCGGCAAGGTCGTCGAGGTCAACGTCGTCGCCACGGACAACGCCAGCCTGATGCTGGTGACCGACCGCGGGCGCCACGTCCACTGCCACTTCACCGGCCACACCAACGAGCTGTTGTACATCAAGAGCGAGATGGCCTCCGGGCCGGTGCGGGTGTCCGTGGGCGGGTCCAGCTCCTACATCGAGGAGATGACCCACGTCTGGGCCGACACCATCCAAATCGTGCCGTGAACGTGGAATAAATTTATCCTAACCTGTAGGGGCGGGTGTCCACACCCGTCCGTTTGTTCATCTGCGTTATACGCCTGAATGTAGGGCGGGGACTAAAGTCCCCGCCGTTTTTTAACCACCGGCTGCGATGGCGTAGGGCGGGGATTCCATCCCCGCCGCTTTAACGTTCCCGTTCGATGACGTAGGGGCCGACCTTCAGGTCGGCCCGTTTATTATAAGGTAGCCCTCACCCTTAATCCCTCTCCCACAGGGAGAGGGAGACCGCTACAATCCTCTTGCCGCTCCGTGTCGCTAGAATCCCGCCTTGATTTCGCCCCAGCTCGCCGACTGCACCTCCGACCCGGTGTACACCAGCTTCAGCTTCGGGGAGAGCGAGTAGTCCAGGAAGTAATCCCCACACATGATGTAGGCGACTTTCTCCTCCTGGACGCTGTTGCGGATGTAGAAGCCGTAGTGGTCCATGTCCCCGTCGATCCAGCTCTGCACGATGTCGGTGACGTCGATGTCGTACCAAACGTGGTCGGCGGTGACGTTGAAGCCGTCCCCGATGTCGGCGTTGTAGCCGGGGTTCGTGTTCCAGGTGACGTCGGCCTCGTCCCACTCCCCCTTGATGCGGTAGACGGTCGCCTGGACCGGCGGCCCGCCGTAGAAGTGTTCGTTGTAGAGCTTCAGCGTCGCGCTCACCAGGTCCACGTCCAGGTAGTCGTCGAGTGCGTAAAACTGGATTAAAAAGTCCACGTGGCCCAGCCAGTGGCCGGCCCAGAGCTGCCACTCGGCGCCGTAATCCCAGTCGGGGGCGTTCTGGCAGATGGTGGCGTCGTTGTTGTCGTCGACGTGGGGCTCGAGGGTGACCTCGGCGGCGAGGGCGGCACCGGTTAAAAGGATTGATAATACGAGAATGAAGCGCATCTTCCCCTCCTCGGCTTTATTCGTCGCTTGAGTCCGGCATCATCTTGGCATATTCGGGACCGGAGCGCAATCGTCCCCCGTCCTTGCGGGCGCGTCCGGCCGGTGATAAAATTCACCGGTCTTTGTCTTCGATGAAAGGGGAACGGCGGGTGAAGATACACGAATACCAGGCCAAGGAGCTGTTCCGCAGGTTCGGCATCCCCACGAGCAAGGGCGTGGTGATTACCGACCCGGCGGATGCTCCCAAGGCGGCGGCGGAGGTGGGCTACCCCTGCGTGGTGAAGGCCCAGGTCCACGTGGGCGGCCGGGGGAAGGCCGGCGGCGTGAAGCTCGCCAAAAACGAGGCGGAGCTAATCGAGCACGCCCGCGCCATCCTCGGCATGGACATCAAGGGCCTAACCGTGGAGCGGGTGCTCATCGACGAGGCGGTGGACATCGCCCGTGAGCTGTACCTGGGGATAGTCCTGGACCGGGCGTCGAAGTACCCGGTGTTCATGGTGTCCGCGGCGGGCGGGGTGGACATCGAGGAGGTGGCGGCGAAGACGCCGGAGAAAATCCTGAAGCTCCCCGTGGACCCGGCGGTCGGGTTCTGGCCGCACCACGGGCGGCGGCTGGCCGGCTTCCTCTCCGACGACCCCGGCGTGCAGAAGCAGCTCGCCGATTTCCTGGCCAAGCTGTATAAACTCTTCCTGGCCACCGACGCCTCCCTGGCCGAAATCAACCCGTGCGTCATCACGCGGGACGGCCGGGCGGTGGCCATCGACGCCAAAATCAACTTCGACGACAACGCCCTCTTCCGCCAGGCCGACGTGGAGGCCATGCGCGACGTGAGCGCCGAGGACCCCCTGGAGCTCAAGGCCAAGGCCGCGGGCCTGTCCTACGTCAAGCTCTCCGGCGACGTGGGCTGCATCGTCAACGGCGCCGGGCTGGCCATGACCACCATGGACCTGATCAAGCACTTCGGCTCCGAGCCGGCCAACTTCCTCGACGTGGGCGGCTCCTCCGACCCGTCTAAGGTGCTGACCGCCATGGAAATCGTCACCGGCGACCCGGACGTGCGGGCGATTCTTTTGAACATCTTCGGGGGCATCACGCGCTGCGACGACATCGCCGCGGGGCTCCTGGCGGCCCTGAAAAAGATGCCGCTGGAGATTCCGCTGGTGGTTCGCCTCACCGGGACCAACGAGGACCAGGGACGGGCGATGCTGGCCGAGGCGGGCATCTCCGCCGGGGTGAACCTGGACGAGGCGGTCCGGAAGGCCGTCGCCGCCGCGAGGGAGGGACGATGAGCGTATTCGTCGACGAGAAGACCCGCGTGGTCGTCCAGGGCATCACCGGGCGGGACGGCTCCTTCCACACGCTCCAGATGGCCGAGTACGGGACCCGGGTGGTGGCCGGGGTCACGCCGGGCAAGGGGGGCCAAAAGGTCCACGGCATCCCGGTCTTCGACACGGTGGCCGAGGCGGTGGAGAAAACCGGGGCGGACGCGAGCGTGATTTACGTCCCGGCGCGCTTCGCCTCCGACGCGCTCTTCGAGGCCGCCGACGCGGGGATAAGGCTCGCCGTCTGCATCTCCGAGGGGCTCCCCACGCTGGACGTCCTGCGCGCCTACCACTACTACCGGGCCCGCGGCCTGCGCTTCATCGGCCCCAACTGCCCCGGAATCATCTCCCCGGGCAAGGCCAAGGTGGGCATCATGCCCGGGCACATCCACCGGCCGGGGGGCGTGGGGCTGGTGAGCCGCTCGGGGACGCTGACCTACGAGGTGGTGTGGTCCTTGACCGCGGCCGGGCTGGGGCAGTCCACCTGCATGGGCATCGGCGGGGACCCGATAATCGGGACCAACTTCATCGACGCCCTGACGGCCTTCGAGGACGACCCCGAGACCACCGGGGTGGTGATGATCGGCGAAATCGGCGGCACGGACGAGGAGGAAGCGGCGGAGTTCATCCGCAAAAACGTGACCAAGCCGGTGGTGAGTTTCATCGCCGGGCGCACCGCCCCCAAGGGCAAGCGCATGGGCCACGCCGGGGCCATCATCGCCGGGGGCAGGGGGACGGCCCAGAGCAAGATCGAGGCGCTGACCTCCGTGGGCGTGCCGGTGGCCGACCTGCCCAGCCAGCTTCCCAACCTGTTAGCGGAGAGGTTGCGCGGGTGATAACCGGGCGAAGCATCATGCTTCGGCGTGCCGGTGGCCGACCGGCCCAGCCGGCTCCCGGGCCTGCTGCAGGCGCGGCTGGGGTAGTCCGTCTCCGCCGTTAATCTCGTCGAGCGACGGAATCGGGACGGGGAACGGGCGTCCGCCGGTTCCCTGGTCCGCTTTTTGCTCCCCAACATGTTGTGTTCGTTGACACTTATCCGACCGTCCTGCTATACTGCCGACAAAATGGGGTCCCCGGCGGGAGGGAGCCTTGCGTAAAGTCCTCGTGGTGCTGCTTTTAATGCTGACGGTGGCGGCTCTCGCCGAGGCGCCGCGCAAGCCCATCTCCGGTTTCGTCACGGGGCTCTTCGGCGGCTACTGGGTTTACTCCGGGCCCTCCTACTTCTTCCACGACGGCTACGACGGATCCCTCCGCTTCGGATACCGCTTCAAGCCCGGCGAGCTCGAACTCTACGGCTTCTTCGAGTACACCAGCCTTAAGATGACCGACGTCTGGCAGCGCCGGGACCCGGACGTGACCGGCAACCTGATGACCTTCGGCATCTCACCGCGCATCAGTTTCTCGCCCACCACGTGGATTTCGCCGTACTTCGGGGCCGGACCGGCGTTCACGCTCCGGTCGAGCTCCCTGGACATCGAGCGCGAGAGCGGGGGAAGCTTCACCTACATCCAGAACGCCCAGAACTTCGCCGTCTTCGTCGAGGTGGGGGCGGAGTTCCCCCTCCAGCCGTCGGTGATAATAGAGGTGGGCTGCCACTACATCCACCCCTTCACCCCCAAGGAGGAGCGGTTCTCCGGGATAACCGCGGGCGCCGGGATTAGCTTCTACTTTTAAGGGTCTGCGGGTCGGTGGGCCGGGTTCGGGGCGTTTTTATAAGGATGCGGATTTAATCCGATTTCGTGAGACCGGGGTGCGCCGTTTAGGGCGGCGGTTTTTTTATCCGACCGGGGGGCCCGGCGGGGGAATGTGGGGCGGATTGTATCTTTCCGGGGTTGATGACATAAGTGCGCGCCGCCGACGGGCGGTTTTTTTATAGAATTCGCCTTCGTAGGGGCGACCTGTCCCCTCCCCCCTCTGGGGGGAGGGTTAGGGAGAGGGGGGG
>CAZNZF010000126.1:2997-6062 GCA_964577465.1 uncultured bacterium | reverse complement strand
TCATCGCCAAGGCCCTGGACGCCCACGGCGGGAACCAGACGCGGACCGCGGAGGCCCTGGGCATCCAGCGCAGCTACCTGAACCGGATAATCAGAAAGCTCGACATCCACCGGCCGGAGCACCGAGGTTAGATGGACCCGGACCTGGAGAAAATTTTCGAGGCGCGCGAGCTCCTGCGCCAGGCGCGAAAAGCCGCCGACGTGCTCCGCCGGAAAACGCCGGAGGAGCTGGACCGCTACGTGCGGAAAATCTCCGAGGACGCCCTCGCCGCCGCCCGGGAGCTGGCCGAGCTCGCCGTCCGCGAGTCCGGCTTCGGCGTCGTCGAGGATAAAATTCTCAAGAATACCTTCGCCGCCCGCGAGGTGGCCGAGAGTGTTTTGAAGCAGCGCACGGCGGGCGTCCTCTCCCGCGACCCGGCCCGCGGCGTCGTCGAGTACGGCGTGCCGATGGGCGTCGTGGCCGCGATAATCCCGTGCACCAACCCCACCTCCACCGCGATTTTCAAGGCGTTGATTTCGGTCAAGGCGGGCTGCGCCGTGGTGATGAGCCCCCACCCGCGCACGGTGGAGTGCACCCGCCGGGCGGCGGCAATCTGCCAGGGCGCCGTAGAACGGGCGGGCGGACCGGCCGGGGCCGTTTCCTGCCTCTCCGGCGGCGTCATGGCGGCCACCCGCGAGCTCATGGGCCACGAGCTGACCGACGTGATTCTGGCCACGGGCGGCATGAGCCTGGTGCGCGCGGCCTACTCCTCGGGCAAGCCGGCCTACGGCGTGGGTCCCGGCAACGTCCCGGTCTACGTGGACCGCTCCGCCGACGTGGAAAATGCCGTCCGCCACGTGTTCCGGGGAACCACCTTCGACTCGGGCGTCGTATGCTCCTGTGAGCAGTCCCTCGTGGCCGACGCCCCCGTCGCCGACCGGTTGAGGGAGGAGTGCGTAAAAAGCGGCGGGTATTTCCTGGACCCCGAGGAAACCGCCAAAATCTCCGCCTTCCTCTTCCCGGCGGGGGAGTTCAACGGCGCGGCGGTGGGGATGCCCGCCCGCTGGGTCGCCGAGCAATCGGCCGTCGGCGTGCCGGAGACGACGACGGTCCTCCTGGCCGAGCTGGAGGGCGTCGGCCCCGACCGTCCCCTCTCGGCGGAGAAGCTCTGCCCCGTGCTGGCGTTCTACACCGCCGACGGCTGGCGGTTGGGGTGCGAGCGCTGCATCGAGCTGTTGAAATTCGGCGGGATGGGCCACACGATTTCCATCCACGCCCGCAACGCCGAGGTCGTCGAGGCCTTCGCCCGGGAGAAGCCGGTCTGCCGGGTGCTGGTCAACACGTGCGCCGCCCTGGGCGCCGTCGGATACACGACCAACCTCGAACCGTCGCTGACCCTGGGACCCGGGGCCTGGGGCGGCTCGGCGACCGGCGACAACGTCACCGCCCGTCATCTGATAAACATCAAACGACTGGCCTACGACCGCGAGGGGCTCCCCGAAAGGGCAACCCGTGAGCCCACCGAAGAGGAAATCGCCCTCGCGGTGAAGCGGGCCCTGGACGAACTGGGGTTTTGACATGCCGAAAAAGATTGCGGTCGTGATTTTTACGCTCCTGGCCGCCGCGGGGGCCGCGACGAGGTACTCCGTGGCCGGCGGCCTGGAGGAGTTCCTGGCGAAATTCCCCGACCCGGCGGAAATCTATTTCCAGACCAAGACCCCGGAGGGCGTGGGGTTCTACACGATTTCTGTCCCCTCCGGCGAGACGGCGCCCACGGGGGTCCTCGGGCGCGGCATGGACGGCGTCGCCTCCGCGGGCCTGTTGGTCCACGAGGGGCCGGGCGCGGACGGCGTCGAGGACATCTTTTTGGAAAAAAACGGCGAGGAGCCGGTCTGTTTCGGCGGGCCGATGCGCGACCTGCACCCCTCCGTCTCCCCCGGCGGGACGGTGGCCTTCGCCACGGAAACCGCACCCGACTGCTTCGACATCGCCCTGTGGGATGAGTCCAACGGGATGCGGACGCTGGACCTGGGGATAGGCGACGAGACCGAGCCGGTCACCCTCTACGCCGCCCCGGCGGGGGACGGCCCCGTCGTCTTCATCTTCCAGGGGTTCAAAGACGGCGAGTTCCAGCTCTACTACGCCGTCCTCGGCCCGGACGACGAAATCGTCAAGGTGAACCGGCTGTTCGTGTACGCCGGCCGGGCGCTCTCCCCCGACCTGTTGAATCCGCACCCCGAGCGCGCCCCCCGGGACGGCGACACGTTCCCCCTGGCCTTCCACGGCCTGCCCGAGGACGACAACCAGCGGGACCTCTACATCGGCGAGCTGACCTTCCACGGGGACGTTTCCGACCCGGCCGGAATAACGCTCACGGCGGACGAGCCGGAGCGCCTGGTCATCTCACTCGCCGACGACAAGTACCCCGACCTGTACCGGGACACCGCCGGGACGCTCTGGTGCTTCTTCTCCTCCTTCCGCGACGGCGATTACGACATCTACGCCCTGGACCTGGGCGCCCTGGAGCTCTACCAGCTCACCGACCTGCCCGGCACGCAGACGGCGCCCTACGTCCACCGGCTTGAGCGGTGAGTGCCGCGCCGGAAAGTGGTACACTTTAGGGGATTACGGACGACGCCCGGAAACGGTGGCGGTTCGAGGAGGACGAGACCGGGCGCGGTCCCTAGTCCCGGATTTGACGACGGCAAAAAACTGTTACCTGGAGGCACAGTGGCTCAGAACCTGCAGGAGATAGCCCTGGGGCTCATCGAGACCAAGGGGCTGGTCGGGGCCATCGAGGCGGCCGACGCCATGGTCAAGGCCGCCAACGTCAAGCTCATCGGCAAGGAGAAGACAGGCGGGGGCTACGTGACGGTGATGGTGCGGGGCGAAGTGGGCGCGGTGAAGGCCGCCACCGACGCCGGCGCCGCCGCCGCCGCCCGCGTGAGCGAGCTCATCAGCGTCCACGTCATCCCCCGGCCCCACGACAACGTGGAGATGCTCCTCCCCGGCGAATAGGTAGCCCGTGACGGAGGAATCGAAAGACGCCGTCCGGCGCGTGACCGAGGCGGTGCGGCGGGAGCTCG
>CAZNZF010000126.1:0-2897 GCA_964577465.1 uncultured bacterium | reverse complement strand
TCCGCCCGTTCCAATCGAGCCCAACCCCACCGGCCCGGCGCCGCGCGTGCCGACCTCGGACGCCGACCCGCGTAAAATCCCCGTGGCGGTCAGCGGCCGCCACGCGCACCTGTGCGCCGAAACGCTCACGCTCCTGTTCGGCCAGGGATATCGGTTGACCGAGGACCGCGGGTTGAGCCAGACCGGCCAGTTCGCCGCCGAGGAAACCTTGAATCTGGTCGGCCCGAAGGCCGCGCTCACCCTGCGCATCCTGGGACCGGTGCGGGAGGAGACCGTCGTCGAACTTTCGAAGAGCGACCTGTTCCGCCTGGGAGTTGCCCACGAGGTGCTGCCCGGCGGGGCGGTGCGGTTGAACGGCCCGCTGGTCTTGATCGGCGCCCGGGGTGAATTGCGCCTGACGGACCAGGTGACCGTGGCCGACCGGCACCTGCACTGCACCCCCGCCGACGCCGCCGCCCTGGGCCTGGCCGACGGACAGCGGGTGAGCGTGGTGGCCGACGGCTGGCGCGGGGCGCGCCTGGACCAGGTCCGGGTCCGCGTCCGGGAGGACTTCCGCCTCGAGCTGCACCTGGACGCCGACGAGGGGAACGCCGTCGGGCTGAAGACCGGCGACACGGTGCGCCTGGCGGACACGACCCCGCCGCCCGCGCGGGAGGGAATCCCCACCGCCGAAAAGCGCCGGCCGCTCCCCGTGGCGACCGTCTCCGCCGGGGGCCGGGAGCCGCGCGTGGTGGGCGGGACCGCGGGCGTGGCACCGCTGGAGCTGGTCACGGAGAACGACGTCCGGGCCGCCGCCCGGGCCGGTCTCGGCGAGATTCCCGTCACCCCCCGCGCCATCGTCACCCCCGCCGCCCGGGACACACTGGCCGAACTGGGCCTCACCCTCTCCACCCGGCGGTAACGAACCATGACCGCCGCCAGAACAGCCGTGGACCTGGCGCGCGAGGCCGGGGTCGTCGGCGCCGGGGGCGGCGGATTCCCCACCCACGTCAAGCTCTGTCTCCCCGCCGAAATTATTATCGCCAACGCCGCCGAGTGCGAGCCCCTGGTCGCCAAGGACACCGCGCTCCTCGAGCGCGAGGCGGAAAATATTTTGCGGGGGTTGAGGCTCGCCGCGGAGGCCGTGGGCGCGAAGCGCCTCGTCGTCGCGGCCAAGCCCAGGCGGGAAAAATCCTGGCGCGCGCTCAAAGACGCGGTCGGCGACGGCGTCGAGCTCTTTCCCCTCCCCGACGCCTACCCCGTGGGCGACGAGGTGACGCTGGTCAAAATCGTCACCGGGCGGACGGTGCCGCGGGGCGGCCTGCCCGCCGACGTCGGGGCCCTGGTGCAGAACGTGGAGACGCTCTACAACCTGGCCCGCGCCGCGGAAAAGCCGGTGACCGAAAAGTGGGTCTGCGTCGTCGGGGCGGTGGGGCGGCCCTTCGTCACCGCCGTCCCTATCGGCTACCCGGCGGCGGAGCTTGTGAAAATTGCTAAACCGGAACCGGGCGCGGTGGTCCTCGAGGGCGGCCCGGCCATGGGTACAATCATTGAGCCGACCGAGGCCCGCGTCGCCAAGAACACCTCCGGCTACACCGCCCTGCCCGGCGATTCCCCCGTCGTCGCCCACCTGCGCAATACGCTGGCCATAAATCGGCGCAGGTCTTTAACCGCCTGCATCCAGTGCCGGATGTGCACCGAGGCCTGCCCGCGCTGGCTCGCGGGGCAGGAGGTCCGGCCGCACCTGTGGATGCGCGCGCTGTGCCTGAATATGGGATTCGAAAAGCTGGCCGGCGACCTGCACGGCTGCTGCGCCTGCGGGGTGTGCGAGCTTTTCGCCTGCCCCGAGGGGCTCTCGCCGCGCCGCGTGGCCCTCGAAATCCGGGAGCGCCTCCCCCGGCCAATAAGGGACAGCGCTCCGCCCGGCGACCGCCCGCTCTTCGGCGAGCGCCACCCCCCGACCCGGCGGCTCATGGGCCGCATGGGGATTCTCGACTATGCTCGACCCGTGGAATGGGTGGAGGCCCCGCCGGTGAATTTCCTGAAAATCGCCCTCCTCCAGGGCGCGGGGAGCCCGGCGGCGCCGGTCGTGAAACGGGGAGATGCGGTCCGCACCGGCGACAAAATCGCCGAGGCGACGGCGGAGACGAGCGTCCCCCTCCACGCCCCGGCGGACGGGACCGTGGCCGGGATCACGGACACGCACATAGCTATAGAGGTCCACTGATGGACGAAACGGCCCTGGGGCTTCTGGAGCTGTACAGCGTCGCGCGGGGCATGCGGGCGGCGGACGCGGGGAACAAGGCGGCACGGGTGCGCCTGATTTTCGCGCGCCCCTTCTGCGCCGGGAAGTTCGGGATTCTGTGGGCCGGGGACGTGGCCGAGGTGAAATCGGCGCTGGCCGCCGGTCGGCAGGTCGGCTCCCATCTGGTGGTGGACTTTACGCTCCTGCCCGCGGCGCACCCGTCATTGATTCCGGCCCTGGGCGGCGCCAACCCCTACCCCCCCGGCGCGGCCTTGGGAATAGTCGAGACCTACTCCATCGCCAGCACACTGGGCGCGGCGGACGCGGCGGCCAAGGCGGCCCGCGTCGAGGTCGTCGAAATGCGCGTGGCCGTCGGCCTCGGCGGGCGGGGGTATTTCTCGGTGGCCGGGGAGGTGGCGGCGGTGAGCCAGGCGGTGGAGGTCGCACGGGCCTGGGTTACGGAGCAGGGCCTGTTGGTGGACGCGCAGGTCATCCCCGCGCCGGACCCGCAGCTCATCCGGCGCCTGGGGTTGCTGGAGGGGTGACGGCCGGTCCGGGGCCGATTGCGATGACGTAGGGGCGGGTGTCCACACCCGCCCGTTTACAATTGAACCGTACATGTAGGGCGGGGGCTCTGTACCCCGCCCTCTTTATGCGAAAACGGGCGGCACAT
>CAZNZF010000125.1:0-6105 GCA_964577465.1 uncultured bacterium | reverse complement strand
CAGGATTGAACCATAAATGTAGGGCGGGGACTTCAGTCCCCGCCGCTTTATTCAATGGAAGCCCCCACCCCGGCCCTCTCCCACGGGGAGGGGGAGACCATCGCACCCCACACCCCAGCCCTCCCCCCAAGGGTGGGGGCCGCTTTACCCCCCTCCCCGGCCCGGAACACGTAAAAAAAACGGGCCCGGGGGCCCGCTTCTCTCCGTTATCGACCGGGAATCACTTCCCCGGCCCGGAGCCGCCGACGAAGCGCAGGACGTCCGCCGCCCGGACGATGCCCCGCGGCGACCCGTCCTCCCCGCAGACCACCAACAGCTCCACCTCGGGGTCGGCGAAGAGCGCCGCCATCTCCGCCAGCCCGGCGCCGGGGCCCACCACGGCGAACCCCGTGGACATGAGCCCCTCCGCCTCGCGCCGGGGGAGCACCGACGGCTTGCGCTGAAGCTCCGACAGCCGCCGGACCAGGTAGGCGTAGAAATCGTGGGTGGTGGTCTGGCCGTGGCTCATGGGCTGGGTCGGGCCGCGCAGGCCCTCGAGGAAGTCCAGGTGGGCGCGCAGGAGGCTCTTGTCCGTCTTGGGGTAGACCGACAGGAGGTGGCGGGTGCTCGAGTCGGGCACCTTCTCCTCCTTGCCCAGGGCGATGGCGCAGAGGACGACGTACAGCATGAGGTCCGCCTCGGGCACCTTCGCCTCCGGGGCCCGCTCGCCCACCATCGCCGCCAGCTCGTCGTCCTGGTCGGTGAAGCGCGCGGAGAATTTCTCCAGGGTGTCCACGGCGTCGGCCAGCCAGGCGCCCAGGGCCGTGCTCGTGCCGTACAGGAGACCCGCCCCGATGATGGCCGCGTCGTCGGAGTGCCCCGGCCCCACGCGGTAGCGGATGTAGTCGTACTCGTAGGGGCCGTCGTCCACGTCGGCGACGGTGATTTTCCCGGCGTCGGCTATCAGCCCTTTCCGGCGGAACTCGTCGAGCCGGGCCTCGTCGTGGGCCTCGTGGGCCAGCCGGTCCGGGTCCTCGCCCATCTCCTGCATCACGCGGGTGTCGACGACGAAGCACCTGCCGCCGCCGATTACCACGCCGTGAGCCTTCTCGGCGCGGGCCCGCACCGCCTCGTCGTCGCGCAGGCCGCCCAGCCAGATGCCCCGCAGCACCTCGCGCGGCTCCACCTCCATCCCGGCCAGCCAGGGCACCCGCAACAGGGGGTGCCCCGCCGCGTCCACCAACTTCTTCCGCGGGTTCCCGCCGAGGGCGGACTCCACCCAGTCGGCGACCTCGTCGATGAGGGCCTGGCGCGCCAGGCGGCAGTCGGTCACGTTCCAGCCCAGAAGCTCCACGATGCGGTGGGTGACGAGGTCGGGGTAGCGGCGCTTGTGGAACGCCCCGGCGCCGGTGTGGGCGTGGCCCTCGATGGACTGGGCCAGAATCAGCTCGGCCACGCCCTGCTCCGTGTCCAGCCGCTCATCCTCCACGAGGCTCGCGTAATCGCGCCGGACGAGGTCTTCCAGGTTGGGTGCGGAGGCCATGTCCCTCCCGGGGAAGAGGTTCTATTGAGGCAAGGGGTTTCGCCAGAGGCGTAGCTCGCTTCGCTCGGTTAAACCCCTTGTCTTGTATTGGCAGGCCTAGGGCGCCGTCAGCGGCGGGCCGAGGCAGGCCGACCGGATGTCGGTTATTCCCGTCCAGTAACGAATCTGCGGCATGTCCTCCCCCTCGAGGTCGTCCAGGTTGAAGAAGATGACGTTGTCCCGGCCCTCGTAGGCCCCCTCGACGGCGATGACCCCGCCGGGTCCCAGCGCCACGCTCTCCGGCGCGTCCCCCGGCACCTTGAAGTTTTCGCTGAATTCCTCTCCGGGCCGCTGGTAGAACGCCACCGGCGTGCCCAGGTAGTCCGCGCCGAGGTAGGCGAGGGTCCCGTCCTCCCCCAGGTCGAAGGAGATGATGCCCCCCGTGTTGCCGGGGGTCATGACGAACTCGTAGTCCCCGGTGGCCCGGTCCTCGGCGTACACCAGGGCCGGTTCGCCGGGCCCCGCCGAGTTGTGCTGGTAGTAGAGAACGCCGTCCCGGACCACGCAGGGGATGAGGTTGGTGTTGTAGGACTCGAAGGGCTCGACGGCCCCGGTTCCCGGGTCGGCCGTCCAGATTTCGTAGTCCCCGGGGGGGCCGGCGGCCGTGTAGAGCGTCCCGGTGGATGCGTCGAGGCGCGGCCGGCGCAGGAGCTCACCCGACGACCGGGCCCGGCTCAGCTCGAGGACGTAACTCCCCTCCGAGCCGTGCGCCTGCATCAGCCGTTCGAAGAGTGCCTCGCCGTCCAGGAGCCGCTCGGAGCCCCCGTCCGGGTTGAGCCGGTACACGCCCAGGCCGTCGGCGGTGCGCAGGACGGCGACGACGCCGGTCCCGTCCGGCGCGGGGCTCAGGTCGCCGATATAGCTCACGCCGTCGGGCAGCGGCAGGACGCCGAGCTCGGGGTCCTTCACCGCCTCGTAGTAAATCGTCGCGTCGTCCCCCACGAACCACAGGGTCGAGTACGCCGCGGGCCAGAGGTTCGGCGGGAGCCCGGCCACCGGCTCGTACCCCGCCTCGCGCATCTCCGCCGCCCGGTCGCGCCACAGCGGCTCCGACTCGCCCGCCGCCTGCTTCTCGTCCCCGGCTATGCCGCCGACCACCTCCTCCAGGTCGCAGTCGCCCGACATGAGGAAGACGACCATCGTCGCGATTCCCAGGAGGGCTATGATGACCGAGGCCAGTATAATAACGCCCGCCACGGCGCGGCGGGGACTCGGCGCCGACGGCGTCGTCTGACCGCCGTAATCCCTGGGGGGGCCGTAGACACCGGTATCGGGGAAATTGTCCACCGGCTGGTGTGCCTCCGGCGATCGGAAGAGTCTTTTAATGGTGCCCGTCGGTATCGGCCCGGGGGTCTCCTCGGGCTCCAGGCTGAATTCGACCGTGCCTTCGTCCTTTTCGCTCCCGGGGCGCGGACCGGGCTCACTCATCCGCTCCGTCTCCCAGCTCGGCTTCACCCGGACGCCGCACGCCGG
The DNA here is from genome assembly GCA_964577465.1 of uncultured bacterium. Taxonomy (GTDB): domain Bacteria; phylum RBG-13-66-14; class RBG-13-66-14; order RBG-13-66-14; family RBG-13-66-14; genus RBG-13-66-14. The sequence continues at coordinate 3,071 of CAZNZF010000125.1, read as the reverse complement.
GCAGCGTCCGCCCAGGGGGTCGATGAACTCGGCGCCGCACTTCCCACAGCGGTACATGGCGGGTCCTCGGTTTTCCGGTCTTGGACCGGAGGTTCGGTGATACGTATCCGCCCCAAGTATAACCGACCGGGGGCGGCGAGGGGACCCTCAAAATCGCCGGGTGACCTCCGGGGCGTTTTGGGCTAAAATGACCGCTTCCGCGGACAAAGGGGGGCCGTGCGCTTCGGGATGCACCTCTCGGTGGGGAAGGGAATCGACGCCGTGCCCGAGCTCGCCCGGCGGGTGGGCGCGGACACGTACCAGATTTTCGTGGACTCGCCCTCGACCTGGGCCTACTCGGAGTGGGACCCGGGGAAAATCGCCCGGTTCCGCGAAAAGCGGGAGGAGTTGGGGCAGGGCCCCGTGGTGGTCCACACCGGGTACCTCATCAACCTCGGCGGCCCCAAGGCCGACGTTTCCGCTAAAAGCCTCGCGGCGCTGGCGTCGGAGTTCGAAAAGGCCGGGAAAATCGGCGCCGAGTACCTGGTCCTCCACCCGGGCAAGCACCTGGGGACCGGGCGCGAGACGGGCCTGAAAAAAATCGTGGACGGCCTCGTCCGGGTGATGGAGAAGAACCCCCCCGGCGCGCCCGTGCTTCTTTTGGAAGATTCCGAGGGCTCGGGGACCTGCCTGGGGACGACCTTCGAGGAGCTGGCCTTCCTCCTGGCGGGCCTGGACGCGAAGGGCCTCCCGGCGGGCGTCTGCCTGGACACGGCCCACCTGTGGGGCGCGGGCTACGACCTCTCCTCCCCCGCCAACGTCGCCTCGGTGCTCGACGATTTCGACCGCGTCGTCGGCCTGGACCGGCTGGGCTGCATCCACCTGAACGATTCGTCGAAGGAGTTGGGCTCGCATACGGACCGCCACGCGTACCTGGGCGAGGGGAAAATCGGCCTCGAACCGTTCCGGGCGCTGGTCCGGGACGGGCGCCTGGAGCGCGTCGCCCTGATTCTGGAGAAGACGGGCCGGGACGAGGCGCACTGCCGGGAGCTCATCGCCTCGCTGCGGGGCCTGGCCGGCTGAGGGTTGTCGGATTCCCCGGTCGATGCTACACTTACAAGACGATGCGCCGCCGGCGGGTGACTCGGGAGCCGCTTTGCGTTACGAGGAACTGCGGGACAAGCTGAACCAGGTCCTGATCGACGCGGGTCCGCTTCGGCGCACCGTGCTGGAGACGCTGGGCCGCCTGCGCCGCCGCGTCGAGGACTACCGGCAGGCCGCGGCCCGGCTGCGGACGCTCCTGCGCGCCAGCGCCCAGCTCCAGACCACCGAGGACCTCTCCGCGCGGCTGCACCTCATCTGCCAGGTGATAATAGACATCCGTACCTACCGCCGGGCGGTCATCACCCTGCTGGACGACGAGATGGACGTGCTGGGCTACGGGCACGCCGGGCTTTCCGAGGACGAGGCCCGCGAGCTGGAAAAGGCGAAGCCGCTCTCCCCCGGGGAGCGGCGCAAGATTTTCGACGAGCGGTTCCGCATCGGGGCGTCCTACTTCATCCCGTACCCGGAGTCGGAGAAGCTTTTCGGGCGCGACGTCGGCATCTCGGGCACCCTCCTCGACGGGGAGTACGTCAACTGGCACCCCAAGGACCTGCTGTTCGTCCCGCTGCGCGGACCCCGGGGTCGGCTGGTGGGCACGCTCTCGGTGGACGACCCCTTCGACGGCCGGCGCCCCGTCCGGGACTCCCTCAAGGTCCTGGAGCTCTTCGCCAACATGGCCGCCGGGCTCATCGCCGCCGACCGGCTCCAGGCGGAGCTGGCATCCACCAGCCGCTTCCTGCAGAACATCATCGCCAACTCCGCCGACATCATCGTGGCCACCGACTCCCACGGCCGCATCGTCCTGTTCAACCACGCCGCCGAGGAAATCCTCGGTTACGAGGCCTCGGAGATTATCGGGCGCCACGCCGGCGAGCTCTACGCCAAGACGAAGGACCGCGAGCACATCAAGAGCATCCTGCGCGACCAGGGCTCCATCGCCGACTTCCAGACCAGCGCCCGGTCCAAGTCCGGCGACGAGATTCCCATCCTCCTCTCCGCCAACGTCCTTTTCGACTCCGACGGCCGGTTCATCGGCACCGAGGGGATTTCCAAGGACCTGCGCGAGTACCTGCTGCTGGAGGCCCGGCTCATCGTCGCCGAGAAGCAGAAGACCCTGGCCGAGGCCGCCGTCGGCGTGGCCCACGAGGTGAACAACCCGCTGGAGAGCATCATCTCCGCCTGCTCCCTGGCCGAGCGGTCCCTCTCGTCGAAGACGCCGGACCTGGGGCTGGTGTGGGACAAGCTCGCCATCGCGCTCCGGGAGGCCCGGCGCATCAGCGGCATCACCGCCCGTTTCACCGAGCTGGCCCACGGCTCCGGCTACCGCGTCACCGAGGTGGACGGCGAGGTCGCGATGGTGGACTTCGCCGGCGACGTGGAGCGGTCCTACACCGCGGGGGAGGTCTGTCCGCTCCCCCGGCGCTACCGCGTCCTGATCGCCGACGACGAGCCCTCCATCCGCGCGCTCCTGGCCGAGTACCTCGCCAAGGAGGGCTTCGCCGTGGAGACCGCCGTGGACGGCGATGAGGTGGTGCGCAAGGCCACCGCGGGGCCGCCCTGGGACGTGGTCGTCACCGACATCATGATGCCCAAGAAGACCGGCTACGAGGTGTACTCGGAGATAAAGGAGCGCCGCCCCGGGACCGAGGTGATTCTGATGACCGGCTTCGGCTACGACCCGACCCATTCGCTGCTGAAGGCCCGCGGCGATGGGCTCAAGGCCGTCCTCTTCAAGCCCTTCGAGCCGCGGGTGGTCCGGGACAAGATTCTGGAGGTGCTGCGGGACAAGTGACGCCGGGGACGGAGGGTGTGCAGCGGCCCCCTCTCCCTTTTAGGGAGAGGGTAGGGGTGAGGGTTGGGGCCACGAACGTGGATACGGTATAACAACGAACGCGGCGGGGATGGGAATCCCCGCCCTACGTCATCGCAATACGCGGCGGCCCGCAGGGGATGCATCCCACGGGGCCGCCCTACGTCATCGCAAGCGG
>CAZNZF010000124.1:0-6250 GCA_964577465.1 uncultured bacterium | reverse complement strand
TGCTTTGTATCCCCTCCCCCCTCTGGGGGGAAGCGCGCTTACGGGCCGGGGAGAGGGGTAATTCGCGGCGGGGATGGGTATCTGCGACCGAAGGTGACCGAGCGAAGCGAGCTATGCCCCTGGCAAATCCCCGCCCTACGAAACGGTACCAGTGGTCAACCCCCTACATTAAGGTAACCGTTGCAGGTAATTTTTTCGGCTGAGGAAATCGCGGAGCGGGTCGGGGAGCTGGCCCGGGAAATCAACGCCGACCTCGGCGGGGGGCCGCTCCTCGTCCTGGGCGTGCTCAAGGGCTCCATTATTTTTTTATCGGACCTCATCCGCCGGTTGGAGATGCCGCTGCGGTTCGAGCTGGTGGCGTTCTCCAGCTACCGCGACGGCGACGAGCCGGGGGAGCTCCGCTTCTACGGCGAGCTGCCCCACGCCCGGCCCGGCGAGCGCATCCTCGTCGTCGAGGACATCGTGGACACGGGGCGGACGCTGGGGGAGCTGCGGCGCTTCCTGGACGCGCACTACGGCCGCCCGGTGTCGGTGTGCGTTTTTGTAAATAAGCCGGGACGCCGGCGCCGACAGGTTAAGGTGGACTACACCGGCTTCACCTACGCCGGGGACGGCTTCGTGGTGGGCTACGGGCTGGATTACGCCGAGCGCTACCGCAACCTCCCCCACATCGCGGTCCTGGAACCCGGGGAGCGGTGAGCATGCCCGACGACGGGGGGCGCGTGGAGGAAATCGAGGACTGGTACGAGCGCAAGCCCGACGAGTACGCCCTCCAGCTCGCCCTCGTGCGGGCGCTCTCCAATCCGGTGGGCCTGGGGCTGGAGGTCGGGGTGGGCACCGCGCGGTTCGCCGGGCCGCTGGGCGTCCGGGTGGGTGTGGACCCTGCGCCGGACATGTGCCGTCGGGCGCTGGAGTGCGGCGTGGCCGCGGTTCGGGCGGTGGGGGAGCGGCTGCCCTTCGGCGACGGCGTCTTCGACTCCGCGCTGATGGTCAACGTCCTGTTCCTCCTGGACGATCGGCGCGCCGTCCTGGGGGAGCTCCGGCGGGTGCTGGGGCCCGCATCGGCCCTTGTTATCGGCGAGACGGACGCCGCCACGCGCCTCGGGCGGTTCCGCCGGGAGCGGTACCGGGAGGAGCTGGAGGCGTTCGGCAGATCGTTCCTGACGGCGGAGGAGCTCACCGCGCTCCTACGGGAGAGCGGTTTCCTGCCGGTGGCCGTGGCCCAGACCCTCTTCGGCCCCCCGGAAAATCCGGCCTCGGTGCCCGGATGGGAGGAGGGCCACGGGCGCGGCGGTTTCGTCGTCGTCAAGGCCCTCGCCTGAACGTCCACCGCCGATGCCCACCCGCGCCCCCGAATCAGCCGGGAAGAGGACTAAATAAGGGTACGGACCGCAACCGCCCCGAGTCCGACGTGGTCGTCCGCCGCCGGGGGGACGTTATGAAGCGTCGGCGGTGCCGAGCCCGGGAGCACGCGTGAGCGACCCCTTCGCCGGTCTGGTGGAACGCTACGAGGCGTGGTTCGAGGAGCATCCGGCGGCCTTCCGGCGGGAGCTGGAGCTGCTGCGTAGATTCTGGCCCGACCGGGGTCGGCGGCTGGAGTTGGGCAGCGGCACCGGACGCTTCGGAGGCGCGCTCGGGGTCGAGGTCGGCCTGGAGCCCTCGGCGGAGATGGCCCTGACGGGAAGGGTGAGGGTGCCGCTGACGGTCCTGGGTCACGGCGAGGAGTTGCCCTTCGGTGACGGGGTCTTCGACGCCTGCCTGGCGGTGACGGCGCTCTGCTTCGTCTCCGAAACTCCGGCGGCACTGGGGGAGGTGCGTCGCGTCCTTGTGGAGGGGGGAATTCTCCTGGCGGGCATCGTGGACCGGGCGAGCGCGTTAGGGCGGCTCTACCTGGAAAGACAGGCCCGGGACCCCTTCTACTCGATGGCCCACTTCCTGTCCGCCGAGGAGCTCGGTGAGGCGGTCGAGTCGGCCGGTTTCCGCGTGGCGCGATTCGCCCAGACCCTCTTCGGCCCCCCGGAAAATCCGGCCTCGGTGTCCGGATGGGAGGAGGGCCACGGTCGCGGCGGTTTCGTCGTCGTCAAGGCCCTCTCCTGAGAGCCGGACCGGGCCCCTGCGCGAGATAGCGGCGGCGGGCTTTTGTTGACTCTTACACGGCGCGCTGGTACTATTCGCTGCGCGTTACTTCGTTTCCCGCGCCGGCGTGCGCTTGTGCGTGCAACCCACACGCATTTTTCGACGTATGCCCGGCGTGGGGCAAAACGGCGCCCGATAAGGAGCTGTGCTGAATAAAGTTCTCAAAGCCATTCTCCCCTGGATAATCATCCTCGGCGCGGCCATCCTGCTGCTTCAGCTCTTCGCCGGACCCTCCGGCGGCGACGAGATCGACTACACCCTGTTCTACCGCGAGCTCGAGGCCGGCAACGTCAAGTCGGTGGTCATCACCGACTCCGAGCTCCACGGCGTCCTGCGGACCTCCATCGAAAACCCGACGCAGAAGGGCCACACCTTCACCGAGTTCACCACCAGCGTCGCCGCCGTGGACATCGATTTCCTGAATAAGCTGGCCGAGAAGGGGGTCACCGTCTCCGTCGACCAGAGCCAGGGGACGTTCCTGTCGATTCTGTTCACCCTGGGGCCGGTGGTGCTGATCGTGGTCCTGTTCGTGTTCATGATGCGGCGGATGCAGGGCGCGGGCAGCCAGGCCATGTCCTTCGCCAAGAGCCGGGCCCGCCTGGTAAACCAGACCAAGAACAAGACCACCTTCGACGACGTGGCCGGCTGCGACGAGGCCAAGGAGGAGCTGGTCGAGATAATCAGCTTCCTCAAGAGCCCGAAGAAGTTCCAGAAGCTGGGGGGCAAGATACCGCGGGGCGTGCTCCTGGTGGGCCCCCCCGGAACCGGCAAGACGCTGTTGGCCCGGGCGGTGGCCGGGGAGGCCAACGTTCCCTTCTTCTCCATCTCCGGGTCCGATTTCGTTGAGATGTTCGTGGGCGTCGGCGCGGCGCGGGTCCGCGACCTCTTCAACACCGGCAAGCGCAACGCGCCCTGCATCATCTTCGTGGATGAGCTTGACGCCGTGGGGCGCCACCGCGGGGCCGGACTGGGCGGCGGCCACGACGAGCGCGAGCAGACGCTCAACCAGTTGCTCATCGAGATGGACGGCTTCGAGAGCGAGTCCACGGTCATCCTGATGGCGGCGACGAACCGCCCAGACGTTCTGGACCCGGCGCTTTTACGCCCCGGGCGCTTCGACCGCCAAATCGTGGTGGACCTCCCCGACATCCGGGGCCGCGAGGAGATTCTCAAGGTCCACACCCGGGACAAACCGCTGGCCGACGACGTGGACCTGCATCGTATCGCGCGGGGCACGCCGTTTTTCTCCGGGGCCGACCTGGCCAACCTGGCCAACGAGGCGGCGATTCTGGCCGCCCGTTACAACCAGACCGCCATCACCCAGGAGATTTTCGAGGAGGCGCGCGACAAGGTCATGATGGGCCCCGAGCGCCGCTCCCGCCAGATCGACGAGGAAACCAAGCGCGTCACCGCCTACCACGAGGCGGGCCACGCCCTGGTGAGCATCCTGCTGCCCGACTACGACCCCCTGCACAAGGTGACCATCATCCCCCGGGGCCTGGCGCTGGGGCTGACCATGCCGCTGCCGGAGAAGGAGCGGCTCAACCTGGACAAGTCGTACCTCGAGAAGCGGCTGGCGGTGCTGATGGCCGGCCGCGCCGCCGAGGAATTGGCCCTGGGTTCCATCACCTCCGGCGCCGCCAGCGACATCAACCAGGTCACCGACCTGGCCCGCAAGATGGTGTGCGAGTGGGGGATGAGCGAGAAGCTCGGCCCCCTCGCCTTCGGCAAGAAGCAGGAGGAGATCTTCCTCGGCCGGGAAATCGCCCAGCACCGCGACTTCTCGGACGAGACCGCCCGAATAATAGACGGCGAGGTGCGGGCCGTAGTGGAGTCCGCCTACTCCCGCGCCACCGGGCTCATCAAGGGGAACGTCGACAAGCTGGAGGCCATCGCCAAGGCGCTCATCGAGCGCGAGACCCTGGAGGGCGACGAGGTGGAGGCGCTGGTCCGGGGCGAGGCGCTTCCGCCCGACGACCGCCGGCTGCCCCACCTGCGCGAGGAGGAGAAGACCCGCCTGGAGGCCGAGCGCAACCGTACACCCGAGGAGAAGGATTTTACCGAGAACATCGGCGTCTGGCCCGGGGATGAGCGCCGGGAGGCCTCCCCGCCCCTGGGTGAGGACCACCGGAGCGACCTGGAGTAGTCCCCCGCCGGGGATTATCCGCATGAGAAAAGGGGGGGATTCCCCCTTTATTAACATGAAACCAACCCCCCGCGTCTGCCGCATAGATTCGCCCGAGGACGCCGCCCGCCTGATGCGCCGGGCCGGCGTCTCCGACCGCGGCGTGGAGCTGATGACCCCCAAGCTCGGCTTCCACGTTTTCCACCTGCGCGAGGTGACGCACACCGCGGCCGTGATTCTCAAACAAGAAGCGCTGGCCGCGGGCGCCGAGGCCGCGGTCCACAAGGGGCTCATCGTCCGCGAGGTGGATGCCACCGACGTGGTGCTCGGCGGGACGCGGCGTCAGTTGGGAATAATCGCGCAAAAACTCCGGGGCCAGCAGTTCGGCCTGGGCGCTCTGGGCGACGAGCTGGCCGGTACACTCGCGGCGCTGGACCGCGTCCCGGTCTGGCACGTGCGGGAGCGGGTGCTGGACCTGGACCGGCCCCTGGTCATGGGCGTCGTCAACCTCACGGAGGATTCCTTCTCCGGGGACGGGGTGGGGGACGACGTAGGGGCGGCGCTGAAACGGTGCCGGGCGATGCTCGCGGCCGGGGCGGACATCCTGGACCTGGGGGCCGAGAGCTCCCGGCCCGGCGCCGGGCCGGTGGACACCGAGACGGAAATCAAGCGCCTGGTACCCGTGGTTAAGGCCCTGGTTGCCGAGAGCGACGCCGTCGTCTCCGTGGACACCTACCGGCCCGAGACGGCGGCCCCGGCGCTGGAGGCGGGGGCCCACATCGTCAACGACGTGACGGGCATGCGCGGGCTCGGCGGCTCCGGCGGCACGGGTCGGGCCGTGGCCCTCTTCGACGCCGGGGTAATAGTCATGCACATGCGCGGCACCCCCCGCGACATGCAGAAAAACCCGCACTACGACGACCTGGGCGCCGAAATCCACGCCTTCTTCGGCGAGCGCCTGGAAGCCGCGGCGGCCGACGGGGTCCGGTTCGAGAGCATCGCCCTGGACCCCGGAATAGGCTTCGGCAAGCGGCTGGAGGACAACCTGGCACTGTTAAACCACCTGGAGTGGTTCGCCGGTTTCGGGCGGCCGCTGGTGGTGGGGGCGAGCCGGAAGTCTTTTATCGGGGCGCTCACCGGGGCACCCGTTGGGGACCGCCTGCCGGGGACCATCGCGGCTCATACCGCCGCTATTCTGTGCGGGGCCCACGTCGTCCGGGTCCACGACGTGGCCGAGGCGCGCCAGGCCGCAATAGTCGCGGCGGCCGTCCGCGGGGCCGGTCAGTGAGGCGTCTCGTAGCCGCCTTCGCCCTGCCCGTGGGCGTCGGCCTCTTTATGGGCGTGGCCGCGCTCGTCGTCGTCCTGGACTCGGGGGAGGCGGAGCCCATCGGAACCCCCGCCGCCCTGGCGAACGCCGAGCGGACCCTCTTCATCGAGGCCCTCCTGGTGACACTGGCCGAGGGGGAGCTGAACGCCTTCCGGCTCGGCGGGCTGGACGAAAGGCCCCTGGCCGCCGACCCGGTCCGGCGGCACGTCGCCCTCATCGCGTACCGCGGCCTCGCGGCCAGGCTCGAAGCCCTCGGGCCTGTCATCGCGTCCCTGGGGCCGGACGTCCCGCGCGACGAGGTCATCGGTGTGTGGACGGTGCACCTGAAGGGGGCGGTGGGCTGGTTGGAGAGCCAGCGCGAGTACGCCGGCGACCCCGGCTTCGTCAAGTACATGGAGCGGCCGCTGACCGTCGACCGGCCGTACATGGTCGAGGTGGACCGGCTGGTGGCGCGGCAGGATTACGACCGGGCGGTGGTCCTGGGTCGGATGGCGAGGGAGCAGCGGGGGTTGGCCTGGCGCCGGGCCGAGAGCCTGTCGTCGTCGGCCATGCGCCGCACGGCCCCGGCGGACGGCGGGGAATGAATTTCCTCCCCCCGAGGTGAGGTTAAAACGCGGCGGGGATGGAATCCCCGCCCTACATTTACGCGAATGTCGGTGGAT
>CAZNZF010000123.1:0-6276 GCA_964577465.1 uncultured bacterium | reverse complement strand
TCCCCGCCGCTTTTACCCCTCACCCTTGACCTCTCCCCAGAGGGGAGAGGGGGGACGCGGCGGCCCGCAGGGGATGCATCCCACGGGGCCGCCCTACATTGTAATTCCCGCGTCTCCTAGAGACGGGGGCGGGCTATGTTTTCAAGGGTTTCTTCTTCGCCGCGGGGAAGAGGACGTTGTTGAGAATCAGCCGGTAGCCAGGCGAATGGGGGTAGAGCGAGAGCTCGGTGGGCGGGTCGCCGACGAAGTGCTGAAAGTCCTCGGGGTCGTGGCCGCCGAGGAAGCTGAAGGCCCCCTCGCCGCACACCCCGTACAGGTACTTCACCTCGTCCAGGCCATCCACGGTGGCCAGGACCACGCAGGAGTCCTTGACCTCGTCGCGGACGAAGGCGGTGTCCTGCCCCATGAAGTCGGGGATGGTGCGGACGTGGCACTGGGTGAGAAGGGTGGGGATGGGGTCGAACTTGGCGGCGAACTCGAAGAGGGTGAAGGTGGGCCGAACGCCGGCGGGCAGGTCGTAGAGCCCCCGCCCCCGCGGCGTGTCGATGGACGAAATCTCGTACAGGTTCGGGTCGGGGTAGACCTCGAAATCGGTGAAGGCCAGGCAGCGCGAGTAGTCGAGCTTGGAGTTGTAGCCCGGCGTGATGGGCGTGCCGTCGATGGAGGGGTCCACGATGTCGATACCGGCGGCGGCCAGGGCCACGTCCAGGCTCGCCGGGGCCGAGCACATGGCGAACAGGAACCCGCCCGACTCCACGTACGAGCGGATTTTTTCCGCTACGGCCAGCTTGTGCTCGGGCACCGTGGCGTAACCGGCCTCGCGCGCCGCCCGCTCGAACTCCGACCGCATCGACCGGAACCACTCCGCCTGCCCTTCGGACCCCGAAAATTTTCCGTACTGCCCGGTGAAGTCCTCGTGGTGCAGGTGGAGCCAGTCAAATTTGCTCAAATCCCCGGCCAGGACCTCGGCGTCCCAGATGCGCTCGTAGGGGATTTCGGCGTAGGTGAGCGCCAGCATCACCGCGTCGTCCCACGGCTCGTAGGTGGAGGGGGCGTAGACCGCCACCTGGGGCGCCTTTTCCAAGAGGACGGAGTCCATGTTCTCCATCTCGAGGGTGGCGCGGATGGCGGCCTCGGCGCCGGCGTCCACCGGCTCCAGCGTAACGCCGCGCACCGCCGCGATTTCCGCGAGCCCCGGGACGTCGGGGGTGAGCCAGCTCCCGCCGCGGTAGTTCAGCAGCCACTCGCAGTCGGAGCCCTGGGCCAGGACCCAGTAGGCCACGCCGTAGGCCTTGAGGTGGTCGGTTTGGGCGGAGTCCATGGGGATGAGGAATTTGCCCCAGGCCGGGGCGAGGGTCAGCATGAAGGCGATGAGGAGCTTGCGTTTCATGGGACGGATAGTATACGAGCCGCGTTTTCGAGCGTTCCACGACGGGCGGGGTACGGAGCCCCCGCACTACGGTAAGAAGAATGACGTAGGGCGGCAGCTCCGTATGCCGCCCTACCACGATTGGTAATAATACGGATAATTTCGGTAATCTTTGACTATTCCTGCACGGACCGGATTATTGAGTATATATAACGCTGCTACTATTAAATGTTTTTCTCCTCTTATTGCGTGCTCATAGTACCCCTTTTGCCATAGCTGCCCCTTAATTTCGTAATCCCAAGAGCGTCGGGTTGTGTAACTTTTCCAGTTTCGTAACAGGTCTATTATATTCATCTTTGTTGGTGACAGCAGCATATGTATATGATTATTCATGAGAACTGCAGCATAGCAATTGGCATTACTGACTATGTATTCTGTAATACTTAGGAAAACCATCTTCGCTAATTCATTGTCGTCGAAGAAGAATTGCTTTTTATATGTGCAGATGGTTATGGAAAATGCCATCGAGGAATCGGAGAAGAGATATTATGGGAGTTTATAATTTTTCTTTGGTGTATGCATCATTCGACGGGCGGGGTACAGAGCCCCCGCCCTACAAAAGTTACATCGATGCAAGAAAGCGACAGCGACGTGTGACTATTCGCTACAAATCCGCCAGGTCTGCGTCGGCCTCGCCCTTTTTCAACCGCTCCAAATCTTCGGCGGCCTTTTTCTCCTGCGAAATCTTCCCCGCCTCCTGGCCCGTCTGCGATTCCTCCCCCACCATGTCGTCGATTTGCCGCTTCAGGAGCTCGGCCTTATCGGTGGGGGACAGCTCGGGCGGGACACCCTCGGCGACCTCGGCCTCGGCCAGGAGTTTTTGCGCCTCGGCGAGCTTCGCGCGGCAGCGCCCCTCGTCCTCTTTGAGCTCGGTGAGCTTCGCGTCGGCGGCCTCCACGAGGTGCGGCCTGGCGGCGGATTCGGCCAGGCGGCGGCGCTCCTCCCACAATTTAATGTCCTCCAGAACCAGCGCCAGGTCCTTCTCGAAGAGCTTCTTGACCTTCAGCGCCTCGTAGAATCCCTGCCCGTGCCCGGCCATGGCCCGCCCCTTCGTGGGTAACAAGGGGCTTAAGCCCCTTGTCTCCTCGCGGGGGAGGAGCGGCGCGGCCCCTCCCCCGGTGATTACGCGAAAATCGGTTACAGGTCCTTGAGGTCGGAGTCGGCGTCGCCTTCCTTGAGGCGCTTGAGCTGCTCATCCACGCCGACCTTCTCCAACTCCTTGAATTCCTTGTCCAGGCTGTCGGTCTCGAGCTCGGCCATGTCCACGGCGGCCTCGCCCTCGGCCTCGAGCTTGTCCACCTTCTCCTCCATGCGGTCGAAGGTGGAGAAGGCGCCGGAGTCGTTAATGTCGGCCATGGTCTCGTGGATCTGCTTCTGGGCCTCGGCGCGCTTGGCCCGGGCGATGAGGAGCTGCTTCTGGCTCTTGCACTCCTCGATCTTGCGCTGGAGCTGGCGCAGCGAGTTCTTGAGGGCCTCGGTGGCCGTTTTCTGCTTCTCCCACTGCTCCTTGAAGCCGCGGGCGTTATCGGCGGCGCTGGTCTTGCGCAGGAGGGCTTCCTGGGCCAGGTCTTCGCGCCCCGCGTCCATGGCCTGCTTGGCCTTTTCGGCCCAGTCGAAGGCGTCCTTCTTCGATTTCTCGTACTGGTTGTTGAGCCGCTTCTCGTCGGCGACGGTCACCATCACCTGCTTCTTGGCCTCGGCGTAGTGCTCCTCCATCTCGTACACCATCTGGTTGAGCATCTTCTCTGGGTCCTCAGCCTTTTCCAGCATGGCGTTGATGTTCGCCTTGAGGATGTCACCCATGCGCTTGAAGATTCCCATGCCTTCCCCCGTATCCGGTGAGGTTTTTACCCTTGCGTGCGGAAAAAAATAAAACTAGCCCTTCTTGATGGCGTTGTAAATCATCTGCGCGCCGTTTTCCAGGGCCATGACGCTGGCGTGGATTTCTTCGGCGTGGATGCCGGCGCCCTCCACGGAGTCCACGAGGACCAGGTCGCCGCCGTCGATGGCGACCGCGCCGTGGTCCAGCTTCATGTTCAGCTCCAGGAGCTTCTTGAAGAAGGCGGCGTCGGCGCCGGACGGCACCTCGGCCAGCTTCATCCGGAACAGGACCAGGTTCTCCGCCACCGAGACGACCACGTTTGTCGAATCGTCGTGGTCGGCGTTGACCACCCAGACGCCCTCGGCGACCTGGTTGTAGTCGTAGTTCAGGTTGAGGAAGAAGTGTTCCAGTTTCACCGGCGTGAGCATGGCGCCCCCTTGATTTTAGAAAAATGGCGTTTCGTCGTTACGGGAAATTAAGTCTACCAAAGGGAGTGCCGCCGGGCAAGGGGAATCGGACGGTCGAGGCTACCGGTATGCCTCCCGCCTGTGTCTCACTCGGATGACGAGAATCAGCAGGCGGTCGTCTTCGACCTAGTAGATGAAGCGGTAATCGCCTATTCTGATGCGGTATCGGTCGACCGAATCGGTTATTTTTCGCACCCCGGGCGGTCTCGGCTCAGATGAGAGTTGCTCTATCTTCTTGATTATCCTTGTATTAACAGCAGGAGTAAGCTGTTTTAAATCCCGGTACGCCCGATTCGTCAAGACTACCCGGTAAGCCATCTAGTCCAGTCCGAGCTCGGCCTTGAGCTGCTCCAGGCTGATAGTACCTTCCCGCCGCGCCTCTTTCAGGATTTTCTCCGCCTCCCGGTTGTCCATCTCGTCCTCGTACCGCTCCAGGAGTTCGAGAAATAGTTTGTAGCGCTGCGGTGGAATGAGCACCGCCCGCTTTTTGTTGCGGCGAGTGATGAGATAGTCCTCCAGGCCGTAGTAGATTTTATTCAGCAGGTCGGCCAGGGTTGCCCGCGCCTCGGTTATTGAGATGGTCTTCATCTTTGCCCCTGAATGTACAAATTGTACGTTACGTACATATTATAGCCGTATAATCCCTCCATGTCAACCTCTTTACCGGCCCCCGGCTTCCCTCCGGTCACTCCCATTCAATCGTCGCCGGCGGCTTTTGGCCCCGCGAGGAGAGGTTCACCAATTCGAGGACCAACCCCGCGAGCGGTCACTCCCACTCTATCGTAGCGGGCGGTTTCGAGGACACGTCGTAGGTCACGCGGTTGACGCCGGGAACCTCGTTGATGATGCGGCTGGAGATTTTCGCCAGCACCTCGAAGGGCATGCGGAACCAGTCGGCGGTCATGCCGTCCACGCTGGTCACGGCGCGCAGGGCGACGGTGTTGGCGTAGGTGCGCTCGTCGCCCATGACCCCCACGCTCTTCACCGGCAACAGGACGACGAAGGCCTGCCAGATGTCGTCGTAGATTCCGGCCGTATCGAGCTCTTCGAGGTAGATGACGTCGGCGGCGCGCAGGGTGGCCAGCCGCTCCCGCGTAACCTCGCCCAGTATGCGAATCGCCAGCCCCGGTCCGGGGAAGGGATGGCGCCCCAGGATTTTATCCGGTATTTCCAGCTCCCGCCCCACCGCGCGCACCTCGTCCTTGAACAGCTCCCGTAGCGGCTCCACCAGCTTGAGGTGCATCGTCTCCGGCAGGCCGCCCACGTTGTGGTGGCTCTTGATGGTGGCCGAGGGGCCCTTGACCGACACGCTCTCGATGACGTCGGGGTAGAGGGTGCCCTGGGCGAGGTACTCGGGTCTCGGCTTGATGCCGTCGGCGGCGCGTTGGAAGACCTCGATGAAGATACGGCCGATGCGCTTGCGCTTTTCCTCGGGGTCGGTGACCCCCGCGAGGGCGGCGAGGAACTCCTCCGACGCGTCCACCTTTTTCACCGGCAGCCCCAGGTCGGCGTAGCACTCCATGACCTCCGCCGCCTCGTCGGCCCGCAGGACGCCGTTGTCCACGAAGATGCAGTGCAGGTTATTTCCCAACGCCCGGTGCAGGAGCACCGAGTTGACCGTGGAGTCCACCCCGCCCGAGAGGCCGCTGACCACGCCGCCGTCCTGCACCTCCTCGCGCACTCTTTTAATCGTGGACTCGATGAAGGAGCTCATGCGCCAGTCGCCGGCGCAGCCGCAGACGCGGTAGAGGAAATTGGCCAGGATGGCCGGGCCGTCGGGGGTGTGGTGCACCTCGGGGTGGAACTGGACGCCGAAAATCCGCCGGTCCCCGGCGCGCACCGCGGCGTAGGGCGAATTGCCGGAGTGCGCGATGGCCTCGAAGCCCGGCGGCAGGGACTCCACCCGGTCGCCGTGGCTCATCCACACCGGCTCCTCCCAGCCCAGCCCGGCGAAGAGGTCGGAGGAATCGGTGATGGAGAGCACCGCGGGGCCGTACTCCTTGCGCGTGGCCCGGCCGACCTCGCCGCCCAGGCGCTCCACCACGGCCTGCAGGCCGTAGCAGATGCCCAGCACGGGCAGCTCGATAACGTCGAAGAAATTCTGCGGCAGGTGCGGCGCGCCGGGCTCCACGATGCTCGCCGGGCCCCCGGAGAGAATCAGCCCCTGCACCTCGGGGCCGAGGTACTCCTCCGGCGGCGTCGAGTACGGCACAATCTCGCAGAAGACGTGCGCCTCGCGCACCTTGCGAGCGATGAGCTGCGTGTACTGGCTGCCGAAATCGAGGATGACGATGCGCTCCATGCTTCCTTCGGTCGTCGGTCGAGTGGCCCCCATTTTACCAGACGGGCGGGCCGGAGTCGTACGGAAAAATCCCCCGTATGGACAAGGGGCTTAAGCCCCTTGCCTCCTATCCAAAGCGGGCCGACCTAAACGGCGCGCCGTCGGTCGGCCCCTACGAGGAGGGTTGTTGCCGGTTGACTACTTCAGGCTGTCCGCCAGGCAGACCCCCCACTCGACGACGGTGAAGCCCGTGCGCTCGAAGGGCGGGATTACCGGC
>CAZNZF010000122.1:0-6281 GCA_964577465.1 uncultured bacterium | reverse complement strand
TATTTCTTGTCGTCGTCGTCGAGGACCTCGTAGTCGGCGTCCACGACGTCGTCCTTATCTTCGGCGCCGTCGCCCGCGGGCTCGCCTCCCGGCTGGCCCGGTCCGCCGCCCGGCTGACCCTGCGGGCCGGTCTGCTGGTAGAGCTTGGCGGAGAGCTCGTTCAGCGCTCCGTTGAGCCCCTCCATGGCCGAGCGGACCTCGGCGGTGTCCTCGCCCTTGAGCGCCTCGCGGACGCGCTCCATGGCGGCCTCGACCTTGGCCTTGTCGTCGGCGGGGACCTTGCCCTCCATGTCCTTGAGGAGCTTCTCCGCGCCGTAGACGGCGGAGTCGGCCTGATTGCGCAGGTCCACCTCCTCGCGCTTCTTCCTGTCCTCGTCGGCGTGGCTCTCGGCGTCCTTGACCATCTGGTCGATTTCGGAATCGGTGATCCCGCTGGAGGCGGTGATGGTAATCTCCTGCTGCTTCGAGGTGGCCAGGTCCTTGGCTGAGACCTTGACGATGCCGTTGGCGTCGATGTCGAAGGAGACCTCGATCTGCGGCACGCTGCGCATGGCGGGCGGGATACCGGTGAGGTGGAAGCGCCCGATTGTCTTGTTGTACATGGCCATCTCGCGCTCGCCCTGCAGGACGTGGACCTCCACCGTGGTCTGGTTGTTCTCGGCGGTGGTGAAAATCTGGCTCTTGTGCACCGGGATGGTGGTGTTGCGGTCGATGAGCCGGGTGAAGACGCCGCCCAGGGTCTCGATGCCCAGGGAGAGCGGTGTGACGTCCAGGAGCAGGATGTCGGTCACCTCGCCGGCCAGGATGCCGGCCTGGATGGCGGCGCCCACGGCCACCACCTCGTCGGGATTGACGCCCCGGTGCGGCTCGCGCTTGAACAGCTCCTTGACCTTGGCCTGCACGGCGGGGATGCGGGTGGAGCCGCCGACCAGGATGACCTCGTCAATGTCGGCGGGCTTGACGCCGGCGTCCGCCATGGCCTTTTTGCACGGCTCCACGGTGCGCTCGATGAGGTCGTCCACCAGGGATTCGAACGTAGCCCGGGAGAGCTCCACGTTGAGGTGCTTGGGCCCCGAGGCGTCGGCGGTGACGAAGGGCAGGTTGATGGGGGTCTTGGCCACGGTGGAGAGCTCGCACTTGGCCTTCTCGGCGGCGTCCTTCAGACGCTGGAGCGCCATCTTGTCGGAGCGCAGGTCTATGCCCTGCTCCTTCTTGAACTCGTCGGCGAGCCAGTCTATGACCCGCTTGTCGAAGTCGTCGCCGCCCAGGTGGGTGTCGCCGTTGGTCGATTTGACCTCGAAGACGCCGTCGCCGAGCTCGAGGACGCTGACGTCGAAGGTGCCGCCGCCCAGGTCGAAGACGGCGACGGTCTTGTGCTCGGCGCCCTTGTCGAGGCCGTAGGCCAGCGAGGCCGCCGTGGGCTCGTTGACGATACGCAGGACCTCGAGGCCGGCGATTTTCCCCGCGTCCTTGGTGGCCTGGCGCTGGGAGTCCGAGAAATAGGCCGGCACGGTGACGACGGCCTTGGTCACCTTCTCGCCCAGATAATCCTCGGCGGTCTGCCGCATCTTCTGCAGAATCATGGCCGAGATTTCCGGCGGGGTGTAGGTCTTGTCGCCTATCTGGACCTGGGCGTCGCCGTTGGAGGCCTTGACCACCTTGAACGGGACGGTCTTGATTTCCTCGGTGACCTCGTCGAACTTGCGGCCCATGAAGCGCTTGATCGAGAAGACGGTGTTGTCGGGGTTTGTGATGGCCTGCCGCTTGGCGACGGGCCCCACCAGGCGCTCGTCGTCCTTGGTGAAGGCGACGACGCTGGGGGTGGTGCGGCCGCCCTCGGCGTTGGGGATGACGGTGGGCTCGCCGCCCTCCATCACCGCCACGCAGGAGTTGGTCGTCCCCAGGTCGATTCCGATTACTTTGGACACGGGTGTTTCCTCCGGTATCTTTCGTAGTTCGCCGACCCCGCCGGTGGTGGATCCCGCCGCGGGGCTTTTTTTTAACGTTCGAAGAGCTCGTAAGATTCCGTTCCCGGAACCAGTCGGCACTGCAGGTTGAGCTGGTTGAAGCCTTCCCTCAGCTCCATCCTCTTCGTGAACAGGATGTTCGCGTTTATCTCGCTCTGGGAGGGCTTGCCGCGGTCCGAGGGCACCAGCGCCACGGCGACCGTATGCGACCCCGGCTCCACCATCTCGGTGTAGCTGGTGAAGATGAACTTGTTGTACCGGGCCGAGCCGATGATGGTGTCGATTTTATCGTCCACCACCTCGCGCTGCACGTTCCCGTCGTAGAGGATGTAAAAGTAGATGGTCTTGCCGCTGCCGGCCTGGTAGTCGTCGCCGGTGATGACGATGTTGAGGTTGACCTTCTCCGGCGTTTCCACCACGTCCGTCACGCCGACCGGCGTGGCGGTCATCAGCGCCCGCTGCACGTCCTCATCCATGTCCAGGCTGCGGTAGACCATGTAGTCGTCGGTCTCGACCTTGAAGCCGATGCCCGGGGAGGCGATGAGCTTGATGAAGTAGTCCTCGTCGAAGTCTATGCGGGCGAGGTTTATCACGTGGTCCCGGGAGAGCGCCTCGCCCTGGAGGCACAGGTACATGAGCTCCGCGTCCACGCGGTAGTCGTCGTCCACCATGACGAGCTCCTGGGCGGTGAACATGGGCTTGGAGCCGGTTTTGAGGATGGCGTCGATGAGGACCTCGTCCCGGGCTCCGGCGTTCAACAGGGCCAGGACGTCCCTGGAATCCAGGGCCTGCGCGGAGAGGGTTAGCCCCAGGAGGAAAACGAGCGCGAAGGCGGATTTACGCATTATCGGTCCCTTCTGTTCTCGGTTCGTAGACGAATAGGGGGCCCATCCGAAACGGGGCCGGCATATTGGTGGTGAGGACCTCCGCGAGCATCTGGCGCAGAAGGTCCACGCTGACCGGTTTCGGGAGGAATCCGTAGGCGCCGGCGGCGTACGCGCGCAGGAGCGATTCCCGGGTCGCCGAGCCGGTCAGCATCAGCACCGGGAGGCCGGGCTGGCTGACGCGGATCCGCTGGAGCACAGAAAGGCCGCCCCCGAAGGGCATCTCCAGGTCCAGGATGGCGAGGTCGACCAGCGTTTTTTCCAGAAGCCACAGCGCCTCGGCGACGTCCACGGCCGGCAGGAACCGGCAGCCCCAGCGTTTCAGCATCCGCGCCAGGGAATCGCGGCATTCGCGGTTGTCGTCGGCCAGAAGCACGGTGCGCATCTACAACATCACCTCGGTCTTTGTTCAACGCAATTACCGTACCAGCGCCGCGCTCGCGTGTCCGACCCGCCGGATGGGGCCTTCGGGGCCCCGGAGCGCCCGGAATCCGCGGCGGCACGGCGGCGACTCAACTGCCATTAAGTCGCCCCTCCCCCGCGGTGTGCCATATCGGCACCAATCTCACACCAGGTAGCTGACGGCGAAGCCGATCTGGCTCACCACCATGAGAAGGTACATGTGCTTCCACGACGGATGGTTGCTCTCCGTGGCCAGGCGGTTCGGGTCGGCCAGAATCAACCTCACGATGAACGCCCCCCAGAGGACGAGGATTCCGGCCAGGATGGAAAGGGCCGTCGCGTCGCCCCGCAATATTCCCAGCCCCAGGCCGAGGTACACCAGGCCGAAGGGGATGACGAAGAAGGGCGCGATTATCCATGCCGCCCGGCGCACCCCGAAGATGACGGGCAGGGTCCGGCAGCCGTAACGGGCGTCCCCCTCCATGTCGGCGAAGTCCTTGGTGGTCGAGGCCCCGAGGATGAAGAGGAAAAACACGCCGGCGATGAACCAGGGCTCGGCGAACCAGACGGACTTCACCGCGCTCCAGCCCGCGATTACCAGCAGAGCCCCCCGGGGCAGCGCCATGGTGAAGTTGGCCGCGAAGGCGTTGCGCTTCGTCCTCAAGGGGGGACCCGAGTAGGAGTAGGTCACGAGGCAGGTGATAAGGACGATGATAAAAAATTGCAGGTTGACCAGGAGCGAGAGACCGATGGCCGCCAGGTAGAACACGATGCAGGACACCGCCGCCCCACGCGGGGTCACCTCGCCGGTCACCAGGGGGCGCTGCGGCTTGTTCACCGCGTCGATATCCCGGTCGAAGATCTGGTTCACGGTGTTGGAGGCCATGTTGAGGGTGGCCGCGGCCAGGGCGCCCAATAAAATCTTCACCGCCAGGCCCCAGGTGAGGCCGACTTCGCCGCCCACCGGGGAGCCCGCGGCGACCAGGGCGAAACACACGAAACCGAAGAAGGGAGCCAGCAGGGTGAAGGGCCGCGCCAGCCTCACGTATCCTGAGAAACTCATCGCACCCTCCGTGGGAAGCGGTAAAGTTCTATTTTACCTTAAAAAACAGGGTTCCCTTAACCCTCGGCCGCGGGTGCCGTCAAAAAGCGACTTTCGCATCCCGAAACCCCGACGGAATCGAGCCTCCACCAGGATTCAGAAACCCGGTTTCCGGGGGGTGTGGCGCCTTGACGCGCCTTGAATGTTAATGGTAAAATGCCGGATGGAATTCTCTGTTCTTCGTCTTACCCTCTTTCGACCGCTGGTGACCGGACTTTACCGCACGGGGTGAAGCCGGGGTCGCCGGGAAGTTTCCGTATCGTTCCAATTTCGGTTATTCCAAGAAAGGGGATTTTCAATGCGAACCAAAGGCCTTGCCATTCTGATCGCCTTGGCGCTGTCGGCCGGAGCTTTCGCCAGTACGGCGAGCCCACCGACCACCCTCGAGCTGATCGGGTCGGCCTACGAGCGGGGTGAGCTCACCTACACCGACTACGCCCTCTACAAGCTCTACCTCGCCTTCGGCGACGCCGACCGCATCCCCGACGCCTACCGAGGCGACGACAGCCTGGCCGGCGTCTGCGGCACCATGTTGATCTACGACGCCAACATGTGCGTCCTCAAGGGTCTCTTCGACGAGAGCGACCTGGCCGACGCCCAACTGTACCTCGGACGGCCCACCCAGGAAGGTACTCCCGGAGCCAGACGGGGTTACGACATCCCCGGCCCCGACATCCACCACTGGGACACCCCCCAGGGCAACTTCCGCATGTGGTGGGCCGGTGTGGGGCCACACTCCCTGTGGCACGACCAGGATGACGACCACAACGGCGTGCCCGACATCGTCGAGGAAGTGGCCGAGGGGCTCGAGTACGCCTTCGGTTTATTCCTCGACGAGAACTGGCTGGGCTTCGACTACCCGGTCAAGGACGGCACCTGGTATCCCGAGGGCGCCGACTACGGTTACTGCGACGGCGACACCGAGGCGGACTGGTCGCGCTTCGACGCCTACTTCCGCAGCATGGGCGAGGACGGCATGGACCCGGGCGTCATGGCCTACTGCCAGTACGACTACTACTACGAGCCGACCCCCAGGGACGACGCCAGCTTCCACATGGCCTTCCACAACACCCCGGACCCCGCCTCGATTTCGGACGAGGAGAAGACCACCGCCGCCCACGAGCTGAACCACGGCTTCCAGGGCGGCATAGACGTGGACAGCCCCACCCACAACAAGGAAAAAACCTCGGTGTGGAGCGAGGAGAGGTCCTACCCCCTGGCCAACGACTACCAGGACGGCCGCATCGGCGCCTTCATGGCTTCCCCCCAGGTCGGCATCACCCGCGACAAGGACCTGAGCTGGTACAACGGCACCATCTGGAACCACTACATCGAGAGCCTGTTCTACGAGGACCCGGCGCTGATGGCCTACATGCTCAACGAGGAAGACGGAAACCGAAAAGACGCCATCCCGATGTTCTGGGAGAACTACGAGCTGCGCCAAGACGATGGGACCGAGTACGACTTCAACGACGGTTACGACGCACTCTTCCGCAAAGCTTACCCCGACATGGAGTTCGAGGACGACATGGGCGGCCTGGCCTACGCCTACGGCCAGTTCGTCGAGTGGAACTGGTTCACCGGCATACGCAGCGCGGCCCGCAGCGGCAACTCCGCCAACAACCACGGCTTCTACTACATCGATGACATGAACACCACCGGCCACACCTTCAGCAACAGTGGCTTCAGCATCAACTTCCCGGCGGAGTCGACCGCCGTGGCGTACGAAGAGGTGAACGACATCGCGCCCGACGGCACCCGCGAGTTCACCGGGGCGCAGGTCGTTTCCGGGGTCGAGATCGATATGAACAACGAGACCGTCAACGTTATGGGTTGCCCCGACGGCCTCGGCGCGGTGTACATGCACATCGTCCAGCTCGGGCCCATCCCCGAGGACGCGGTTTTCGCCTTCAAGGGCTACCCCGA
>CAZNZF010000121.1:0-6283 GCA_964577465.1 uncultured bacterium | reverse complement strand
TACCTTCGGTCGCAGATACCCATCCCCGCCGCGTTTTTAACGAACCCCTCTCCCTAGCCCGTAAGCGCGCTTCCCCCCCCCCCCAAAGGGGGGAGGGGACCGGCGGCGACCCTTACCACTGGCTGTGATGACGTAGGGGCGACCCTCTGCGGTCGCCCGCGGGCCGACCTGAACGGCGCGCCGTCGGTCGGCCCCTACGAGGAGACAGGCGGCCCGCAGAGGGGCCGCCCTACATCGTTCAATTGTCGTAGGGCGGGGATTCCTATCCCGACCGCCTTCACGCCACCGACCCTCGATTGTTGTAATTTAAGCGCGGGTCTCCTAACCCGCCCTACTTCGTATTAAATAAATAACACCCCTCACGGCACCCCGGCGGCCGACCTCACTTCCCGGTCACGAAGAAGGCGGCGACCTGGTACAGGCCGTAGTTGGTGAGCTGGCCCACCAGGGTGAAGGTGATGTCCCCGGCCCGCCACTGGAGCACCGAGTAGTTGGCGCTCTTGGACAGGCGCGCCTTCGTTTCGCCCAGGGCGATTTCCTGCCCCTTGAGGCTTCCCTGCTGCGCCTCCTCGAAAACCGAGAGCCCCTCGAGGCCGTCGGTGTAGGACAGGTGGGCGGCGTACTGGCCGTTGGCCCGGTAACCCAGCTTGGTCTCGACCAGGACGAAACCGCCGGGGAGGTTCGCGGGAACGACGGGCACGAAACCCAGCTCCTCGGGGAGCTGGTTCCGCTCGGACTTGCTGACCGGCTCGATCTCCTCGACCACCGTGCCCGTGAACTGGCCCTCGGAGAAATAATCGGGGGAGAACTGCACGTTGAACTCGATCCAGGAGAAACCGGTGTTGGCGGCCGAATCGTTGCACTCCTCCCGGCTCTGCAGCACGAGGTAGTTCTTGGAGTCTATCCAGAGGATCCGGTGGGGCGTGGCGTTGTGGCGCGAGGTTATCTCGATCCTGAAAGCGTCGCGGCCCGCCACCGTGTGGTTCGGCTCGAGCTCGAGGATGTAGTTGTCGGCGATGAGGTCCCGGCGCTCGGTGTCGCTCAGGCGGTCGTCCAGCATCTGCGGGGAGTCGGCGTGGACGGTGAGCTCGAGGCGCGGGTCGTAGGAGTAGAGGTCCTCGCCATCGTCTATGACGACCCGTTCGCGCATGGCGGGCGGTGAGAGGTAATCGGTGCGCGTGGCGCCGCCGGCCTCGAAGCTCACGCGCACCTCCATCGCCTCGGCCTGGGCGCCGTTGTAGAGGATTATCGTCTTTTCGCCGACGTAATTCTCCACGGCCGGCTCGGCCACGAGCGCCTGGGTGAGCACGTCCAGCGCCGATTCGGCCAGGGCCGCGGCGCAGAAAAGAAGAACCAGAATCGTGAGCTTGCGTGACATGATTCGCTAACTATTACGCAGGGCGGGGTGGGTTAGTTCTGGATTTTTAAGAAAAAAGCGCGGGATGCGGGCCGCCTAAAAACGCCGGGGCGTAACCCGGCGTCTGTTATGGCAATTGTTCGTCCTACTCCCCGGTCGTCTCCGCGGCCGGGACCTCGGCATCCGCATCCGCGGCGTCACCCGCGGGCAGGTCCGGCAGGCCGGCAGCGGCGTCCGGGATGGGGGAGCCGGCGCTGACGAGGGAGAAGCGGGCGCCAGTCGAAATCTCTACGGGGATGTCGGCGGCGCGGCTGAGCGCCTCGTCGGCCAGAACGTGGCGGGAGAGCTCCTCGGTGGAACTGCGTGACACTTCGGTCGCGGCCATATGCTCACTCAGATATCCCTCAGGACCGCTCTCCTTGCGCACCGTCTCCGCCACCGCTTCGGCCACCTTGTCCGGCTCACCTTCGGTCTCGGCGGCGGGCGCCGGGGCCGAATCGGTCACGCGGTCGGTGAGGCGCGGCAGGTCGAAGACCGTCGGCGACGCGGTCCCCGCCGGGTTGTTGAAGCCGAGGAGCCCCACCCCGACCGCGATGATGACCACGGAGGCGGCCACCAGGACCAGCCGGATGTTGAGCCGGACCGACCGGGCCTCGCTGCGCGACCGGAAACGCTCGGTCACCAGGTCCGCGAGGCGCGAGTGGGAATGGACGGCCTGGTGGAAACCGTCGGGGAGCCGGTAGCTGACCGAGCCGACGACCTCCTTGAGCGCCCGCAGCTCGGCGAGCGCGCGCCGACAGCCCGGGCACCCGTCCAGGTGCGCGGAGAAGGCGTCGAGCTCGCGCCCCCGCAGTTCGTCGTCCAGGTAGGCTGAAAACAGACCTTTGGCGCGCCAGCATCTCATAGTAGTTCGTTGTCCGGTGTTGTCGGTGAAGGCGGATACCCGCACACGTTAGAAGTGTTCGCAGGCTCCATGTTTAAAGCCGTTTCTTCGGTGTCATCGGTGAAGATTACGGTCCGTGTCCGTTTTTCGTTCCTTAAAATCCATGAGAATTCCAAATCCAACAGCATTCTTCATTCCTCAATGGCGGGTGATTCGTTCACGCTGCAACGACCAGTATTCAGTACGGAGACTGCGTTCTATTTTTGACGCGGCCCGGCCTTTCACTCCCTCCTCCCACCCGCCCCTTCAGGCAGGGGTGTAGCCCAGGCACGACCTCCAGGACCTCTATCCCCACCGACCCGCCCCTTCAGGCAGGGGTGTAGCCCAGGAGTTGGGGCGCCACGTGGGCCAGGCGCTCGCGGAGGAGCTTGCGTCCGCGGTGTATGCGCGAGCGGACGGTCCCGATGGAGCACTCCATCACCTCGGAGATTTCCTCGTAGGTGAGCCCCTCCAGGTCGCACAGGGCGACGGCCATGGAGTACTTCTTGGGCAGGCGGCTGACGGCGTCGCGCACGATGACCGCCACCTCGTTTGAGCCGACGGCCCGCTCGGGGTCCGGGTCGGGGCTCTCGAGCTGGAAGGGGACCGAGGAGCCTCCGCCCAGTGAGACGGGCTCGTCGATGCTGCTGGTTTTCATGCGGTTCTCGCGGCGCCAGGAATCGATGTAGAGGTTCTTGAGCACCGTGTAGAGCCAGTTCCGGAGCGAGCGGTCGGGGTCGAAATGCCGGAGGGAGCGGTAGAGCTTCAGGAATGCCTCCTGAGCCAGCTCGTCGGCGCGGTAGTGGTCCCCGGTGAGGACCATGGCGATGTTGTAGACCTCCTGGGCGTGCTCCTCCACGAAGGCCTCGTAGGCCTCGCGTTCGCTGGAGCTCACCGTCAGCGCACGTTCCACGTCGTCCCCCTCCGCGGCGGATTCGTTCCCCCGCCTCGACTCACCCCGGTCGGGGTCCTCGTTCATTCCTTGATACGCCATGGGGGTCGGTGGGGTTCCTTCTTATTGCAGTTGCTCCCGCCCGAAGGGAAGCGGCAGGAGATCGGCCAACCGGGCCGACGCCACCGTCCCGTCGTCGGCCAAAGTATAGACCAAGATGTCGCCGCCTCCCAGTTCGAATAGGAACTGACGGCAGGCGCCGCAGGGCCAGACGCCCCGGGGCGGTGAGCCTGTGCGTCCGGCGACCACGGCGCAGGCCGTGATGGGCAGGGCTCCCGCGGAGACGGCGCTCCCGGCGGCGTTGCGCTCGGCGCAGAGGGATTCGCCGTAGGCCGCATTCTCCACGTTGGCTCCGGTGAACACCCGGCCGTCGGCCGAGAGCACCGCGGCCCCCACCGTGAAACCGGAATAGGGGGCGCGGGCCTGTCCTCGGGCCTCCGCGGCCCGCGCGAGCAGCTCTTCGGGGCTCATTCCGTAACCTCGGAAACTTTATAGCAGATGAGCACGCCGTCGCGCCGGAGTACGAGCATCCGGCCCTGGTCGTCGCCGACGGGCGGGGCGTCGCACATGCCGCCCAGCTTGACCTCCCACAGCTTGGACCCGTCGCTTAAGCTATAGCCGCGCAGTGTCCCGAACCAGGTGGGGCAGACGACGGTCCCGCCGAAGACCGCCGCGCCGCCGCCGGGGTAGTCCCCCAGGCCGACCTGCCAGAGCTCGGTCAGGTCGCCGACCGACAGGGCCGCAACCTTCGCCCCGTCGTGGGCCAGGACGACGGCCCCCCCGGTCACGACGGGCAGGCCGACCGGGGGCTGGCCCAGGGCGGTCTGGGCCGCGAGGGCTCCGTCGGCGGGATTCAGGGCGGCGAGCTGTCCCGAACGGGCGGCGATGTAGAGCGCGCCTCCGGCCAGGGTGACACCGCCGTAGGCCCTCCCCTCTACCCTGACGGACCAGACCGCCTCGCCGGTGCGCCGGTCCAGGGCGCTCACCACGCCGTCCTGGGAGGCGAAATACACGCAGCGTTCGTCCACCGCCGGGTGGGCGAGGATGGGGGAGGTTGCGGCGTAAACCCAGACAACGCCGCCGGTGAGGCCGTCCAGGGCGAAGAGGGCCCCGCTCTCGTCGGGCACGTAGAGGAAGTTGCCGTAGGGCGTCGGGCCGACGTCGCACGATCCGGCCAGCTCGACGCGCCACCGGACCGTCCCGGTGACGCGGTCCAGGGAGACCACCGCCCCCCGGCCCAGGGAGAGGTAGACCGAGCCGTCGGTGAGCGCGGGCGCCCCGCGGACCGGCTCGCCCAGGTCCACGCGCCAGCGCTCCTCCCCCGTGGCGGGGTCGACGGCGACCACGTGCCCCGCCTCGTCGACGGCGACGGCGATTCCGGGCGCGGCGACGGGCCAGGCGAAGGTCGTCCCGCCGGTCTCCAACCGCCAGCACTCGACGGGCGGCGACGCGGCGTCGCCGGGGAAGACGCCCGAGTGGGTCCAGTCGCGTCCGGCGCAGCGCCACGCACCCATCTGGGCGGGACCTGGCTCGGGGCGTGTGAGCGCGTCGGGGACGGCCTGCCCCCCGTCACCCCCGTCGCCACAGGCGAGGAAAAAGAGAAGGACCACCGGGGCGAAGTTGCGAACGCGCACGTTACCCTTCCCGGAGCTTCTTGGCGGTCCCGGCGACCAGGAGCAGCCCCATGTAGGCCCGGTAGAGGACGGGCATCTCGGGCGCGGTGACGCGGATGCGCCGCCCGCCGGTCCGCTCGAAGCCGGGGTAGAGCTCCGCGAGGTCCGCCATCTGGGTCTCGGTGAGGTCCACCTCCAGGGTGCAGGGCTCGGCGGCGCGGTAGAGCGGCAGCTCCTCCCGCGAGATGACCGCCCGCCGGGCGCCCTCGCGCAGCCGCTCCAGAATATTTTCGGGGTGCTCGCAGGCGGCGGCGAAACGGCCGATGCCCGTTTTCGTCCGGACGAAGACCACCGCCGGCCCGAAGCTCTCGGACACCTGGACCTCCAGGGCTGCGTCGCCGGACACCAGCCCCAGAGGAACGCCGTAGTGGGCGGCGTAGGCGGCGTTGAGCTCGGTCTCGCCCACGACCTTCCCGTCCAGCCGGACCTCGTAGATCGCCCCGCCGGAGTAGGAGTGGTCCATCAGGGCGTCGGAAGAGCCCACGCGGCTGTGGTAGCCGATGAAGCAGGCCAGGGCGTGCTCGGGGCCGAGGCCCTCCACCATGTAGTTGGGGCGGGGGAAACCGCGGATGAGGGTCACGTCCCGGGGCAGTCCGTCGGGCGGGAGGTTGAGCCCCCGGGCGTGGGCGTCGGCCACCGTGATCCCCTCCACCGGCTCACCCGCTTCCCGGGCGCCTTCCCGGAGCCCCTCGATGACGGCCAGGACCTCGGCCGTGGCCTGCCGGACGGCGAAGGCGTGGTCCGGCCCCGACGGGGGGTCGAAACCGGCCCAGTTCACCAGCCCCGATACACCTTCCATGTCGAAGGAAATGAAGAAGCGCACCTGAGTCTCCTCGATAAAAGGGCTCGGACGACCACTTGGACCAGCAGATGACCCTCGTCCCCTCCCCCCTTTGGGGAAAGGGGTGGTGAGGGCTGCTACTCCACCGGGCACCAGGCGGGATATTTGCCACCTTCCGTCGTCAACTGTGTCTGGTTGCGCCCGTCAGCGTTCATCACAATGATTTCCAATTCCCCGTCGCGGTAGGATGAGAAGGCTATGCGGCGGCCGTCGGGACTCCAGGCTGGAGACTCGTCACGGCCAGGATTGCTGGTCAACTGGGTCTGGTTTCTTCCATCGGCATCCATCACGAAAATTTCCTCCCAATTTGAAAAGGCGATGCGGCTACCGTCCGGACTCCAGGCAGGCGAGTAATCATTGCTTGTGTTGTTCGTCAATTGTGTCTGGTCGCTCCCGTCGGCGTCCATCACGAAGATTTCCCGGTCCCCGTCGCGGTCGGAGTGGAAGGCGATGCGGCGGCCGTCCGGACTCCAGGCAGGGGCATAGTTATTACCATTTGTGGTCAACTGCGTCTGGTTGCGCCCGTCAGCGTCCATAA
>CAZNZF010000120.1:275-6472 GCA_964577465.1 uncultured bacterium | reverse complement strand
ACCCGGCGACCGGGGACGTGCGGGAGGTCTGCCCGGGCAACGACCCCGACTGGGGAGCGGGGTCGGAGTAATGCCCCCTCCCCCCTCCGGTGGGAGCGTACAGCCGGGCCGGGGTGAGGGTTGCAGCTACCCCCTCCCCCCTCTGGGGGGAGGGTCGGGAAGGGGGGTGCCTACCCCCTCCCCCCTTTGGGGGGAGGGCTGGGGTGAGGGGTAAAAAAATGACGCGCAAATTACCCCCGCAGCTTTTAGAACGCTGCCGCGAGTTACGCGAATCACAGACGGATGCAGAATCAAAACTTTGGAGGTGTCTACGAAATCGCCAGTTGTTCGGCGCCAAGTTCCGCCGCCAGCATCCGCTGAAAGGTTACATCCTCGACTTTTATTGCCCGGAGGCCGGCTTGGTCGTGGAACTAGACGGTAGTGAACATGCGGATGAAAAACGTATTATTCACGACCAGCAAAGAACGGAACTACTGGAAAAGATTAATCTCCGCGTAATCCGATTTTGGAATACGGATGTATATAGTAATCTAGAAGGGGTGCTGCTGAAGATAGCCGAATATCTTCCCGAAAGCCCCTCACCCTATCCCTCCCCCCAGAGGGGGGAGGGGACAGGAGGAACCCCCCTCCCTAACCCGTAGGCGAGCTTCCCCCCAGAGGGGGGAGGGGACATGCACCCCTCACCCTAACCCGTAAGCGAGCCTCCCCCCAAAGGGGGGAGGGGACTGAAGGCGGATCCATGGAACAGAAGCGGTACATCGTGCGGGTGGACGGGGCGCCGGAACCGGCCCGCACCGCGCGCAAGATTCTGAAAATGCTCGACCTGCGAGAGCTGGCCCCCACCGACGAGGTCTACGACATGACCGCCTTCGACTGGCGGCCGTTGAAAGACGTCGAGCCGTTCAAGAGCCACCTCGAGAGCGAGGGTGAGCTGGCGGCCCTGAGCACCGAGGAGTTCGCCAAAAAGAAGCGCATCCGCCAGCCGGGACGCTACGTCCTCATCGGCGTCGGCGTCCTGGTCGGGGTGGCGGTCATCGCCTTCGCCATGGCGGAGCTCTTCGGCGTCTTCGTCCGGGGCATCGGCGGGCTTCCCGAGGTGCCCACGGGGCGGGCGGAGCTGGTGTGGAAGTTCCAGGAGGGCGACTCGCTGACCAGCTCGCCGTTCTACTACGAGGGCCGGGTCTACTTCGGGTCCGAGGACGGCTACGTGTACTGCGTGGACGCGGAAACGGGCCACGGGCTGTGGAAGCACGACACGGGCGGGCCGGTCATCGGCGAGGTCCTGGCGGCCGACGGCCGCGTGTACGTGGGGAGCTGCGACAACGCCCTGTGGTGCTTCGACGCGCGGACGGGGAAAAGGCTGTGGCGCTTCGGCACCGGGCACTACGTGGGCGGCGGGGTGACGGCCGCCGACGGGCGGGTGTACTTCGGCTCCTACGACCATGACGTGTACTGCCTGGACGCCGCGACGGGCGAAAAGGTCTGGGGCTTCGAGACGGGGGGGTGGGTTTTCGGTACGCCCTGCGTGGCCGGGGGGCGGGTGTTCGTCGGGTCGCTGGACGGGTGGCTCTACTGCCTGGACGCCGCCACCGGCGCGGCGCTGTGGAAGTTCGAGACCCAGGGGGAGGTGTACAGCTCGCCGTACGTGTGGGAGGGGAAGGTCTACTTCGGCTCCGACGACACCTGGCTGCGGTGCCTGGACGTAGCGACGGGGAAGGTTCTGTGGCGCTACCGCGACCCCGACTACTGGAACTGCATCCGGTCGCGGATTGTGGTGTTCGCCGGGCGGGTGTACTTCGGCAGCCTGAACCACATCGTGTACTGCGTGGACGCGGTGACGGGGATGGAGCGCTGGCGGCACAAGACGACGAACACGGTGGAGGCCGGGGGCGTGGTGGCGGGGAAGCTGACCGACGGTCGGGGGTTCTGGGTCTCGCAGCCGGCGCGCTGGCTCGAGTCCGGCGACTGGCCGGAAGAGCCCGAGGCGGCCGAGGCCGTGCTCTACATCGGCAGCGCCAACGGCAGCCTCTACTGCCTGGACGCCGGCACGGGGAAGGTGGTCTGGGCCTACGCGGCCAAGCGGCACATCCTGTCCGACCCGGCCTGCGGCGGGGGGATGGTTTATTTTGCCAGTGATGACGGGTACGTGTACGCGGTGAAGACCGTGGAGGATGAGGGTTAGAACAAAGGCAGTGACAAACGGGGCGCAGCCCCTTTGCCGGTGACGACGGGTATCTGTACGCGGTCGGACGGCGGCGGAGGACGGGGGTTAAAGGGGGGCGATGGCGGGCATCCGTGCGCGGCGCGGGCGGGTGGCGGAGGGTGGTAAGTTTTTTCGAGGCGCTGGTTCAGATAATTGAATGTGTACTAATAATAATTAACCTACCGCTTGAAATATTTAATGAATTGAGCTAAAATAATCGGCGAAATCTCCCGGCGGGGGAACCGGTCACGGTCGGCCCCGGCCGGAATATAAACGCGAGGTTCGTCATGGAAGACAGGGAAAACGACTCCGCGGCCGACATCGGCCGGGCCGTCGGGGCGGGCGTGAAGGCCATGCGCCGGGGCCTCGACGCGGGGATGCGGGGGATGCGCACCGGCCTCCGCGAGATGCACCGGGGGATGGACGAGGGCCGCAGGCACACCGACGGCCGGGACGCCGGGCGGGAAAACCGGGCGGAGGAGGCGGGAACGGACGACGGGCGCGCGGGCGGGAAATGTTGGAAATTCGGCGAGAAGGTGAACATCAGCCTGGACGCCTCGGGCCTGGTCTTCGGGTTCTTGAGCCTGGGCCTCGGCGTGGCCGCCTTCTTCCTGTATCTGATACCCTTCGTCCTGGTCCTCTCCTGGCCCGTGGCCGTCGCCGGGCTCCTGGTGGGGCTGGTGGCGGTCTTCAACTTCCGGGCGGGCTGGTTCCGCGGGTTCCTGCCCGGCCTCGTCGGGCTGGGAATATCCGGGACCGTGCTCTGGTTCCACATCATGAACCTGGTCTGGACCACCGGGACCCTGGACTACATGCTGGGCCTCTGGGGTCCGCCTCCGGGCTTTTAGGGAATGGACGCCGCCGCCGAGAGCACGGACAAGAGGCGCGTCACCTGGGTCGGGGCCGGGGTCAACCTGTTCCTGACCGGGGCCAAGCTCGCCGCGGGCATCCTCGGCCGCTCGGCGGCCATGGTCTCCGACGCCGTCCACTCCTTCTCCGACCTCGTCTCCGACGCCGTCGTCCTGTTGGGCATCCGGCTGTCGGACCGGCCCGCCGACGAGGGGCACCCCTACGGCCACGGCCGCTTCGAGACCCTGGCGGCCTTCATCCTGGGGCTCATCCTCATCGGCGCCGCCGTCTTTCTGGGCCTGGAGGGGCTGGAGAAGCTCCGGCACCCCGAGCCCACCGTCCCCACCTGGCTCGCCGCGGGGGCGGCCCTTCTGTCCATCGTGGTGAAGGAGACGCTCTTCCGCTGGACGCGCGCCGTGGCACGCCGGACGGGATCAAAGGTCGTCGAGGCCAACGCCTGGCACCACCGCTCCGACGCCCTCTCCAGCCTGGTGGCCCTCGCCGCCATCGTCGGCGCCATCCTCCTCCCCGAGTGGAACTTCCTCGACCCCGTGGGCTCCATCATCGTGGCGCTGATGATCGGGTTGGTGGGCTTCAAGGTCATCCTGGACGCCGCCCGGGAGCTCACCGACGCCGGCGTGGAGCGGGAGCTCCGGGAGCGCATGGGCGAGCTGACCGCCGGGGTGAAGGGGGTCCGGGACGTCCGCCGCATCTGCGCCCGGCGCATGGGCAACCTCACCACGGTGGACCTGGTCGTCGCCGTGGACCCGGAGATGGACGTGTTCCAGGCGCACCGCATCACCGAGTTCATCGAGGCCAGCCTGCACAAGAACCTGCCGCGCCTGGGCCGCATCTTCGTCCACGTCGAGCCCCTGACCGAGCCGGAGTTCCTGGACGGCCGGCGCAACGCCGAAATCCGCCGCGCCGTGGAGGAGTCCTGCCGCTCCATCCCCGGCCTGGCCGGCTTCCACGACCTCCGCCTCCACCGCCGCGCCACGGGCGTGGCCCTGGACATCCACGTCGAGCTCGACGGCGACCTACCCCTCAACAAGGCCCACCGCGTGGCCGACGAGGTCCGGCGCTGTCTCGAACGACTGGAGGGCGTGGACGAGGTCCTGGTCCACCTGGACTCCGAGAGGGACGAAGACTGACCCGGGCCCCGGAACGGGGACGCCGCGGCCCATCCGGGCCGTTTTTTGCTATACTTCCCCCACCGTGGAAGGGGAGCTTCCCATGCGTTTCATCTGGACCATCGTGTCCCTGGGCATCGCCCTGGCCGCGATTCTGATCATCCTGTGCAACGTGGACGAGTGGTCCAGGCAGGCGGCCCTCGAGGCCGACCGGGCCACGGCCGAGGCCTACGGCATAGACCCCGACACCCTGGACCTGCCCGGCCGGGTCACCGTCACTTCGCTCGAAGTCGTGGGGGAGGACGCCGTGCCCGAAATCCGCCTCCGCGCCCTGAACACCGGCGGGCGCAACCTCTACGACGTCCACGTCACCGCGAAGCTCCTGGACGCGGGCGGCAAGGAGCTCTCGAACGAGGCGGAGTTCGACCTCGAACCGCTGAAAATCCCCACGGGCGAAACGGCCGAAGGCTCGGGCGTGGTCACCGAGGAGGGGTTCGCCACCGTGGGTAGAATCCGGGCCGAAGACGTCGCGGGCGCCGTCGAGGTCCAACTCCCCAAGTAGCACCCGCACCGGGGGCGGGCGATGCTGAACCAAGTAAAAGAAAAGGCGCTCCGGGAAGCCCTCGTCGGCCTCCGGGACTGGGCGGAGGACCTCCTGGCCCGGCTGGTGGCCGTGCCCACGGTGAACCCGCCGGGGCGGGAATACCCCCGCCTGGTCGGGGAATTGGGCGCCGAGATGGAAAAGCTCGGACTCTCCCTGCGGGTGCTCTTCCCCACCGAGGCCGAGGTGCGTCGGCTGTACACGGAATCGGAGGGCCTCCCCCGGCCCAACCTCGTGGGCCGCCTCGAGCTGGGCCGCGAAAAAACCCTCCACCTCAACGGCCACTACGACGTGGTCCCGCCCGGCGAGGGCTGGACGCGGGACCCCTTCGTGCTCGCGCCCGACGGCGAGTGGCTGCGCGGCCGCGGCGCCGGGGACATGAAGGGGACCATCGTCGCCCACCTCGCCGCCCTGGCGGCCCTGGTAAAAATCGGCCTCGAGCCGTCCTGCGACATCGAGCTCGGCTACGTCCCCGACGAGGAATCGGGCGGGGAATGCGGCCTCGGCTGGCTCACGGAGCAGGACATCCTGAGGGCCGACGCCGGCCTCTTCGAGGGGCACTCCGGCCCGGCGCTCACCATCGCCAACAAGGGGGTCCTCTGGCTGGAGGTCGAGGTCCGGGGCCGTTCGGGACACGCCAGCCGCCCCTACGAGGGGGTCAACGCCTTCGCCGGGGCCGTGGCCGTGGCCCGGGGCCTCCTGGACGCCGAGCCCGAGCTCTGCGCCGCGAGGAGCGACCTGCCCGTCGCCCGGCCCGAGGACGCCCGCGGCGTGATGACCCTCGGCGGCCTCATCTCCAGCGCCACGGCCAAGGTCAACGTCATCCCGGAGAGGGTTTCCTTCAGCGTGGACCGCCGCCTGCTGCCCGGGGAGGACCCGGCCCGGGTCCAGGCCGAAATCGAGGCCCGCGCCCACCAGGCCCTCCCCGAAACCGAGGGGCTGACCCTCGCGGTCCGGCGGCTTCAGCTCGCCCCCGCCGTCGTCTGCCCCGACGACTCCGAAATCGTGCGCGCCCTGGCCGATTCCCTGGAGCGCGTCTATGGCGAGAAGCCCCCGCGCCGCCTGAGCGCCTTCTTCACCGACATGCGCTTCATGGCAAAAATCCCCTGCTGCGGCCATTCGGTCCGCTCCCAGAACATCCACGGGCCGGACGAGGGGGTGCACCGGCGGGACATCCTGGACACCGCCCTCGCCGTGGCCCTCCTCGCCACGGCCTTCGGCGCCTAGCACTTGCGCGTCGCCCCCTCGGGTGGTATATTTACGCGGGAGCGAGGTTGGGCCTGTAAGGGGGGCGCGTTCGGGGGGTTCCCGAAGGGGCGCAGGGGGGGTGTTCAGGGTATTCGCGGTCGGGCGGGGGGGGGTGTTCGGGGTATTCGCGGGCGTGCGAGGTGGGGCGTGCAGAGTAATCGCAGGC
>CAZNZF010000120.1:0-265 GCA_964577465.1 uncultured bacterium | reverse complement strand
GGGGGGGGGCCGGTGCGGGGGGCGCGGGGGGGGGGTCCCCGCCGGGGCGCGGGGGGGGGGGGGCCGGGTATGCGCGGCCGGGCGTGGTGGGCGTTCGGGGTATTCGCGGTCGGGCGTGGTGGGCGTTCGGGGTATTCGCGGTCGGGCGTGGTGGGCGTTCAGGGTATTCGCGGTCGGGCGTGGGGGGTGTTCGGGGTATTATAGGTCGGGCGGGGGGGGGTGTACTGGGTATTCGAGGTAGGGCGTGGGGGGGGTTCAGTGTATT
>CAZNZF010000119.1:5255-6519 GCA_964577465.1 uncultured bacterium | reverse complement strand
GGGGATTACCTTCGGTCGCAGATATGCCTTCGGCCGCAGATACCTATCCCCGCCGTTTTGCAGATTGCGATGACGTAGGGGCGGACCTTCAGGTCCGCCCGCGGGCGACCGTGGACTCATCGCCCCTACGGGGTTATCCCGTGATTCACGAGGCATTCGTAGGGCGGGGGCTCTGTACCCCGCCCTTTTCTCGTCATTGTTCGACCGGGCGGCACACGGAGTTGCCGCCCTACGTCAACAGATTATGGGCGTAGGGGCGGGTGTCCACACCCGCCCGCCGGGTGCGCCCGGCGGCGAAATCGGCTATAATTCCCGCGACGCAACCCTTCGCCGGTGAAACATGCCCCCACGCACCATCATCCTCGGCCTGGGCAACCCCCTGATGACCGACGACGCCGTGGGAATCCTCGTCGCCCGTGCGCTCCACGCCCGCCTCGCCGACCCGCATGCGGAACTCCGCGAGGCCTCCGTGGCGGGAATCGAGCTCATGGAGCTGTTGGTCGGCTACGACCGCGCCATTATCGTGGACGCCGTCCAAACCGACGGCGGGAAGCCCGGCGACTGGTTCCGCCTGGAGGCGCCGGGTGAAATCGAGGGCGAGCTGCCCCAGACCAGCCACCGCTTCGGCGTCTTCGAGGGGCTGGAGCTGGGGCGCCGGCTGGAACTTGACATGCCGGGGGAAATCCGCATCTACGCCGTGGAGGCGCCGGAGCCGTTCACCTTCGGCGAGGGGCTCTCCCCGGCGCTGGCCCGCGAGTTGCCGAAAATAGTGGAGGGGATTTTCACCGAGCTCGCCGGGTGACCTTTCATATAAAAAAAGCGGGGCCGCGGGGCCCCGTTTTTTTACGCGAAGAATCGGACTAGTAGCTCGAATAGGTGATTTCGTAAATCTTCCAGTAGTTGTCCCGGGTGACCAGGTCGATGAACACGCGCACGTCCGAGGAGCCGAAGAAGGACTTCATGCTGCACTTGACGGTGACGCGCGCCTTGCCGCCCTCGTTCTCGTGGAGCTTGGGGACCTTCCAGTTGCTCCAGCTCGCGCTCTGCATCTGGTCCCAGTCCGAGTCCCAGTTGGCCAGGTGCGGCGAGTCCTTGGCGAAGAGGGCCTTGCACTGGGACTCGTTCTCGGCCTTGAAGCCGTCGATGAACTGCTGGACGATCTTGTCCGGCGCGGGGCCGAGTACGGTATCGGTTTCTTCCTCCTCGAAGTCCACCTCTTCGCCGCCGCCGGAAGATTCGCCTCCGCCGGACGAGCCGCCGCCCG
>CAZNZF010000119.1:0-5155 GCA_964577465.1 uncultured bacterium | reverse complement strand
GACGAGCCGCCGCCCGCCGTGAAGCCGTCCGAGTACCCCATCTGGTACCCTTCCTTGAACCCCTGATTGTAGCCGTCGTCGTAGCTCCCCTCCGGCGGCGAGAAGCCGGGGCCTTGGCCTTCGGCCTCGTCGAAGCAGGCCAGGAGGATGAAGACGGTCGCGCAGGCAATCACCAAAGACAGCATTTTCATGGCGCTCTCCCCCGGTTGACAGGGCTTGAAGTTCGTAGTTTTTGTATTCTAGTACCCGGGGGGGCGGATGTCCACACCCGGCGGCCCGTCGGTCGGTCGGCGTTCGGTAAATGTAGGGCGGGACTTCCACGTCCCGCCGCGAATTGGGATTATGGCGGCTCGTAGAAGAGCCGCCCTACACCGCTTCGCGGTGGAAATGTAGGGCGGGGATTTTAATCCCCGCCGCGTTTTACCCTCACCCCCACCCTCTCCCTGGTAGGGAGAGGGGGTAGCTGCACACACCCCCGTCAGGCGGAGAGGTTCAACAGGTGCACCGAGCACGAGATGCAGGGGTCGTACGCCCGGACGATTATCTCCGCGTGGAAGTGAATCTCCTCGTCGGAGAAGCCCGGATTGGCCTCGACCATTACCCGGATGTCGCGCTCCATGGCGTTCAGGTTCTGGCAGGTGGGGGTGATGATGTCCGCGTCGGTGCAGCGCCCGTCGGCGTCGAAGGCGTAGGAGTGGTAGAGGGTTCCGCGGGGGGCCTCGATGCCCGCCGCGCCCCAGCCCGCCCGGGGCCTGATTTCCGGCGTCGGCTCCGACGGCGCGTAATTTTCCAGGATGGCGTTGATGGTCAGGATGGAGTCCTCGGCGGAATCCACCAGCTCGATGAACTGGGCCGTGGTGTTGTGGAAGATGTTGTGCGAGGGCGTGGTGAACCCCAGGCGCTTGGCTACCGTCTTCGCCCCGGTGTGCAGCAGCCCGCCGAAGAGGTTGACCCGGGCCAGCGCCCCCACGACGTACGGCTTCCCGTCGTACGCGGAGAACTTCGCGTGGCTGTACGGCATGACGTACTCGTTGGTCACGGCCTTGTACTCGTGGACGTCGGTGACCAGGCCGTCGCTGACGACGATGTGGTCCCCCATGTAGCCGTAGGTGTCGCCGTAGGGCCTTAACCCGATGTAGGTGCCGGGGGCGTTGATGTAGCCGGGGAGCTCCAGGCCGCCGATCACCGGCACGAGGGCCCGGGCGTTCTCCAGGGTGGCCTCGAGCCGGTCGCGCAGGTACTTGAAGACGTCCCGGCCGGGGATGCGGCCGAAGCCGCCGAGCTTGGTGTTGCAGGGGTGGATCTCGCGCCCGCCGATGAGGTCCTGGATTTCGTTGGCGCACTTCTTGATGTCCAGGGCGATGCGCGCCACGTCGGGCAGGTCGGCGGCCAGCTCGAGCACGGAGTTGTAGCGCGGCCGCGTGAGGTCCGGCAGGGCCAGCATGAAGATGTGCAGGGCGTGGGACTCGATGTTGCCGCCGTGGACGAAGAGCCGCCGCAGGAGGCGGACCTGCTCGGTGACCCGCACCCCGAAGGCGTCCTCGATGGCCTGCGAGGCCACCACGTTGTGCACCCCGGAGCAGATGGCGCAGATGCGGCAGGCCACCTCGGGAATCTGAGCCCAGGGCACGCGCTTCAAGAAGCTCTCGAAGAAGCGCATCCCCTCGTAGATGTCCATGTGCACGGCCTTGACGGCGCCGTCCTCCAGCTCCACGGTGACGCCGCCGTGTCCCTCGACGCGGCACAGGTGCTCGACGGTTATGGTCCGGCTCATGCTTTGGTCCCCTTACGGCAGCTCGGTGCCCTTGAATTTGGTGGCCTTGAGCGCCTCGTCGGAGGGCGGGCCGCCGAAGTGGCTCATGGCCTGGCGGATTTGTTCAATCGTGTAGCCCTTGTCCAACAGCACGTCCACCTCGGAGGCGAAGTTGGCCTCGAAGACCGGACCCCGGCAGCCCTCGCACGGGAGGTTGTTGGAGGGGCAGCGCGCCCCGCAGCCGGCCTTCGTGACCGGGCCCAGGCACATCTCCCCCCGCTCGATCAACAGGCACTCGTTCTCCCGGAACTTGCAGTCGGTGCACACGGAGTAGGTGGGTAAGAGCGGCTTGTCCCGGTGCAGGAACGAGGCCACCGCCTGGAGGAACTGGCTCCGCTCGATGGGGCAGCCCACGATTTCGTAGTCCACCTTGACGAAGTCGCGCAGGGGCTTCGGCTCGAAGCACTCGAAGAAGGGGTTTTCCAGGACCGTGTCGCCGTAAACCTCGGTGAGCACTTCTTTCCGGGGCACGTCGTTTATCATGGCCTGGACGCAGCCCCAGCAGGCGCCGGTGCCGAGGGCGACCAGGAGCCCGGCGCGCTCGCGGATGTCCTTGATTTGCTTCAGGTTGCGCTCGCTGGCCACCGCGCCCTCGACGAAGGCGATGTCCACCTCGCAGTCGGAGTTGCCGGTCTGGGCCATGATGAAGCTCTTCAAGTCCACCGCCGCGGCCAGCTCCAGGAGCTCGTCCTCGCAGTTGAGGATGTTGAGCTGGCAGCCGGCGCAGCAGGTGAGTCCGTAGACGGCGATTTTCGGCTTGTCCATCGGTCTGGTTTCCGTCCCGTTAGAGTTCGGCGGCGAAGAATCCCTTAAAAGGCGCTGGGGGGTAGGTTAGGAACCCCCCTCCCTATCCCGTCGGCGCGACGCCCCCCAGAGGGGAGGGGACATGCACCCCTCTCCCTGGCTCGTAAACGCTTCCCCCCAGAGGGGAGGGGACATGCACCCCTCTCCCTGACCCGTAAGCGCGCTTCCCCCCAAAGGGGAGAGGGGGGAATCAGATGCTCTCGCGCAGGTTGATGGCGTCCCATGCGGCGCGGCCGCAGCGTGTAAGAGGGCGGGCTCGTCTCGGATTTGAGCACCGTCCGTTTTAGATGCTCTCGCGCAGGTTGATGGCGTCCCATGCGGCGCGGCCGCAGCGTGTAAGAGGGCGGGCTCGTCTCGGATTTGAGCACCGTCCGTTTTAGATGCTCTCGCGCAGGTTGATGGCGTCCCAATAGGTGAAAATCGGCCCATCGAGGCAGGTGTACTTGTGCCCGATGCTGCAGTGGAGGCACTTGCCCACCCCGCACTTCATCATCCGCTCCAGGCTCATCAGGATCCGGCCCTTGGAGAAGTTGAGCTCCAGGAGCTTCTCGACGACGAACTTGTAGACCACCGGCGGGCCGCAGATGGCGGCGTAGGTAGTCTCCGGGTCGAGCCCCTCCACCTGGTCGAAGAGCGTGGTCACGACGCCGACGTTGTAGGGCCAGGTCTTGTTGGGGTCGGTGTCCACGGTGAGGTGGCACTCGAGGTCGGCCCGGGAGACTAATCCGGCCATCTCGTCGCGGAAGAGGACCTCCTTGGGCTCGCGGCAGCCGTAGAACAAAATCACGCGGCGGAAGTCGGAGCGGTTGTCCAGGGCGTACCACAGAAGGCTCCGCAGCGGGGCCATCCCCAGGCCGCCGGCCACCAAGAGCAGGTCGCCCCCCTCCATCTTCTCCACGGGGTAGCCGTTGCCGTAGGGGCCGCGCAGGCCGATGAGGGAGTTGGTGGGCTGCCGGAAGAGGGCGGCGGTCACCCGGCCCGTCCGCCGGACGCAGAGCTCCACGATGCCCGTGCGCGTCGGCGAGCTGGAGATGGAGATGGGGCATTCGCCGGTCCCGATGACCGAGAGCTCGACGAACTGGCCCGGGCGCGAGCGGAAGCCCTCCGCGATGGAGCGGTCCTCGAAGCGGATCTGGAACAGCTTGTGGTCGCGGTCCTGGGGCTTGACGGCCACGATCCGGGCCAGGTGCGGCTGGTACGGGTTCTTCGCCAGCCTGTAGGAGAGCCGTTGGTCTCTAAGCATGGGCCTCGTCCCCCCTGAGCATCTTCAGGCATTCGACGTAGTCGATTTTCGCCGGGCAACTGACGATGCAGCGCCCGCAGCCGACGCAGGCCACGCGGCCGAAATCGCCCAGGAAGGCCTGCTGCTTGTGCAGGTAGCGGTGCTTGAGCCTCTGGCCGCGCTCCTCGCGGAAGTTGTGGCCGCCGGCCACCAGCGCGTGCTCCCGGAAGAGGCAGCAGTCCCATTCGCGCCAGCGCTTGCCGTCGCCGGAAAGCTCCAGCGTGTCGTGGACGTCGTAGCAGTAGCAGGTCGGGCAGACCATGGAGCAGGCGCCGCAGGAGTAGCAGCGCTCGGCCAGCTTGTCCCAGATGGGGCTCTCGTATTCCAGGTCCAGAATCGTGGGCAGGTCGCTGATTTCCAGCGTCAGGCAGAAGGCCCGCTCCCGCCGCCGGCGGAACTCCAGGTAGCGCTGGGTGAATTCCTCGTCCACCTCGGTGAAGAGCTCGGGGCGCCCGGAAACCACGTCGTCGCCCCGCGAGGTGCCCACCCCGACCAGGAAGGCGTCGTCCAGGTCGGTCAGGAAGAGGTCGAAGCCCTCGTCGATGGAGTCGGTGCCCATGGACTTGCAGAAGCAGTGCTCGTCGGGGATGCAGCTCGTGGCGACGATGAGGATGTTCTCGCGCCGGGTGAAGTAGTAGTTGTCCGCGTAGCGGCCGGCGAAGATGTTGTCCAGGGTCTCCAGGGCGTGCAGCCCGCAGGCGTGGATGCCGAACAGGACCAGGCGCTCGGTGAGGCCGGTGGTTTCCGGCTTGTAGCCCTCCCGCGTGTCGAAGCGGAACATGGTCTCCCGGGGCTTGTAGAAGTACTTCTTCGCCGGGATGACGGTGCGCAGGGCGTCGTAGGCGACCTTTTCGAGCTTGGTGTACGGCTCCCAGCGGTGGGAATTCACCCCGTG
The DNA here is from genome assembly GCA_964577465.1 of uncultured bacterium. Lineage (GTDB taxonomy): Bacteria > RBG-13-66-14 > RBG-13-66-14 > RBG-13-66-14 > RBG-13-66-14 > RBG-13-66-14. Next base: position 361 of record CAZNZF010000119.1, on the reverse strand, counting down.
CTTCACCGGGACGTGCACCTCGCCCCACCCCCCGAGCATCTCCAACAGGGCGGCCAGGTGCCGTTTATCCATGCGCAGGACCTTCATGGGCGTGCCTTTCGCCGTTTTTCGGCGGGTGATTATACCAAAAGAAGGAGCCGTTCCAAGGGTGTTCCTACAGCAAATATCCCGACTGGTATGCTAGATTATGCGATGGTAAAAGTCAAGGATAAACCGCCGGAAAATCGCCCCGAGGGACGGGAAAAATAGCCCCCGCGGGTTGGGGTGAGTTTCGGGGTGAGGGTTGCAGCTATCCCCTCCCCCCTGTGGGGGGAAGCGCGCCGACGTGTAGAGAGGGGGGTGCAGCGGTCCCCTCTCCCTG
>CAZNZF010000118.1:1935-6567 GCA_964577465.1 uncultured bacterium | reverse complement strand
GAATCCGGGCGGCACACGGAGTTGCCGCCCTACGTGATAAGGTCGTAGGGGCGGGGCGTAGGACGAGTCCTCTGTCCCCGCCCGCGGGCCGACCGCATGTCGGCCCCTACGAGGTGCAATCAAACGGGCGACCGTGGAGGACTCGTCCTGCCGGTCGCCCCTACATTAATTATCGTCGACCGTAACCGTAGGGCGGGGGCTCTGTACCCCGCCCTACTTTTCGTCATCGTGAATCCGGGCGGCACACGGAGTTGCCGCCCTACGTGATAAGGTCGTAGGGGCGGGTGTCCACACCCGCCCGTTCAGCCGCTATTCAAAACGCGGCGGCCCGCGGAGGGGCCGCCCTACATCGAGCATCAGCAACTCTTACCCTAATCTTCAGAAAACGACGCCCAGGCCCACGGACAGCACCAGGTCCGTCCCCTCGCCCGAATAACCGCCGTAGCCCAGAACCTGGCCGAAGCTCACGTCGTAGCTCGCCTTGACCGGCAGGAAGAGGTCCTCGGCGAGGAACACGTCGGCGCCCAGGACGAGGCTGGCGCAGGGGCACGGCTGGAAGACCCGCCCGTAGTCGTAATCCCGGCCGCCCACCGTTTCGGCGGCCCGCAGCCACTCCACCCCCAGGCCGAGTCCACACCAGAAGCACACGGTCCCCCCCTCGTCCATCCGGACCCCGGCGAACCCCAGGACCGAAAACGAGTGGGCCTCCGCCGCCTCGACCCGGTTCGGTTCCACCCCCGTGCCGACGTAGCCCGACGTGTCGTAGGTCCCGTACTTCGCCGTGAGCCCCCAGAGCGAGTGCCCCAGGCTCAGGGTGATTTCCAGCTCGCCGCCCAGGGCGGGCCCGAACATGGTGCGGCCCGGCTCGTCGGGCACGGAGGCCCAGTCCCCCACGGCCAGCATGGTGTCGGCGCAGAGCGACAGGCGCAGCTCGGCGTCCTCGGCAGCCGCGCTCAAGACGAGAACGAGCAGGAGTAGGGCGGCCTTACGCATCCCCCAGCATCTCCGCGGTGATGGAAAGCCGGTAATGGGGGGCGTTTCCGTTGGTGACCAGGGGGTCGCACGCGGTGCCTATTCCGGCGTCGCAGGAGACGGCCGCGCCGGGCTCGGGGTCGGCGGCCGAGGCGGTGAAGTCGAACTCCGTCGAACCCGTCCGCCCCTGCCCCGGGGAGTAGGCCGCGGTGCAGTGCAGCGTCTGGCCGATGTCAATCCCCACGCGGGGGGTGGAGTCGCCGGGCGGGGTCCAGGGGAAGTCCGCCCCGCCGATGGAGAGGTGGAGGTAGTACATGGTGTCGTTGTAGAGGGCCACCGAGCCGTCGGTCGTCCCGGCGGCGTCGCCCTCGCAGCGGATGCCCAGGGGGAGGACGGCGAGGATGAGGAGTAAAAGCCGGAGGGAGGGGCGCACGGTCAGAGGCCCAGGCCGATGCCGACCGCGACGACCAGGTCCTGCCCGTGGCCGGAGTAGTCGCCGTAGCCCTGGACCTGGTTCAGGCTGAAGTCGTAGCTCACCCGGAGCGGGATGCAGACGTCGTCCGAGAGGGCGAAATCGAGCCCGAGGGCGGGGCTGAAGGTGAGCGCGGGGAGGAACACATTGTCGAAATCGTACACGACGCCCGCAATCTGTTCGTCGGCGGTCATCCACTCCACGCCGACGCCCAGGCCGGCCCAGGGCCTCACCCGGCCGTCGCCGAGGTACAAGCCGAGCTCGGCCAGGGCGGACAGGCTCAGGGCGTGCGCCGCCTCGATTTCACCGGCCCCGTAGCCCAGCCCCACGACGCCGCCGGTGTCGTAGGCGCTCATCCGGCCGGAGACGCCGATGAAGACGCGCCCCAGGTCCCAGCCCGCCTCCAGCTCCACGCCGAGGAGCGGGCCGAACATGGTGCGGTCGCCCTCGATGGGGTGGGCCTTCCAGTCGCCGACGGCGAGCGCCGAGTTTACACGGAGGGCGATGCGGAAACGGGACCCGGACCGGGCGGAGACCTCCGGCTCGCCCGTGGGCGGGCGGTACACGTCGGCCGCCGTGGCCGCGGTCGTCATCAGCGCCAGGAGGATTGTAGCGAGGCCCTTCATTCCACCCGCACCCCCCGGAGGTTGACGTCGTACACGGTGACGGTGTCGTCGGCGCCGTAGGAGGAGATGGGCTCGCAGGTGAGCTGCCCGCTGTCGTTGCAGCCCAGCCCGCCGGTGCTGCCGCCGCCGCCGGTGTAGTCGAAGGTGTAGGAGCCGGTGACGCCCTGCCCCGGGGAGTAGGTCACCCGGCAGGTGACCCGCTCGCCCACGGCCATGTAGGAGCGCCCGCTGGTCTCGCCGGGCGGGAGGTAGGGGAAGCTGTCGTGGCCGATCTGGATGTGGAGGTAGTAGTAGGTGCCGTTGGCGACGGCCAGGCTGGCGTCCCCGCCGTCGGAGTTGGGTTCGCAGCGGACCCCCAGCGGCAGGGCCGCCAGCACGGCCGCCAGAATCCAGAGTGAGTACCGGCGCACGTTCACCTCCCTTTCCCCGGGGGACCGACCGTACCCGTCGGCGCTATCCCCCACACCCTAACTATACACCAAAAATGCAATTTTCCCCGAGCGCGCGGGACAGCCCCTCGGCCAGGGCCTCTCCCACCACGACGACGCGGAGCTCGTCCCCGGCGAGCTTCCCGCGCTCGAGCGGCAGGTCGGCCTCCGGGGTGTCGGGGGGCATCGGAACCAGGGCCGGCGGCTCGGCGGTTCCGAGGTAGGGGAAGGTCGGCTCCTCGTCCGGGTTCAGGCGCCGATAGACCAGGGCCGGCCGCGACGCCCGCAGGGGCTGTTCCAGGCGGACCCGGACCCCGGCGCGGAACCCCGCGGCCTGGAGCGCCCCGGCCAGCATCAACAGGACGAGCCCTCCGCGGCGCATCAGAGCTCCGGGTAGGTGTAGGCCAGGGAGAGGCGGTACAGGACCCGGTCCCAGCCGGAGGCGACGTAGACGGCGTCGTCGGTCACGGCGATGAGGTTCACGTTGCGGAAGTCCACCACGCCGGCGCCGCCCCAGGTTCCCGCGACCCGTTGCCGGGTGTCGAAGACCGCGAGCCCCGAGCGTGCGTCCGCGACGTAGAGCCAGCCGAGGGCGTCGGTGTCCAGGGCCTGGGGGTCGGGCAGCATCCGGGCGCCGACCTCGACGATCGACCCGTCGGGCTCCAGGCCCCGGATCGGCTCGAAGCTGGCCAGATAGTAGAGCGTGCCGTCGGGGGACGCGGCGAGGGCGTTGAGCTTGCCCGCGTCCAGGTCCCTGACCTCCACCACGTCGCCCGCGGGACCGATCCGGAGCGCGGGGTAGGTCACCAGGTCCCAGTCCGAGGAGTAGCTGAACACCACGGCCCACAGGCTGCCGTCACCCCCGGCGACGAGCAGGTCCGGGCTGAGACCCTCGGCGAAGGTCTCCGGTTCGTCGGACCCGGCGCCCAGCCGGAGCACCGCGCCGCCCCAGGAGTCGGCCAGGTAGACCTCGTCCCCCAGTCGGGCGATGGGGCCGGACACCCCCGTCTCGACGACCCGGTCGGGACCGCTCTTGAATTTGAGCGGGAGAAAGTGGAGCCGCCCGCCGTCGTCGCAGACCACGACGCCCGAGGAGGATGCGTCCAGGCTCACCGGGGTGTAGTCCAGCTCCAGGCTCTCCTCCAGCTTCAGCTCGATCCCCTCGGGCCCGGGCGGGTGGACCGGCCCGGGGAGCGGGACGGGCATAGCCGCGCTCTCGCCGAAGCCCAGGACGCCGAAGGGGACCACGGTGCCGCGGGCGAATCCCAGCCGGTCGTACGTTTCCCCGTCCAGCGCGCGCACCCGGTCGTCGGGCGCATATTCGAGTCCCTCGGCGGTTGGGGAGAGGGAGACGAGCGACAGGTGGTCGCCGCGGACCTCCTCCACCCGGCCCGCCCCGACCACGGTCGCCGACACGCCCAGCACCTCGCCGGTGTCGGGGTGGACCAACGGCTCGCCGTAGCGGTAGACCCAGAGGTAGTCGTTGAACTCGATGCCGTCGGCCGCGCCCAGGGCGACCTGGGCGGTGGGCCACTTGGCGTCCAGCGAGATGATCGGTCCGGCGGTGGGCAGGCCCTGCGCCAGCTCACCGGCCAGTCGCGCGGCCATGTCCCTCGCGCCGTCGGCGCTCTCGGCCGGGGCGACGGGGCCCTCGTACCGCCTCCAGGCGTAGGGGTCGAAGACCAGGCCGGAAATCTCCACCCCGCCCCCCGCGGCGGTAACGGTCAGGGCGGCGGCGTAGTCGCACCCGAGCGCCGCGGCGAGCTGCGCGAGCTGGGCGTCGCTCGACGGGTCGATGACCGTGTTGATGCTGGTCACCTCGTCGCGGGGCGCCAAGTTCAGCCCGGCGTCGGTCAGGCCCTCCTCGAAGCCGGTCCGGGCGGCCTCCACGAGGCTGTAGTCGGCGGGACCGGGGACGTCGAGCCAGACGGCGACGCGCCCGGCGGCGGCCAGGGCGCCGGCGGCGATGCACAGCAGAACCGGGACGAGCTTCCTCAAGAGCCCTCCTTCACTCAAATTGGCGCAGTATAGACGATTTATTCACCCGCCGCAAGGCCGGTTTCCACCATAATGGTGTGCTATACTGGTTCCGATACACCCACTCGCGGCGGCCCGCAGAGGGGCCGCCCTACAT
>CAZNZF010000118.1:0-1835 GCA_964577465.1 uncultured bacterium | reverse complement strand
GGGGATGCATTCCACGGGACCGCCCTGCATTTTCTTTCAATAAGGGAACGCCCGGGGGCCCGGAGGCGTTTCACGATTGCGCGGGCGGACGGAGAATTCAGGTGATTAAAGTCGAGGTGACGCTGCCGGGCGCGGAGCCGGTCGAGCTCAAGGTGGAGCGGGGCACGCCGATTCAGCGGGCGCTCGCGGGCCTGCCCGCCCCGGAGCACCCCTGGCTCATGGCCTTCACCGACCACCACGCGCGCGACCTGCGCGAGCCGCTGGAGAAGGGCTGCCGGCTGAGTCCGCGCAGCGTCGCCGACCACGAGGGCATACGGGCCTTCCGCCGCGGGGTGCGCCTGCTCCTGATCCGGGCGGCGGCGGAGCTCTTCCCCGATTCCTACGTGTACATCGACCACTCCCTCTCCGGCGGGTTCTACGGCGAGCTGCGCCGCGCCGACGCGTCGGACGCGCAGGTGCCCGTCACGCCGGACATGGTGGACGAGCTCAAGCGGCGGATGGACGAGCTGGTGGCGGCGGACGGGGAAATCGTCCGGGAGGTGGAGTCCCGGAAGGCGGTCATAGCCGAGCTCCGGGCGGCGGGGGACGCGACCAAGGTCCGGCTCCTGGAGCACTACGCCCGCGAGCGAATAGTGGTCTACCGCTTCGGGGGCGTGCTGGACAGCTTCTACGGGCCGGTGGCGCCGCGGTCGGGCCTGCTCATGCCCTTCGGCCTGGTGTACTACCCGCCGGGGTTCGTCCTGCGCTTCCCCACCTCCGCCAGGCCCGACACCCTGGCCCCCTTCACCGAGCAGCGCAAGCTCTTCCACGTCTTCCACGAGTACTCGGACTGGATAAAGGTCCTGGGGGCGGAGACGGTGGGCGGCCTGAACCGGGTCATCGCCGAGGGGGACGCCAAGGAGCTGGTCCTTCTGTCCGAGGCGCTGCACGAGAAGAAGACGGCGGATATCGCCGACGAAATCTGCTCACGCAGCCCCGTGCCCCGGCTCATCCTGGTCGCCGGTCCCAGCTCCAGCGGTAAGACGACCTTCACCCAGCGGCTGACGCTGCAGCTCACCATCAACGGGCACCGGCCGGTGGCGGTGGGGGTGGACGACTACTTCGTCCCCCGGGAGCGGACCCCCCTGGACGAGGAGGGGCGGCCCGACTTCGAGCGGCTGGAGGCCATAGACGTCGGGGCGCTGAACGCCGACCTTTCCGCCCTGTTGCGCGGCGACGAGGTCCACCCGCCCCGCTTCGATTTCAAGGCGGGGCGCAGCGAGAGGTCCGCCGAGGCCCTGCGCGTGGGGCCGGGGACGCCGCTCGTCGTGGAGGGCATACACGCCCTGAACGACGCGCTGACGCCGGAGATTCCGGCCACGGAGAAGTTCAAGGTGTACGTGAGCTGCCTGACCCAGCTCAACATCGACAACCACAACCGGGTGCCCACCACGGACACGCGGCTCATCCGGCGGCTGGTGCGGGACTCGCGGTACCGGGGCTACGACGGCCTGGAGACCCTGCGGCGCTGGCACCAGGTGCGGCGCGGGGAGGACCGCTACATCTTCCCGTTCCAGGAGACCGCCGACGTGATGTTCAACTCCGCCCTCATCTACGAGCTGTCGGTTTTGGGGAAGTACGCCCGTCCGCTCCTGGAGCGGGTGCCCGAGAGTGAGCCGGAGCGGGCCGAGGCCGAGCGGCTGCTCCAGTTCGTCGCCTTCTTCCTGGACCTGCCGGATAAGATGGTGCCCTCGACCTCGCTGTTGCGGGAGTTCATCGGCGGGAGCGATTTCCGGCGGGAGTAGGGGGGCGGGCGGGTCGTGGGGCCGCGATTTGCGTGTTGCGATGCCGTAGGG
>CAZNZF010000117.1:3573-6708 GCA_964577465.1 uncultured bacterium | reverse complement strand
CCTAGCCCCTCTCCCACGGGGAGAGGGGAACCGCTGTGCACCCCTCACCCGCGTTGCGATGACGTAGGGGCGGGGCGTAGGTCGAGTCCTCCGTCCCCGCCCGCGGGCGACCGATGACGGTCGGCCCCTACGAGGGAAATCGCACGGCTCGAAATGTAGGGCGGGGGCTTTAGTCCCCGCCGGGGGCTTTGTTTCATTAATGGGGTGCTAATGAGACCTTGCATCAATTAAAATTTTAGTATAGAATGCTCTGTGGAAGGTGACTGCGTTGACGGGTAAAAGACTCCGTAGGACGGAGTTCCTTTTCGCAAAAGAGAAGAGACTGAGCATCATTATCAACAAGGGGGTAAGACATGCCAGGCGGAGACAGAACCGGACCACAGGGCGAAGGTCCGCGCACCGGACGCGGGTTGGGCGACTGCGCGCCCCGGAAAGACAAGGACGGCAACGTCATCGAGCCGTTGCTCGGACTGGGACGCGGCGGCTTTCCCTGGGGCGGAGGGCGTGGGCGAGGCTGGGGTGGAGGACGCGGAAACGGTCGCGGCTTCGGTCGCGGCGGGGGCGCCGGTGTCCGCTACCGGCAGCGCGGTACTTCCATCGAGCCCGAGAAAAAAGACGATTAGCGAATCCGTTACGACCCAGGAGGGTCGATGCCTGACAAACACCTGATCGCGGTGGCCGCCGAGGACGACCGCGGCCTGGAAAGCGACGTGAGCCACCACTTCGGCCGCTGCCCGTACTACGTCATCGTGGAGAGCGAGGACGGCCGCATCGGTCCCGTGCGTGTCGTGGCCAACCCGCACTTCCAGGAGCACAGCCCCGGCCTTATTCCGCAGTTCATCAAGTCCCAGGATGTCGCGGTGATGATTGCCGGGGGGATGGGGTGGCGCGCCAAGGAAATTTTCGACCAAAACGGTATAGAAGTCGCCACCGGCGCCCAGGGCACGGTCCGCCGGACCCTGGAGGACTACCTCGCCGGCCGCCTGAGCGGATACGACCCCTGCGCCGGCAGGGAGGGTCACGACCACGGTGATGGCCACTAAATCCGGGAGGAACCATGCTCATCGCCTTCACGGCAGCGGGGAAGGGTGGCCTGAAAGCCGATGTGGACCCGCGCTTCGGCCGGGCCCCGCGCTTCGTCATCGTGGACACCGAGAGTGGGGACGCGGTTGATGAATTCGACAACCCCGCGATCAACGCGGACCACGGCGCCGGACCCCAGGCCGCCGCTCTCGTCGCTGAGCACGGCGCCCGGGGTGTGGTGGCCGGAGATTTCGGACCCAAGGCCCAGGCCGCTCTGGAGGGCCTCGGGCTGGGGATGTGGAAAATCAAAAACACGGCGACCGTGGAAGAAACCCTCCGGCTCTACCGCGAGGGCGGGCTGGAAGAGATAAAGCGCCCCCGGTGACGATGCGCGTCTGCCTGGCCAGCGGCAAGGGCGGAACCGGCAAGACCCTCCTGGCCACCAGCCTGGCCGTGTACCTGGCCCGGCGTTCCGGGTCCGTCACCTATCTGGACGCCGACGTGGAGGAGCCCAACGGGTTCCTCTTTCTGCGGCCGGAAATCGAGCTCCGGGAGCGGGCGACGGTTCCGGTGCCCGCCCTGAAGACCGGCGTCTGTTCCGGGTGCGGCGAATGCCGGCGGCTGTGCGCCTATGGGGCCATCCTGGACCTCGAGGACCGGGTGATGGTCTTCCCCGAGCTGTGCCACTCCTGCGGGGGATGCGTAACCGTCTGTCCCGAGGGGGCCCTGGAGGAAGCGCCCCGGGAAATCGGCACCCTGTCGCGGGGGATGAGCGGGCCGCTGACCTGCTGCGCCGGACGGCTGGACATCGGCGAGACGCGGGCCGTCCCGCTCATCGAGCGGCTGCTGGACTGGGCCCCGCCCGGCGGCATCGAGGTACTCGACGCCCCTCCGGGCACCTCGTGCAGCGTCACGGCCGCCCTGCGCGGCACCGATTTACTGGTGCTGGTCACCGAGCCCACCCCCTTCGGGCTGCACGACCTGCGGCTCTCGGTGGAGCTCGGCCGCGGGATGGGGCTCCCCATGGTCGCCGTCATCAACCGCAGCGACCTGGGCGGTGACGAGGTGCGGGGGTATCTGGCCGGGGAGGGGATTCGGGTCGTCGCCGAGATTCCCTTCCGGCGCGAGATAGCCGCCGTTTACGCCGCCGGCGGGCTCTGCCTGGACACGTCGCCGGAGGTCATGGGCGCGGTGGAGGCCCTCGCCGGGGAGGTGGACCGTGCCGGTTAAGGAGCTGGTGGTCATCTCCGGCAAGGGGGGCACGGGGAAAACCTCGCTGGCCGCCTCGCTGGTGGAGCTGGCCCGGGCCGAGCACCCCGTGGTGGCGGTGGACGCCGACGTGGACGCGTCCAACCTGGCCCTCATCCTGGACGCCGAGCCCGGTGTGCCCCACGATTTCGTCGGCGGCGAGCTGGCCTTCGTCGACCCGGAGCCCTGCACCGGCTGCGGAGTATGCGTCGAGGCCTGCCGATTCGCGGCGATGGCCCTGGTGGACGGCAAGGCCCTGGTGGACCCGCTGGCCTGTGAGGGCTGCCGGGTCTGCCGGGCGGTCTGCCCCGCCGGAGCCGTGACCCTGCGGCCCAGCGTGGCGGGGACCTGGCGCGTGGACGCGGGCGAGGGGTTTCACCTGATTCACGCCGAGCTCGGCATCGCCCGGGACAACTCGGGCAAGCTGGTCTCCCGGGTGCGTCGGGAGGCCCGGGAGGTGGCGGAGCGGTCCGGCGCGGGGTTGATAATCACGGACGGTCCGCCGGGAATCGGCTGTCCCGTCCACGCCGCAATCACCGGGACCGACCTGGCCCTGGTCGTCACCGAGCCGAGCCCCTCCGGGATGCACGACCTGGGGCGGGCGCTGGACACCTGCGCCCACTTCGACCGGCCGGCCGTCGTGGTGGTCAACAAGGCGGACCTGGCCCCGGCGCTCACCGAGGAGACGGCCACACTTTGCCGCAGGCGCGGGGTTCCGCTTTTAGGGAGGCTGCCCTTCGACCGCCGGGTGCCCGGCCTCTTGGCGCGGGGGCTGTCGCTGGTTCATCTGGACGTCTTCCGGGGGCTCATCGTAAAGCTTTGGGAGGAGCTTTGCGGGCGGCTGAACGGCTGAACCGCGCGCGG
>CAZNZF010000117.1:0-3473 GCA_964577465.1 uncultured bacterium | reverse complement strand
TCCCCGCCGCTTTTACCCCTCACCCTAACCCTCCCCCCATAGGGGGGAGGGGACATGCACCCCCCCTCCGCAACCCTCTCCCACAGGGAGAGGGGGTCGCTGCAAACCGAACGCCGGTCCTTCCTTTAAACGTAGGGCGGGGGCTCTGTACCCCGCCCCTCTTTACACGGGCGGCACACGGAGTTGCCGCCCTACGTCAATACCGAAAAATCGGTAGTAGGGACGGGTATCCACACCCGCCCGTTGCGATGTCGTAGGGGCGGGTGTCCTGATCCGCCCGCGGGCGACCGCAGAGGGTCGCCCCTACGGATTTGATGTACAAATGCGGGCCGACCTAAAGGTCGGCCCCTACGAGGGTGACGCGCGGTCAGCGCTTCACCCGTTTTGTAAAGCGTTCACACCTTCAGCCCCCAGCGCTCCACCACCCGCACCAGCGCCGGGAGGAAGAAGACGCTGGTCAAAAAGCACGCCGCCACGCCGATGGCGAGCGCGACCCCCATCGAGGAGAAGCCCTGCATCCGGGCGAAAATCATCGAGCCGAAGCCGATTCCCGTCGTCAGGCTGGTCAGGAACACCGCCCGCCCCGTCCGCGACAGCGTGACCTCGAAGTTGCCCTCCCGACGGTAGCGGTGGATGATGTGCACCCCGTCGTCGATGCCGATGCCCAACACCAGCGGCACGGCGAAGATGTTCATGTAGTTTATCTTGATGCCGGCCAGCGCCATCACCCCCAGCATGACCACGCTCCCCGCCGCCAGCGGCACCATGGCCAACAGCGCCGTGTGCAGCTTGCGGAAATCGAGGAACAGGAGCACGAAAATGGCGCCCAGGGCGATGAGGGTGGCCAATTCCCCGTCCTGCCCGGCCTCGTCGATCATGGTCAGGAAGAGCTGCGGTGTGCCCACGCTCTCCGGCTCCACCGCCCCCACGCCGTCCGAAAAGGCCCGGAGCCGGTCCTGGTCCTCGAAGAGGTCGAAGCGGGGGAAGATGGTTACCAGGTAGCGGCTGCCGTCTCGGCTCAGGTAGCGGGAGCGCATTTGGGGGGTGAGGTCGGATTCGGTGATTTGGCCCGGGTTGGCGAAACCGGGCTCGCCGCCGGTCCCCAGGAGCCAGTCCCGCTGCGCCTTAACATAGTCCCGCTGGAAATCGGTCAGCCGCCGGGCAGCGGAGTCCGTATTCTCCCGCAGGGAATCGGCCAGCGCCACCAGCGGCTTCGTCGGCGAACCGTAGCCGGTGAGCGCCTCGCAGCGGCGCTGGAGTTTGGTCTTGACCGAGGTCTCGGCGATGACCCGGAGCTCGAGGAGGTTGAGCTGGAGCCTCTCCAGCTCGTCGGCGACGGCGCGCACCTCTTCGGTGGTCACCGGCGGCGGCTCACCCCAGGCGGCCACGGCGCGGTCTATTTCGCGGATTACGGGCGCCCGCCCCTCCTGGTCCGCCTCCGTCGGGATGTAGCGCGAGACCGTGTCGATTTCCCCCACGTAGCCCTTGTCCTTCAGCCGGTCGTAGACCTCCCGGGAGCGCTCCACGGAGTCGGTCACCACCAGCGAGTAATCGGGCGAGAGGTCGAAGTGGTCCTCGATGAGGCCGGCCAGCTCGATGGATTCCAGCCCCTTGGCCTCCATATTGTAGATGTTCCAGTCGAACCGGGTCCCGGTAAGCGCCGCGACCAGCAGGCCGCCGCCGACGAGCAGGCCTCCGACGGCGAAGAGCCACGGCCGGCGGTCCATGGCGCGACCGACGCGTCCCAGGATCGGCAGCTCGACCGCCAGGCCCTTGGGGAGCTTCACGGCGACGCCCCGCCTCTTCGCCCGGCGCTCGCGGAGGGACTCCCGGATGGACAGGAGCGCCGGTAACACTAAAAGCATGGCCACCAGGGCCAGGATTATCGAGACGCCGCTGACGAAGCCCAGGTCCCGGACGCCGCGCATCTCCCCGGCCAGCATGGACAGGAAGGCCGCCGCCGTGGTCAGGGCGCCGGTGAGAATCCCCATCCCGCTCCGCCCGAGCCCCACGGCCAGCGCCTCCTCCATCGGGCGCCCCTCGCTGCGCGCCTCGTTCACCCCGCTCAGGATGTGAATCGCGTAGTCTATCCCCAGCCCGACGATGAAGACGGCGAAGAACATGCTGAAGAGGTTGAGGCAGCCCGAGTAGAGCTGCATGGCACCGGCGCTCCACACCAGGGCCAGCAGGAGGGGGATTCCGGCCAGGAGCGGGGCGACGACGATGCGGAAGAATACGATCAGGGCCAACAGGACCAGGACCAGCGCCGCGATGGTGGACCAGGCCATGTCGCCCGTCCCCGCCTCGTACTCGTCGCGGGCGAGCGCCAGGGCCCCGGCCAGGCCGACCTCTATTTTCCCGGTGAAGGGCTCTTCCTCAGCGGCGGACTTGCAGACGGCCTCGAGGTCGTTAATCGCCACGACCGTCAGGTCCATGTCGTCGATGGAGAAGGTGGGCTGGAGCCAGATGAGAAGGAGGCTCCGGTCGGCGGAGAAGATGTACGGCTCGCCCAGGGATAGCTCGCGCACGGCCTTCCGGGCGGTCTCGTCCGGGGCCGCAGTGATTTCCCCGTCGCCGAAGCGGCCCACGGTTTCCACGAAACGGTACAGCCCCTCGATGCGCAGGATGGCGTCGCTCTCGCGCTCCCGCGTTTCGACGCCGCCGCCCACGTAGGTTTTCTCCAACGAATCGTTCAGCGCGGCGAGGGTGCGGCCGAGCGACGGGGACTCGAAGACGGGGGCGAGGTCGGCCAGGTCGTCCGCCGACAGCAGCATCAGGCCGTGGCGGGAGGCGAAGTCGTCGTCCAGACGGTAGTTGACCCAGCGGACGTACTCCTTCATCGAGACGAGCCGCGGGGCCAGGCGGTCGGCGAACCTGGCCATCAGCTCGGGATTGTCGCCCCGGACCACCACGGTCACGAAGTTCGCCGAGTCGTAGTGCTTGGTGATGTCGTTGAACGCCACCACCTGGGGGTTGTCCTCGGGCATTATCTCGGTGAGGTTCGTCCTGATTTCGAGCTGCTCGGCCAGGTAGCCGGTCCCCAAGGTGAGGACGAGGGCCCCGGCGAGTATCCACCACCGTCGGCGGTGGGTGAAGCGCCCCAAGGCGGCGAAGAATCGCGTACGCAGGTTCTCGTGTTCCATGAATGGTCCTCGGCGGGCGTTTGCTGAATCGGGGCCCGGTCCGGTGGCATGTCGTTTTCCCGGTAGTTTAACACTTTCGGGACGCGCGGGAGAAGGCCGGAGTCGTGGTCGAGGCATCGTCGTCCGTGAATGTAGGGCGGCCCCTCCGCGGGCCGACCTAAAGGTCGGCCCCTACGAGGTTAATTCCAATGGACGATAATTAAATGTAGGGCGGGGGATTTTAATCCCCGCCGCTTTTAGGATCCCCCCTCCCGGCCCTCTCCCACAGGGGGAGGGGGCCATCGCAACCCTCACCCCGGATTGCAATGACGTAGGGGCGGGGCTCCGTCC
>CAZNZF010000116.1:0-6738 GCA_964577465.1 uncultured bacterium | reverse complement strand
GGGGCCGCCCTACGGCATCGCACCCCTCACCCTAGCCCGTAAGCGCGCTTCTCCCCAGAGGGGAGAGGGGACATGCAACGGGCGGGGTACGGAGCCCCCGCCCTACGGATAAACGGACGTCGTCGCCCCTAGAGCGAGAAGCCCACCGCACCGGCGGCGCTGAAGTACGTGTTGTCCTCCCCCGAGGTATCGATCCGCCCCAGGCCCACCGCCAGGTCGAAGCGGACCCCCGCCAGGTGCATCCCCACCCCCAGGGTGTAGAGCGGGGGCTGCGACTCGTCGGCCATGTTGAAGCGCATTCCGGCGCCGCCCCACATCGCCCCCTCGAAGAAGTCCCCCCGCACCCCGAACGCCAGGTCCTGCTGGTCGGAAAACGCGCCGGAGTCCCGCGTCAGGTCCACGTCCACCGCTACGGTCAACAGGTCCGGGACCACCTCCCCGGCCACGCCGATGCGCCAGTGGGGCTCCAGCCGGTCGGAAACTCCCGCCACCGGCGCGTCCCAGGTGATGGGGGCGGGGACGATGTCGCGCGCCAGGAGGCCGAGGCGGAAGTAGGGGGTTATCTGACCCAACAGGCCCACGTCGGCGCTGACGGCGTGCCCCAGGGTCGGCTGCGTGGCGAGCACCTGGTCGATAATCCACCCCGGCCCGGTGGTGTACATCCCGGAGTCGTCGGCGGTGAAGCGGTTCCGGTAGCTCTGGGTGACGACGTACTTGAGGTTGAGGCCGGCGGAGATGAAGAAGCGGTCGCCGCGCCCGGAGCGCCAGAGGTAGTCGGCGTAGGTGACGATGAACTCCTGGCGGGCGTCGTTTTCCAGCCGGGCGCCGGTCTGGTTCTCGGTTATCCCGAGGCCGTCGCCCTGGGCGTCGCCCACGAAGCCCGCGGGGTCGGGGTAGGTGGGCCAGAGGGTGGCGAGCTGCTCCGAGCTCAGGTAGCCCGCCAGGTACAGCATCGCCACCGCCTCGTAGCTCTCGAGGTAGAAGTCGGGGATGAGGCGGCCGGTGTCGGCGTCGGGCTCCATGACGACCTGGCCCGTGCCGCCGCCGATCCAGCTCACCGCCAGCGGCCCGAGCATCACGCCCACGCCGTAGGACAGGTAGCCGGTGACGCCCGGCGGATTTCCCGCCCCCAGGCCCTCCAGGAATTCCGCCGTCCGGTCGATGGAGTCCAACAACGGCTGAAGCCCCTCGGTGGTGTCGACGTGCCAGATGTCGTCCTTGAGGGCGATGTAGGCGTCGAAGTCCTCGGTGATGCGGTCGTCGGTGGCGATGGCGAAGCAGGGGACGCAGGCGAAGTAGTCGCCGGCGGCGGCCATCCCGGCGGGGTTGTAGTAGATCGCGGACTCGTCGTCGGACAGGGCGACGTAGGCGCCCCCCAGGGCCATGGCGCGCGGCCCGTACATGGGGAGGGCCAGCGCCGGCAGGAGCGCCGCGGCGAGAATCAGAACGACCTTTTCCCTCATCGCCCGTCCCCCTTCGGTCGGAGGTTGTTTTTAGTCTGTATTTCAACGGGCGGGGCGCCCGTGTCCCCGCCCGGTCGTCTCTGCGGCGTACCCTAGATGGCGAAGCCGAGGGAGAGCGAGCCGCCCAGGGTGGAGTTGTGCTCCCCGGCGGAGAACTGGTTGGTCATCACCGCCAGGTCGAAGTGGAAGATGTCCCCGACCTTCACCCCGAAGCCCAGGGAGGCCAGGAAGGTGGCCTTGGCCTGGTCCTCGATGAGGGAGTTGTAGTTCGTGTTGAAGCCGGCGCGGACGGCGAAGATGTCCGCGATTACCCACTCCACGCCGAAGGAGAGGTCCCGGACCCGGTCCACCATGATTTCCTTCTCGACCCAGTTGTTGTTCACCAGCACGCGCGTCTTCACCTTGTAATCGGTCTCCAGCGCGTCCACGTCCAGGGCCAGGGTGAGGCTGTCGAAGAGCTCGAAGCCCAGGCCGAAGCGGACCTGGGTGTCCAGGGGGGTGGGGTCCAGGGAGTCGTCGCTCCAGGTGATGTCCAGGGGGATGATGTTGTGGCCCGAGATGCCCAGGTGGAAGAAGCGCCCGAGCATCATCTGCACGCCCAGGTCCATGCTGAAGCTGTAGCCGGTGGCGGCGGCGTCCAGGCCGAGGATGTTGTTGAAGAGCCAGTTGGGCCCCGAGGCGAAGACGTCTGAGTCCAGGGAGCCGTCCACGAGCACGGACATGCCGTTGGCGTACTTCAGGCCGTAGATGAACTTGGCCGTTCCGCCCACGGACAAAAAGTCGTAGCGGCCCAGCGGGAAGGAATAGGCGTAGCTCACGCCGATGTCGTGCTCACTGAACCCGCTGACGGCGATCTCGGACTTGTTCTCCGACAGGCCGATCATGTCGCCGGCCGTGGTGCGCCAGCCCTGGTTCCTGAGGCTTTCGTACTCCGCCTGGGTCAGCAGGCCCGCCTGGCGCAGGGCGGTTATCATCGCCTGGCGCTCGAGCGGGCTGCCGATGTTGAAGTACTTCTCGTCGATGAGGCGTGAGGTCTGGCTGTCCATCCCCGGCCCGATCTCCATCTTGGTCATGTTGACCCAGCTCACGGCGATGGGCCCGATCTGGGAGGTGACCCCCACGTGCATGTTGCCGATGACCCCGGTGCCCGGGTCGTTGAAGTGGTCCAGGGCGCGGGAGAAGTCGTTGACGAAGCCGATGAGCTCGTTGGGGTTGGAGGTGTTGGGGGGGTTGGAGTAGAAGCTCTCGAACTCGTTCATCTGCTCGGTGATGTTGTCGGCGACGGTGAAGCCCCAGACGGGGTCGGCGGAGAAGGTGACGTCCTCCCGTCCGAGGGCGGCGGGGTTCCAGTAGGCGGCGGTGCCGTCGTCGACGATGGCCACCAGGGCTCCGCCCATGGCCATGGCGCGGGGGCCGTAGATTTCGGTCGCGGTTACGGCGGCGGCCAGGACGCACAGTATCGCACACACACGGCGCATGGGTCCTCCTCGGGTTAAAAGCCGATGGGTCGTGGGTTAAGTTTAGCCCGAAAAAGCCATTAAGACAAGGCGACGGGCTATTTGAGGGCGTAGTCGGGCTCCACGAAGCGCCGGACCTCCTGGGGGAGCGCCTCCCGCAGCCGGGCGTGAATCGCCTCGGCGGTGGGGAGGTTCACCAGCTCCTTCGCCAGCTCCGCCGCCTGACGGAACGAGGTGGCCCGCAGGGTGGCCTTGACCACCGGGACGTTCACCGGCGCCACCGACAGCTCGTCGATTCCGAGCCCGACCAGGAAGGGCACGGCCAGCGGGTTGGCGCCCATCTCCCCGCACAGACCGACCCAGATGCCCGCCGAGTGCCCCGCCTCCACGATCGTCGCCAAAAGCCGCAGCACCGCGGGGTGGAACGGCTGGTACAGCTCGGAGATGGAGGAGTTGCCGCGGTCCACCGCCAGGGTGTACTGGATGAGGTCGTTGGTGCCGATGGAGAAGAAGTCCACCTCCCGGGCGAACTGGTCGGCCATCACCGCCACCGACGGCACCTCCACCATGATGCCCACCTCGATTTCATCGTCGTAGGGCTTGCCAAGGGCGTCGAGCTCCGCCTTGCACTCCGCGATTATTTTCTTGACCTGGCGCAGCTCCTCCAGGGCCGACACCATGGGGAACATCAGGCGCACGTTGCCCGAGGCGCTGGTGCGCAGGATGGCGCGGAGCTGGACCTTCAGCGTGTCCGGCATCTTCAGGGAGAAGCGGATGGCCCGGCAGCCCAGGTACGGGTTCATCTCCACCGGCACCTCGGGGTGGGACAGGAACTTGTCGCCGCCGATGTCCACGGTGCGGATGACCACCGGCTGCGGCGCGAGCTGCCGCGCCACCACCGAGTACGCCTCGTACTGCTCACCCTCGCTGGGCAGGTCCTCGCGGTTGAGGAACAGAAACTCGGTGCGGTAGAGCCCCACGCCCTGGGCGCCGTGCGTCCGGACCGCGTCCACCTCGGACAACAGCTCGATGTTGGCCGCCAGCTCGATGGTGAAGCCGTCGGAGGTCTCCGAGGGAAGGTCCCGCAGCTTCGCCAGGGATTCGAGCTTGGCCCGCTCCTCCTTCTGGATGCGGCGGTACTTCTTCAACAACTCCGGGGCGGGGTCGAGGACGGCGATGCCGTTGCGGCCGTCGAGGATGAGCGTGTCGCCCTCCTCGGCCCGCCGCGACAGGTTGCCGAGCCCCACCACCGCCGGTATCTCCAGCGCCCGGGAGATTATCGCCGTGTGGCTCGTCACGCCGCCCACGTCCGTGGCCACGCCCAGGACCTTCAGCGGGTCGATCTGCGCCGCCGCCGACGGCGGCAGGTCGTGGACCACGATTATCGCCGCCATCTCCAGGCCGGCCAGCAGCGGCTCGCGCTTCCCCATCAGGTTGCGCAGGAGCCGCTCCCCCATGTCCCGCACGTCGGTCACCCGCTCGCGCAGGTACTCGTCCTCGAACCCGGTGAAGGTGGCCACGAAGTGGTCCACCACCTTGCTCACCGCGTACTCCGCCGTACACCCCAGCTCCCGGATGCCCTCCTTCACCCCGCCCACGAGGGTGTCGTCGTCGAGCATCATCCGCTGGCTTTCGACGATTTTGAGCTCGGTCAGGCGTTTCGATTCGCGCAGGGTTTCGATGAGCCGCTCGAGCTGGCGCTTCGAGGCCGCGAGCGCCCTGGTGAACCGCTCGATTTGCTTCTCCGGGTCGTCGACGTGGTCCTGGCCGACGTTCAACAGCTCGAGCTTCGGCTTGACGACCCGGCCGATCGCCACACCCTTGGAGACCGGCACGCCCTGGAAAATCATGGTCTCTCCCGGTAAAAAAACCGCGACTATGGCGCGGTTATTATGGGTTATTTTTCCCCGTCGCTCAACCGTCGAAGCTGGTCCGCTTTTTGCCCCGAATATCGGTGGGGGGGAATGGCCGAGGGCGCGGGAGAATACCAACGGCGTCACGTCAACCCAGACCGCCGCACCAACCGGCGTCTCCCGTATAAGACCCTCCGCCGACCGGAGTCGGAATCAAAACATGGATTCGCAGGGCCTCTAATGCTCGATAAAAAGAATCCCGCTCCGGCTCCCCCCCGCCAATCCATTCAGGCCAGGTAGTGGTCCTCGAGAAAACGTTTGTCCGCCAGGAGCCGCAGGCTTTTCAGGGCCTGTTCCGCGTCGGGCCCCGTGGCGCGGATTAAAAGCACCGCCCCCGGCGCCGCACCCAGCGACATGACCCCCATCACACTCTTGGCGTTCACCCACGAGGCGTCCCCGTTGGTCCGGGAGACGAAGATTTCCGCGTCGAATTTCATCGCCACACGGACAAAAATGGCCGCCGGACGCGCGTGGAGGCCGAGTTTGTTCGTGACGACGATCTCGATCTGGGGCATGGGGTCCGGGGGTTGGAGTGCCGTTCTGCAAGACCGCGCGATTTTATCACGCCCGATTTTAGCCGGTCAATCTCGCTTCCCATCACTTCCACCTTGACCAATCCCGATTTTTTGGCTATATTTATACACGGATGATTCCTTAGAAGGGGCGGATGGCCGATAAACGGCAAAATCGGACGTTTGACGTGCTCATCGCGGTCGTGGCCGTGCTCTTCGCCGCGCCCGCCCTGGCCGAAGACATCGCCGACCACGTCGTCGTGGCCGAGGTCCTCCCCCAGTCGGCGGACGGCCAGGCCGTATTCATCGAGCTCTACAACCCCACCGGCCAAAACGTCAGCCTCGACGCGTACTTCCTCCGCTCCGACCTGAAAGAGGAATACCCCGCCCTCTCCGGGAGCATCCCCGCCTACGGCTTCTACCTGGTGGCCACCTCGGTGGACGGCTGGCCCGCCGGCTGGCCCACCCCCGACCTCGTCGCGCCCGCGCTGGAGCTCGGAACCGAATCCGGCGGCGTGGCCCTCATCGGCGGCGGAAAAACCGTAGACATGCTCGGATGGGGCGTCTCACCCAACTACTACGAGACGACTCCCTGCAACGCGCCCGGCGCCGGCCGGTCCCTCGAACGCAAGAGCGGCAGCTACCACGACGACGCCGAAGGAAACGGCTACGACACCGACAACAACATCTTCGATTTCCACGTCCGCGGCGAACCCGAGCCGCAGAACACCAACAGCGACATCGAAATCCCACCGTCGTCCGCCGGCGGCATCACCTGGGGCTTCCTAAAGGAGCTCTACGGCTCCCAGTAAGGTGGGCGTGTAAAGGGGGCCGGTAAAGGGGGCCGGTAAAGGGGGCCGGTAATGGCGGAAGGGCTGTAATAGATCGACGGCCGGGAGGCCGGTTTTTTTATGGAATTAACTGGAGGGCGGCAACTCCGTGTGCCGCCCGTTTTCACCCAAACGGGCGGGGTACGGAGCCCCCGCCCTACATTCAGGGAGAGCCGGGGTGAGGGCGTGAAGCGGCTCCCTCCCCCCTTTGGGGGGAGGGTTGGGGAGAGGGGCGGGCCGACCTGAAGGTCCGCCCCTACGTCATCGCAAGCGCGCCGACGGGCTGGGGTGAGGGGCGGGGCCGGGAACGTGTAAGCGGCGGGGAATGGATTTGCTTCGCATAGCTCGCTTCGCTCGGTTCCCCGCCCTACGGCATCGCAATTCGCGTGTGAGGGGTGCAGCGACCCCCTCTCCCTTTCAGGGAGAGGGGTGGGGTGAGGGTAGGGACATAGAACGTAAAAGCGGCGGGGAAAGGATTTGCTTCGCATAGCTCGCTTTGCTCGGTTCCCCGCCCTACGGCATCGCAAACGGCGGGACAATGTGCGAAAAACGGCGGGGACTAA
>CAZNZF010000115.1:0-6752 GCA_964577465.1 uncultured bacterium | reverse complement strand
CATCGAGGAAACGCCTATCGATGAGACGCCCGTCGATGAAACGCCCATCGATGAAACGCCTATCGATGAGACGCCCGTCGATGAAACACCCATCGATGATACGATCGATGTCACCCCGCCGGACGACACCGAGCCCGTCGAGGAGGGCGTTGACGACACGGAAACAGCACCCGTCGACGAGACCGTGACCGAGGACACGATCGAGCCGGTCGATTAAAAAAGGAAATTTAAGTCGACTCCCGAACGTAAAGTAAATGAGTGTGGATACCTGAGCAGAGGTGGTTGCTTCCGGAGCGGAACCGTTCGGCACGTTACGGATAACAGCTCGGCTTGAGAGACCCGGGAACATCCAAACCGCTGCCCGTGTGGGACGGCAGGCTGGTTGAGGCTTGTCGGAATAAACTCCGATCAGCAATCAGGGGAAGGAAGAGATGCCGTTCACCGCCAAGTCCCGTCTGATGCTGGCCCTATTAGCCCTTCTTCTGCTCGGGCCGATAGCCCTGGACAACGTTCACGCCCAGTACGCGGACCTCACCGCGGAGCAGGTCGAGGCCCTCAAAATGTCCTGGCACGTCACCAACGCCCGTCAGGAAGGCACGTCCTGGACTCAGGCGGGCTTCAACGACAGCGATTGGAGCACGGCCTCCCTGGGCGCGTTCAAGGAAGGTCTTTCCAGCGCACGCAACCAGGTGTACGGCTGGCCGAACACCGAAGCGGAGTGGATCTGGGCCCGCAGTGGGGTGACCGCATACTTCCGCCGCGAGTTCGGTCTGCCGCGCAGTCTGGTGAACGACGAGGACTCCGACATCCAGGAGCACGTCATCGTACGCATAACGGCCAACAACAACTATCAGTTCTACGTAAACGGCGTCCTGGTGCACCAGGATTCGACCGAGAACGACGATGATTGGACGACCTACGACCAGGTAGACGTTACGGAGTACCTGGACGTCGGTGACAACGTCTTTGCCGTAGAGGCGGTCAATACGGACGACCCGGAAAACTACGGCCTTTTGTTCGACGCCGAGCTCGTCGTGACCGGAAGCGGCGGCTACGTCGCTCCGCCTCCCGTGCGCCAGGGCGGGTGTTAGCAGGGGGTGAATCTCCGATGAGTACGCCACGCAAGGGTGACCGCGACAGAAGGTATATAAGCCTCTCGGTTTTGATACCGCTCCTTCTCGCGGCGATCCCATGGTCGGCCTTCGCTCAGGACTCCGACGTGGACGCCGTGGTGGAGCTCGAGATTTTCGGACGGAGGATGGCGCCGTCCCAGCTGTCGTTCATCCTGCGCACGGATCCCCAGTTCGAGAAGGTGATGCTGCGCCAGACTTACGCCAGCCAGATACTCAACCCCATCGACAAGGAGGAGTTCGAGGAGGGAATCGCCGTGAGTCAGCGGTCCATCGACAATCCCTTCCTCTGGCTGGCCACGGGCGCGGGTATAGCCTCCGGCATTACCGCCAGTTACATGGACGCCAATTCCGAGACCCTCAACGCCAACTGGCTGGCGGGTACGGCGGGCGTGGCGCTCCTGGTTGCGGCGGTCATCATGCTCGTGGATTAGGATTTTTCGTATTCGATCGGGCGACCACACACGCAAACCACGGCCGCGAAAGGAGACGGACCTCTTGAGCCGGAAAGGCCGCCGGAACCTGAACTAAACAACGCACGAAATGCGGCGGCGGAGTCGTTATCTGCGACGGCGAAGCCGTAAACCGAGGAAAGGAATCCATGTACAGACTCATTGACTCCTTCGCCGACGGCGGGGACTTCATGTGGATCATCCTCTTCGTTGCGATGCTCGACCTGACCTTCATCCTCGAGCGGACATACTTCGTGGTCTTCAAATCGAGCATCAACACCAAGACCTTCATCGCCGAGTTGGAGAAGCTCATCCAGAACCGCAACATCGAGCGGGCCATCGCGCTGTGCAACACGACCAACGCGGCGCTGGCTCAGGTCTTGCGGGAGATCCTCAAGCACCACTCGGGGTCCGGGCGCGATATGCAGGTCGCCGCGGACGCCAAGACACTCGAGGTCATCCCCCGGCTCGAGAAGCGCACCGGCTACCTGGACATGCTGGCCCAGATCGCGACCCTTCTCGGACTGCTGGGTACGATCTCCGGTCTGATGACGGCGTTCGACGCCATCACCGTGGCGAACCCGGAGGACTCGGCGCGCCTGTTGTCCGAGGGTATCTCCATCGCCATGTTGACCACGATGTTCGGTCTGGTGGTAGCCGTGCCGACCCTGGCCGCCGCGGCCTGGCTGAAGGACAGAACCCGGAAGATCGTCAACGACATTGACGAGTTCTCGGTGAAGATCACCAACCTCATCACCCAGATGAAAGGATAGGCCATGGCATTCGGACCGAGTGCGGCCAGACGGACCGGTGAGGAGAAGAATGTGGGTGATGAGTACCTCATCCCGATCATGAGCCTGATGACCATGCTCATCCCCCTGCTCTTGATGTCCGCCGTTTTCGTCACCACGGTAGCACTACAGGTCACCCTGCCGCCTCAGGCCGCGGCGAGCGGAGCCGGGGCGGGGGCCAGCATGGGCGGAGTCACCAAGATCCTGATGGTGGGGATGAGCGCCGACAAGGGCTTTATCATCACCAACGACAAGGGCGTCCTACCGATATACCCCGAACGGTCCGGGGCCGACAGAAACTGGATCCCGAAGGTCGGTGGGACGTTCGACTACGCCGCGCTGCGTGAAGCGCTACTGGAAAAAGTCAAAAAGCTGCCCCAGTACCAGGACCACGAGGAAGTTTACCTCGCCATCCAGGACAACATTCCCTTCACCGATGTCATCAACCTCATGGACACCGTCCGCGGCGATGTGAACGTCATCGAGGTCAAAACCGACGAGGACGCCGCCAAGTACGGCGTCGAAAAAGGTCAGAAAGCTTACGTCGCGACCCTTTTCCCCAGCGTGATATTCGGTGGGGCGGTACCGCGCTGACCGTTGCAACAAGGGGTTTAAACCCCTTGTCTAAGGAGGTGAGATATGCCAGGTGCACAGACCCCGAGCAAGTACCTGAAGTTCAAACCCCACCACGCCAGGAAAAAGACGGACTCGTCCGGTCTGAGGATAACCTCGCTGATGGACATGATGACTATCGTCCTCGTGTTCCTTCTGAAGACCTTCTCCACCCAGGGCGACCTTTCCGCCACCGCGGCCCACCTGTCGTTGCCGAAGAGCGATTCCAAGGCCATCCCCGGGGTCATCGACCGCGTAGCCGTCGGTTCGAATGCCATCTACTTCCTCGAAGAGGAGATCATGCCCACCGACGAGGCGATCAGCTCGAAGGACATCGTGATCAAACCTCTGAAAGCCAGGATGGAGACGCGTGTCGAGGCGCTTCAGGAAACGATGCGCACGTCAGGTCGTGAGGGGGAACCGCCGAAAATCCTGATTTTGGCGGACAAGAACCACTACTTCAGCCTGGTCAAGAAAGTAGTGGCGACGGCGGCAAACGCCGGGTACATGAACATCACCCTCGCCGCGATTCAGGACATAGGCAAGTGGGAGTGAAAGTGGAACAAGGGGTTTAAACCCCTTGCCTAAGGAGAAAAAATGCCAGAAACACCAGTCAAGCCAGTGCTGGGCTTGGTGATCTCCCGGGGGGACAGGATAATCAAACGCCTGATCCCCGAACGGGACACGATCACCGTGGGCCAGGCACCGGACTGTGATGTCGTGCTCCAGCACGATCCAGCGATCGCGCACAGGCACGTACTGGCCGTCCAGAGGGGCGATAATTACGAGTTCACCATCACCGAGGACATGAACGGCAAGATCAGCGTGGGTGACTCGACCATATCGCTGCGCGACCTGAGGGTCTGCGGTTTCCTGCCCCGGGTCAAGAACGGCTACACGTTCCGGGCGTCGCGTTCCAAGAAAGGTCAGATTCGCATCTCCGATATAACCATCCACTTCGGCTACTTCACCCCGACGGTGCAGCAGATCGCCGGTGAGCCCCGGCTGGCCGACTCCATCACATCCGGTCTCGCCCTCGAGCCGGAGGATAAGGTCTTCGCCGGATTCTTCGCCGCTTCGATGCTGTTGGGCGGCGTTTTCGGCTGGCTCACCACCGTCGTCGAACCTCACGACCCGTACGCGGCACTCGAGGACCGGCCCCGACTGCGGCAGATTCTCGTGGCCGAGGAGTCGGATGTGATAATAGAC
The DNA here is from genome assembly GCA_964577465.1 of uncultured bacterium. Taxonomy (GTDB): domain Bacteria; phylum RBG-13-66-14; class RBG-13-66-14; order RBG-13-66-14; family RBG-13-66-14; genus RBG-13-66-14. The sequence continues at coordinate 2,558 of CAZNZF010000115.1, read as the reverse complement.
CCCTCGCAGTTGGGAGCCGGGGAGGGTGAGGAGATAGTGGCCGACGTCACCTCCACCGGGACCGGAGGCGGTCACGGGGGCGGCGGCAGCGGGCCATCGGCCGGTGACATCGTCGGCGCGGCCGGACTGACGGCCGGCGGCGGCGCGGCGGACCTTCTGATTACCGCCATCACCTCCAACGTTGTCGGCGGAGCCGGCGGCGTCATGGGGCTTTCCGGCGGTGAAGGCACCTCGAGCCTGTTCTCGGTCGGCGGAACGGTCGGGATTGCGGGCGGAGGCGCCGGAGCCGGCGGGGCCGGTGAAGGCGGCGGTTTCGCCGGTGGCGGTTTGGGTGGCGCCGGTGGCCCGACCATCGGACGCACCGGGGTCGGCGGCACCGAAGGCGGCCCGACCATCGTCAAGGCGAGGCCGGTCAGCCCCCGGGCGACCGTCATGGACAAGGGAGCCGATGTCTCCAGCGAGGCCATCAACGAGATTTCCAGCTACATCCGCCAGCGGGGCGGACAGATAAAGGCCATCTACGAGAAATACCTGAAACTGAACCCGAACCTCCAGGGTCGTGTCGTCGTCAAGGTCACCTTCTCCAACGGCGTGGTTTCCAACGTCTCGGTGACAGGTAACGATACGGGGAATACCCAGATGGAATCCGAGATTGTGGGCGTGGTTCGAGGCTGGGCCGTCGGCGGCGTACAGGGCAAGGTGACCCTGTCGGTGCCGTTCGTGCTCTCGCCCAAGTAACCCGTCCCGCGGTTCACGCCCGGGCGGGTTATGCCATCATATCCCGGATCGGGTATTCCCAGGGGGGCCGTGAAAGCGGCCCTCCATTCTTATCCCTCGGTGTCGAACGCCCCGGCGGAATCGTAACCCCGACCGGGTGTTTCCAGGGGTGCCGTGAAAGCGGCCCTCCATTCTTATGTCCATGTTACAGGTAAAACCGCCCGTTTCGGCCCTTACGGTTGTTCTCGTGGATTGGGTTAAAAAACTCGACGGGCCTCGTCGGCCGGGCCCGGTGGAGGGTGAATCGGCGCCGGACTGGATAAAATCGCGCCGCACCGTCGGCGTTCATGGGTGCGCCGTCCGTGCGAACACCGGGCACGATGGGGGGTATTCGTGCGTATTGTTATGTGAATGAGGGGGAAATGAAGGGGGGACTTGACCGAAGGCGCGACGTGGGCTAGACTATCCCGTGGAAGACGCGCGCCGATCATCACGGGAGTTACCAGATGGCCGACGAGGATAAAAAACTCTTCCTGAAGATAGACGGCAAGCAGTACGGGCCCGTCTCGGTGGAGACCGTCAAAAAATGGATTGACGAGAGCCGGATGGGTCCCGACGACTACGTCCGCCTCATCGATCAGAAGGTCTGGGTCCAGGCCAAGAACGTCGAGCACCTGAACTCCATCTTCCACGAGTCCCGGACCAAGGCCCGGACCGAAGCCTTCACGAGCTGGATAGACGCCGTCGGGTCGGGTTCGGCCACCATCCTCACCTTCGAGGGGCAGAAGGCCGAGCGCGACAGGATTGTGTCCGAGCAGCGCCGGCTCGAGGTCGAGCGCCAGGAGCTGGAGGAGCTGGCCAAACAGGCGGAGATGACCAAGGAGCAGGCCGCCGAGCTCGACGTCCAGCGCGCGGACCTGGAGATACGGGCCAAGGAGCTCGAGGCCGAGTCCGACGAGATAATGAACATGGAACGGGCGGTCAAGAAGCGCCGCAAGCGCCAGACCATCCTGGTCGTCGCCATCATCGCCATCGTCGTCGCCGGGGGGACCTGGCTCACCATCGATCTCATAAGCAAAACGACTAAAACCGAGGAGCTGAGCGCCGAGCTCCGGGATCGGATCAAGCAGATAGACACGCGGCTGGCGGCCATAGACAGCCGTTTGAAGGATATCGACGAGGCCATCGCCCAGGCCCGCGCCACCGGAAACGTCGAGTTGGTCGCCTCCCTGGAGGCGGAACGCTCCCAGTTGCAGGAGCAGCGCTCGGAGCTTAAAGTTCAGCGGGAGCAGCTCCACGCCGAGGCGCCCGATGTAACCTCCGGCGGTCCGCAGATTCAGGGGCGCACGGGGAAGATCGGGGTGGCCGGGCCGGTGCAGATAACCGGCGAGGGCTCGGGCGACCCGGGCCGCTCACAGACGGAAATCCGCGCCGCCGTTTCTTCGGCCCTCGGAGCGGTGCGGCAGCAGTACAACGAGCTTCTGAAGAGCAATCCCGACGCCAGCGGTTCCATCAGCATCATCTTCGGCATCCAGCCGGACGGCTCCGTGGAGGGGGCTACCTTCTCCAACAGCACCCTGCCGGACAACAACCTCATCGGACCCATTCTGAACGGAATCCGCGGCCTGAACTTCTCCGCCATCGAGGGCGGTTCGGTGAGGGTCACCTATCCCCTCTCCCTGACGCCCCAGTAGGCGGGGGGATTGAGGGGGGGATGGCTGCTGCCCTCTGCCGTGTACCGAAAATCCCGACGGACGGGGTTTCGATTCGCCAAGACCGGCGCGGCGCCGGTCTTTCTCATTGACCGGGCGTCCCTTACGCCGCGGGTTGTTTTTTTGGAA
>CAZNZF010000114.1:0-6873 GCA_964577465.1 uncultured bacterium | reverse complement strand
TAAATAATAGCCCAATTTCGCCCGGATGCAAAGTGGGAGGCCCGGTGGTCCGCACGAAACGGCTTGACAAACGCCGCCGGTCTGGGTTAACCTTTGCGCCCGCGGGAAAAAACTCCGGGGAGCACGGATGAAACGCACCTACCAGCCCAGCCGGATCAAGCGGAAGCGGGACCACGGTTTCCGCAAGCGGATGCGCACGAAGGGCGGCCGCCTGGTCATCGCCCGCCGCCGCGCCCGGGGCCGCAAACGGCTCACCCACTGATTGAACGCCATTATCCGCCGTCCGGCGCGAGAGGTTCCCGCGAGGGGCCTTTTTCACATCCGCCCCGGATTAGACAAGGGGCTTAAGCCCCTTGCCCCTTCTTGATAGTGTACAATGGACCGATGCGCCACCCGAACCCGCGCTCGTCGAGGCTGACCTCCGCCCGGGATTTCCGGCGACTGTTCAGGTCGGGAAGGCGGCTGCAATCCGGCCCGCTCCGCCTCGTGTGGCTGACGGAGGGGGTCGAGGGGGTGCGCTACACGACGGTGACGGGGCGCAAGGTGGGGAACGCCGTGGTGCGCAACCGCGTCCGCCGGCGACTGCGCGAGCTTTTCCGCCTGAACCGGCACCTGTTCAATGTGCCCGCCCATCTGGCGCTGGTGGCCGGACCGGGGGCGGGTGAATTGCCCGGGAACGAGCTGCGCCGCCTGGCGCTGGAGCTGTGGGACCGGGCCGGTCTTTTGGGGAGTGAAGATGGACCTTGAGTTCACCGAATTGAGGCGGAGGGTGCAGAAGCTTTCGGGCCTGGAGCTCCGTCGGACCGACCTGTTGGCCGAGGCGTTCACCCATTCCTCCTGGCGCAACGAGAACCCGGAGTACACGCGCGATTACCAGCGCATGGAGTTCCTCGGCGACGCGGTAATCGACCTGGTGGTGGCCCGGGAGCTGTACGAGAGCCTGCCCGGGGGTAATGAGGGGGACCTCACCGAGGAGCGGGCCACCCATGTCAAGGGTGAGAATTTAGCCCGGATGGGGCGGGAGCTGGGGCTCGGGGAGTTCGTCCGACTGGGCAAGGGGGAGGAGCAGTCGGGGGGCGCCGCGCGGAGCGGCCTGCTCGAGGACCTCTTCGAGGCGATGGTGGGCGCGATTTTCCTCGAGCACGGCTACACCGTGGTGGCCGACTTCATCCGCCGGATACTTTTAGGCGTGACCGAGGACGACCTGTTGACCACGGACAACCCCAAGGGGAAGCTGCAGGAGCTCTGCCACAAGCGGGGCTTCGAGATGCCCGCCTACGAGTGGGAGGTGAGCGGGCCGGACCACGAGCGGTGCTATCGGGCGCGGGTCATCGTGGACGGCGTGGTGCACGGCGAGGGCGAGGCCGGTTCACGGCGCCTGGCCGAGGCGAGGGCCGCGGCCCGCGCGCTGGACCTTTTGGGGAAGGATTAGATGCCGGGTCGTACCTCCGAGGCGAGTGAACGTAGGGCGGGGATTTTAGTCCCCGCCGCTTTTTACCCTCCTCCCCGACCCCCCCCCAGAGGGGGGAGGGAGATTATTTTGGCGGCCATCGCCCCGATGCTTGTGATGGACGTCGGGGTGGACCTTTAGGTCCGCCCGCGGGCGACCGTGGAGGACTCGTCCTACCGGTCGCCCCTACAGACCCTACGAAAAACCCTCCCACATGGGAGGGTTTAAATAAATTCGATGACTGCTACGAGGCCTTGGGGACCTCCGCCGCCGCGGCGGGCAGCCGCCGGACGAAGCTCGACTGCGGGCAGGCCCGCAGGGCGTCGGCGAAATCGTGCCCCGGATGGTCGAAGTTCAGCACCGGCAGGGCGTCGTCCATCTCTATTCCGCCCTGGGGGTTGCCCTTCTCCTTGGCGCAGATGGAGCAGCCGATGCAGCCGACCCGGCAGGCGTCCTTGACCGCCTTTCCCCGGCCGCGGTTCACGCAGCCCAGGTAGACCGGCTCGTCGGCGGGGATGAGCGCGATGATGTCCCGGGGACAGGCGCGCACGCAGGCTCCGCAGGCGGTGCACTTCTCCTCGACCACCACCGGCAGGCCGGCGGCGCTCATGAACAGGGCGTCGAAGGGGCACGCCTCCACGCAGTCGCCGAAGCCCAGGCAGCCGTAAGTGCAGGCCTTGTGGCCCGAATCCAGGTTCTGGGCAACCGCGCACCGAGGTACGCCGTAGTAGGTGTAGGCGTCCACGGCGTGTTCGTGGTCGCCCTGGCAGCGGACGACGGCCATCATCTTGCGCGTCCCCTCGGCGGTGACGCCCATGATTTTGGAGATGATTGCCGCCACGGGGTCTCCGCCCGGGGTGCAGCCGGTCACCGGGGCCTTGCCGGTGGCCACCGCCTCGGCGTAGCCGGAACAGCCGGGGTAACCGCAGGCGCCGCAGTTGGCGCCGGGCAGGTTGTCCAGGATTTCGGCCACCTTAGGGTCCACGTCGATGCCGAACTTCTTGGCCACTGCGCCCAGGGCGAAGCCGAACAGCAGCCCCAGGACGCCCAGGCAGACGACGGCGTAGATGAGGGCGGTCAGGTCCATCTTTCCTCGCAACGTGCGGATTTGTGGCAAGGCGAACCCGACGGATTATAAAGGCTCCCCGAGGGGCAGTCAACCCCACGGATTGCCACCCGACCGGCGTCGTGGTACGCTTGTGCGCACTTGTGAGAGAGTAAGCCGCTGTGAAAGCGAAATGTACGACCGATGAGCCCCAAAAACACCAAACCCAGCGCAAAAGGGGACTCCAGTGCCCGAAACGGGCAGTGGCCCCGCTGGTCGCGCGTCGTCCTGAAGGTCCTGGCGTGGACCGCCGGGTCGGTGCTGGGGCTGGTCGTCATCGTTTTAATCCTTCTCCAGACCCCCTTCGTCAAACGCTGGATCGTCCAGACCGTGGAGGAAGCCCTCAGCGCGGAGTACGAAACGGACTTCTCCATCGGCGGCCTGGAGGGGGTGCTCTTCACCAGCGCCACGTTGCGCGACGTGACCATCGCCAACCCGCCCGATTACAGGGCGCCCTACTTCGTTTCGGTGAAGGAAACGGAGGTGGAATACGATCCATTCGAGATGCTCGCCGGCGAGGTGCGGCTCCGCGTGGCCCGGGTGACCGGCGCCGAGGTCGTGTTGGAGGAGCTGCCGGGCGGGCGGCTGAACGTGAGCGAGATTTTCAGAAAGCGGGGCGAGGAGAAGGCGGCGGCGGCTCCTTTTGTCGTTGACGACGTGAGGCTGGTGAACGCCGCATTCCGCTACGACTTCCTCGACGAGGGGAGCCCGGACCTCGAATTCGAGCACATCTCGGGACGGGTGGCCCTCGAGCTGGATGCGGGGGACGTAAATCTGAGCGGAATCCTCCTCTCCGGGAGGACGAACATGTACTGGGGCGGGACCTTCTGGGTCTCCGGCGGGTTGAAGGTCGTCGAGGAGGGACCCATACAGACCGACGGCCTGTCCGTCGTCACCCCGTCCTCGATGGTTTACCTTACGGGCGAGATGGAGCCGGAGACGGACGGGCTGGACTTCGACATCTACTCGCCCCATTTCTCGCTCTCCGAGTTGCGCGGCGCGGGTCTCGGCGAGCTGGCCCCGAGCGGGGACGCCGAGCTGGCCTGCCGCCTCGAGGGTAGTTTTACGGCCCCGCGGGGCCGGTTCGCGCTGAAGGTCCGGAAACCCTCCGCCGGCGGATACCTCCTCGACGGGCTGGAGCTCGATGGGGCTTACGCGGACGGGCGGCTCGCGCTGGACGAGGTCCGCCTGCGCCGGGGCGGCGGTCGGGCCTCCGGTTCGGCGACGGTGGACTTCTCCGGGGAGCGGCCGACCGTCGAGGCCGACCTGGATTTCTACGGCCTGGACCCCGCCGAGCTGGCGCCCCTGACGCTGGTCCAATGGCCCGGCGACTTCAACGGCCGGCTCACCGTCCACGGTGGCGACGACGCCGTGGACGGCATCACCGCCAAGGTCGTCCTCTTCCCCAGCCGGCTGCGGGGGGTTCGCATCAACGGGCTCCGCCTGGCGGGTCACGGCACCCCGGACGACTTCGTGCTCACCGAGGGCGTCTTGAGCATGGCCGGAGCCAGAATCAACGCCCGCGGGCGCATCACCTCCTCGCGGCTGGCCTTCACCGTGGACGGCCGCGGGGTGCCCCTGGACCGGCTTTCCGGGCTGGCCGGGGTGCCCGACCTGGCGGGGAATCTCGACTTCCGCACCGCCCTGGAGGGCGCCCCGGATAACCTGGCCGCCCGCTTCGACCTCCTCCTGACCCGCGGCGCCTGCGCCGGATTCACCGTCGGGGAGGCCCGGTGCACGGGCAGCCTGCGCCTGTCCCCGACCGGGGAGGGGGTCGGCCTGAGCGACCTGGACTTCGAGCTGGACGCCCGCGACGCCGCGTACGGCGAGAACCGGGTGGAGCAGGGGCGGGTCGGCGGCACGCTATCAATCGCCGACCGGCCCGCGTTCGAGGGTGAGCTGCACCTGGCGGGCATCACGATAGCCGGGACGACCTTCGAGGAGCTCGAGGGGCGGGGGAGCTTCGCCGGCGATACCGGCGAGATCGAGCAGCTCTACCTCATCGTGGACCCGGAGACTTCCCTCTTCTACCGGGGCGGCTTCCGGCTCGTCGGGCCCGGCCCCCCCGGAACCGGCTTCTTTTTATCCACGGACCTCCTCCACGTCGTGTACCAAGACTTCGACATCCTGAACGCCCGCCCCTTCGTCACGGAGCTTACCGAGAGCGCTGTAACGGTTGAGGAAGTGGAACTGGTGACCGCCGCCGGCTCCATCTCGCTGGGCGGGACGTACTCCTTCGGTGACGAGGAGGTCTCCGCGCGGCTCCGCGCCCCCGAGGTGGACCTGGGCGCCCTCTCGTCCGCGCTGGGCCTCGCCGCATACCTGCAGCCAGACGCCAGACCCCTGTCCGGTCTGGCCCGGTTGAACCTGGAGGTTTCCGGTCGGCCCATGGAACACCAGGTGAACCTCCAGCTCAGCCTGGCAGGCGTCGCCTGTGATGAGTACCATCTGGATAACCTGGCGCTGGGGCTCGTCATCCGCCCCGGCGTGAATTTCGGCGAGCTGGTGGACGCCATCGCCGGTGTTGAGCCCCTGGCCCCCGGCGACGGCGACGCGAAACTGGGGACGCTGACCCTCACCGCCCGGAACATCGGCACCGAGGACTTCGAGGTGGAAAAACTCCATCTCGACGCCGAGCTCACCGGTGAGGAGGTCCGTCTCGTCGGACTGGACGCCTCCCTGGTGGGCGGCTCCCTGGACGCCGTGGGACGCCTCGGCCTCACCACGGTCGACAGGCCGCTGGAGCTCTACTTCGGCGCGTACGATTTCCCCCTGGACGAGCTGCCGTTCCTGCCCGACACGGTGGAGGTGGAGGACGGCCACGTTTCGGCTCAGGGGCTGGTTTCCGGCCCCGTGATCCAGCTTCAGGCCGACGGCCGGATCCACGCCCGGATGAAGAAGCTGGAGCTCTACGATTACAACGTGACCCTGAACGACCTCGCGGTGGAGCTGAACTTCACGCCCCAAACCGCCGAGCTGACCGATTTACGCTGCACAGTGGGCGGCGGGGAACTTGTCGGCACCGGCGCCTTAACCTACGGGACGGACCGTTTTACGGGCGGGTTGAAGCTCACGGGACGGGGTCTGCGGGTGAAAAACCTGGCCGACCTCTTCTCGGGGGAGCTCAACCTGGACGTGGACGTCGAGACCGGTTCCTCAGGAATCTCGGTGACCGGGCTGGTCGAGGTCGTGGAGGGTAACGTCGACCTGCCGCTGGGCGAGGTCGGGACGGTGGCGGTCGGCCGTCCCGTCGAGACGGGCGAGGAGTCGCCCCTCAATCTCTACCTACGCATCGTCGCCGAGAATAACCTCTGGATCCGGTCGGAACTGGCCGAGATGGAGGTGGGGGCCGACCTGCGCCTGACCCTCGCCGGCGGCGACCTGGCCCTTGGCGGCGACCTGGTCACCCGGCGCGGGAGCGTCTATTTCCTCAACAAGGCCTTCGACCTGGACTCCGGCACCATCAGCTTCGACCGCATGACCCCGCCCGACCCGAGCCTGGACATTGAGGCCTCGAGCCGGATGCGCCGCCGCGCCGAGGGACAGACCACCGAGAACCTCACCCTGGTCGTCAACGTCGGCGGCAGGCTGTCGGAGCCGGTAATCACCCTCTCCTGCGCCGAGCACCCGGAGTGGCCGGAGCGCGACATCATCATGCTCGTCGCCCTGGACATGACCTGGGACGACTACCAGCAGATGCTCGCGGAGCAGGGCGCGGGGGGGGCCACACGGCACGCCACCGGCCAGGCCGCCTTCTACCTGGCCAGCTTCATCGAGACCAAGCTGCAGCGTCTGGCCCGCGAGGCCGTGGGGCTGGACACCCTCAAAATAGAGGGCGTCACCGAGTCGGGGGATATCGACCGCCTCGACATCACCATGGGGAAGTACCTCTTCCGCGACCTGTACGTCTCCTACTCGCGGGACATGCTCGCCGAGGGCAACCAGAGCTTCTCCGTGGAGTATTTCATCACCGACAGCCTTTCCCTGGTGGGAACGACGGTGGAGGAGGAGGGGGAGGTGGGTTACGACCTGAACTTCCGGTGGAAGTTCAAGTATTGACGGTCGGTGTGCCATCATTGGCGTAATCCGGGGGTGAATGTTCGGGCATAAAAGCGGCGGGGATGGTATCTGCGACCGAAGGTAATCCCCGCCCTACATTTAGAGCAGCGCGATTGTCCGTAGGGGCGACCGTCCACGGTCGCCCGCGGGCGGGTGTGGACACCCGCCCCTACGCTATCGAAATCGCGGGTGAAGGGTGCGGCTCGCATACCACAGCGGGAAATCGCGCCGGGTGCTATAATGCGGAGGCGCTCGTCGT
>CAZNZF010000113.1:5455-7018 GCA_964577465.1 uncultured bacterium | reverse complement strand
TCCCACAGGGAGAGGGAAACCATGGGCTGCCGTTTTTTTACGTTCCCGGCCCCGACCCTCACCCTAACCCTCTCCCTGAAAGGGAGAGGGGACCGCTGCACCCCCCTCCCTGTCGTGCGGCAAACCTCACCCCACGTTGCGATGATGTAGGGGCGGACCTTTAGGTCCGCCCGCGGGCCGACCTGAAGGTCGGCCCCTACGGGTTATTGGGCGATTCACGACGTAGGGCGGGGTTTACATTCGGCCGCAGATATTAATCCCCGCCCGCGGGCCGACCTGAAGGTCGGCCCCTACAGGATATTGTGCGATTTAGAATGTAGGGCGGGGGCTCCGTACCCCGCCGGTTGTTTCGTCGTCGTTCAATCGAGCGGCACACGGAGTTGCCGCCCTACGTGTTTTTTGCGCCGCCCCGGCCCGGTCACACCACGCGCTTTTCGATGTACTTGGAGTGCATCAGCCGCGCCGCCCCCATGTAGTCGGGCTTGAAGTGCACCGAGCCGCCGACCTGGTACAGCCGGCGCCCGACGCGGTTGAGGTTCGGCCCCAGGGTGTAGACCGTCATGTCCGAGGTGGCGCCGGCGAACCTCATCCGCGGGTCTCTGGGCGTGAGGTTGGCCACGTCCACGTCCACCGTGCCGAAATCCACGATGACCCGGTGGAGGAGCTCGTCGCGCTCGGGTGTCTCGGCGTGACCCACGCCGCCCCCACCCACGGTCCCCTCGGGCTGGCTGGGCTTGCGCTTCAGCTCTATGACCTGGCCGACGAAGTCGAAGGCGTCGGTGGAGAGGTCGCGGAAACGCTTTCCGGTCAGGGGCGTGGTCCCCAACAGCGCCGCCTCGCCGATGCGGAAGTGGTTCATCCCGGCGGGGACCTTGCGCCGCCCCAGAAGCGGCAGGGTGATGGAGCTGCCGCCCGAGACCAGTTCCAGCTTCACCCCCAGCCTGGCCTCCAGGAGCTGCCGGTAGAGGCTGAGCTGGATGAGCTTGTCGTAGTTCGGCTCCACGCCGTACATGCAGCCCAGGTTGGTCCCGATGCCCGTGATTTCGATGTTCTTCAGCTCCAGGACCTCGGAGTAGAAGTCGAAGATTCGCTCGGCGACGACCCCCTCCCGGAGCTCGCCCATCTCGATCATGATGACGACCCGGTGGCGCTTGCCGGCCTCGGCCGCCGCCTTGTCCAGGGCCCGGATGGTGCCCAGGGAGGAGTTGAGGGAGATGTCGGCGTAGCGGACCACCGAGCGGACCAGGCGCAGGGGCGGCGGTTTCAGGTACATCGTTACCACGTCGGGCCGGAGCTGCTTGATCCTCATCAGGCCCGACAGGCGGGAGTCGGCGATGGAGTGGATGGTCTTGACCACCGGGTCGTTCACGAGGCGGTGCAGTGTGGGCTCGTGGCCCGAGAGGAGCTTGGTCACCAGGGTCCAGGTCTTGCCGTGCCGGCCCAGGTGCTCGTTGAGCTTGCGGATGTTGGTGAGTATCTTGACGATGTTTATTTTGAGGTGTGCCATCTACTTCCCCCCCGGTGGGCGCTTCCAGCGCACCTCCTGTGGGCGCTTCCAGCGCA
>CAZNZF010000113.1:0-5355 GCA_964577465.1 uncultured bacterium | reverse complement strand
GTGGGCGCTTCCAGCGCACCTCCTGTGGGCGCTTCCAGCGCATCTCGACGTATTTCTCCTCGAAACCGAGCCGGGCGTAGAGCCGCCGGGCGGCGTTGTCCGGCTCGACGTGGAGTGCGACGTCGCCCTCGCTTTCCTCCAGGGCGCGGCGGACGAGCTCGGCGCCGGTGCCCAACGGGGCGCGCCCGGCGTCGGCGGCCACGTAGACGAGGTAGTTCTCCGGGATGTAGCCGCTCATGCCGGTGCGGTTCATCACCGCCGCCCCCACCGTTTCCCCGCCCTGCTCGGCCAGGAGGACGAAGCCGCCCTTGCCGGCCTCGGTGGAGAAGGCGTACTCCAGCGCCCGGGCGATGGAGGCCCGGTCGTCGGTGAAGCGGTCGAGGTGCTCGTGGAGGAAATCCACCAGGCCGTCCCCGGCGAGGTCCTCCGGCAGGTCCTTTTCGGCGGTTATTTTTCTGTACGCGGGCAGGGAGACCATCCCCTTTCTCGGCGGATTTTTTCACCTTTTTTCCCGCCCCGACGGGGCGTGCGGGCTATTGCTATTGTAATTATAAGATATTTAACGCTTTAAAGCAAGGGCCCGCCGCGGGGCCCTTTACCTCCCCCCCGCCCCGTGTTAAAATTCCGTTCCACTCTCCACGCCCACCAATAAAACCCAACGGGAGTCGCCATGTTCCGCGTGCGCGAGACCGTCAAGGCCATCCGACCCTACATACCGGGCAAGCCCTCCGACGAGCTCCGGCGCGAGCTGGGCCTCGAGGGCGAAATCGTCAAGCTGGCCTCCAACGAGAACCCGCTGGGGCCCCCGCCGCGGGTGATGCAGGCGATCCGGGCGCACGTGGGCGAGGTCCACCTCTACCCCGACGACTCCTGCTACTACCTGACGCGGGCCCTGGCCGAGCACCACGGCGTGGACCCCTCCATGATCATCGTGGACCGCGGCTCGGCGGGCGTCATCGAGCTGGCGGCCAAGCTCCTGTTGGACCCCGGCGACGAGGTCATCTACTCCGAGAAGAGCTTCCTCATGTACCCACTGATGGCGCAGTCCTTCGGCGCGGTGCACAAGCCCATCCCCCTGCGCCCCGATTACCTCATCGACCTGGACGCCATGCTGGCCGCCGTCACCCCCAGGACCAAGCTCATCTACCTGCCCAACCCGAACAACCCCACCGGGACGTACAACGACGAGGCGTCGCTCGCGCGGTTCATCGGGGCGCTGCCCGACGACGTGGTGCTGGCGCTGGACGAGGCCTACGTGCTCTTCGCCGAGGACATGGTCGATGACTACGCCTCGGGGCTGAAGTACCTCCTCGGCGGACGGCGCAACGTATTCGTCCTGCGAACCTTCTCCAAGTCCCACGCCATGGCCGGTCTGCGGGTGGGGTATGGCATAGGGGACCCGGAGCTGGTGGGCCAGATGCACAAGGTCCGCCCCCCGTTCAACGTCGTCTCCCTGTCGCAGGAGGCCGCCCTGGCCGCCCTGGAGGACACGGACTTCATCGCGCAGACGCTGGAGGTCAACCGCACGGGGATGGCCAAGCTCCACGAAGGCCTGCGGGGGCTCGGCTTCGAGACGGTGCCCTCGACGGCGAACTTCGTGCTGTTCCCCGTGGACACGGCGGAGCGCGCCGCCTTCCTCTCCGACGGCCTGTTGAAAAAGGGCGTCATCGTCCGGCCCATGACCGCCTTCGGCCTCCCCGACCACATCCGCGTCACCGTCGGCCTGGACTGGCAGATAGACATCTTCCTCGAGGGCCTGGGCGCGGTGCTGAAAACCGAAAAGAAGTGACCTTGAACCACGAGACCGTTTTGGACCGCCCCCGTGAGGAGTGCGGCGTCTTCGGCATTTTCGGCCATCCCGAGAGCGCCGTTTACACCTACCTCGGCCTGTACGCCCTGCAGCACCGGGGGCAGGAGTCGGCGGGAATCGCCTCGCGCCTGACCGACGGCTCCATGCGCTTCCACCGGGCCATGGGCACCGCCGCCGAGGTGTTCGACGAGCGGGAGCTCCGCCGGTTGAAGGGCGACGCCGCCATCGGCCACGTCCGCTACTCCACCACCGGCGCCAGCCGCCTCCTGAACGCCCAGCCCATCTACGTCGAGTTCGGCAAGGGCAGGCTCGCCGTGGCCCACAACGGCAACCTCACCAACGCCCAGAGCATCCGCAAGAGCCTCGAGGCCCAGGGCTCCATCTTCACCACCACCACCGACTCCGAGGTGATGGTCCACCTGATGGCCGCGAGCCGGGAGCGGGAGGCCGAGGGGTTCATCGGCGACGCCCTGCGGCGGTGCCAGGGCTCCTACTCCCTGGTGGCCCTGACCCCGGAGAGGCTGGTGGCCGTGCGCGACCCGCGCGGAATCCGCCCCCTGTGCCTGGGCACCCGCGAGTGGACCGACGAATGGGGGGAGCCCCACCTGGCCTGGCTCGTCTCCAGCGAGTCGTGCAGCTTCGACGTCATCGACGCGCGCTACGAGCGGGAGGTCGCCCCCGGCGAGATGGTGGTCGTGGATTCGGGCGGCCTGCGCAGCGTCTGGCCCTTCGAGCCGCGGCCCGAGGCGTTCTGCGTCTTCGAGTACGTCTACTTCGCCCGCCCCGATTCCATCCTGCGGGGCAAGAGCGTCTACGGCGTGCGCAAGGAGCTGGGCCGCCGACTGGCCGTGCAGCTCGCCGAGGACGGGATAACCGGCGACGTGGTCATCGCCGTCCCCGATTCGTCGAACCCCACCGCCCTGGGGCTGGCCCAGGCCTCGGGCATCCCCTTCGAGTTCGGGCTCATCCGCAGCCACTACGTCGGCCGCACCTTCATCGAGCCCAAGCAGCAGATCCGCGACTTCGGCGCCAAGCTCAAGTACAACCCCGTCCGCTCCGTCTTGAAGGACAAGAAGGTCATCTGCGTGGACGACTCCATCGTGCGCGGGACGACCTCGAAAAAAATCGTGAAGATGCTCAAGGCCGCCGGCGCCTCCGAGGTCCACCTCGCCATAAGCTGCCCCCCCTGGCGCTACCCCTGCTACTACGGCATCGACGTCAGCAACTACATGGAGCTCGTCGCCAACGAGAGCTCCTCCATCGACCGGGTGCGGGAGTTCATCGGCTCCGAGACCCTGACGTACCTGTCGCTGGAAAATCTTTTGGAGGCGACGGGGCTGCCGGTGGACAGCTTCTGCCACGCGTGCTTCGACGGGAATTACGTGGTGAAGCCCGAGGTGCCGGTACACGGGCCGGACCAGCCGCAGCTTTTCCTGGGCCTGGCCGACGCCCCGTCGCACAAAGAGGCCGAGTTCCCGGAGGGGGAGCGGTAGGTTTCGGTGATTGTCCGCGTATCGTCGGTGCGAGGTCGATGTGGATTGGGAAATAGACTCGTAGGGGCGGACCTTTAGGTCCGCCCGCGGAACGGCGAATGGCTGATAATCGACACGAACGTCTATTTGCGCCGCGGCTGCGTTCATTCAAATACACCGGCCCGTACGCGTATTTCATTACCATCTGCACCCATTCCCGCCGACCTATTCTACACGGTGAAACCCTCGTTTCAGGTATTCTGACCTTATTGGAATCGGCGTGTGATGAGGAGAGTTTCCAACTTTTAGCGTACTGCTTCATGCCGGACCATCTGCATATTTTAGTCGCGGGTGGGGAAAAGAGCAGTCTTACCAAGCTGGTAAAAAGATTCAAGCAGACCAGTTCTTATCATTACATGGGAGGCGGTCGCTCCCGTCTGTGGCAGAGAAGCTACTACGATCACGTTTTAAGGTGTGAGGAGGACGTGGTTGAAGTGGCTAGGTATATTTGGGAAAACCCGATTCGAAAGGGTTTGGTTGAAACGGTCCGTGATTATCCGTTTTCGGGTCCCGTTGATTTCATGCCGTAAAGAAAACGGGCCGACCTAAAGGTCGGCCCCTACGAGGGTGATGTGGATTTCAAAACCGACTCGTAGGGGCGGACCTTTTGGTCCGCCCGGGCGACCGTGGAGGACTCGTCCTACCGGTCGCCCCTACGGGTGCAAGGAACCGATGTTATTTACGGGGTCCATTGACCCGCCCGCCGGAATACCTTCCGCGACCCGTAGGGGCGGGTGTCCACACCTGCCTGCCAATGACTATTGATTGAAAGGGGCCGGATGGACGAGGGGCGCAATCCGTACAAAAACGCCGGGGTGGACGTGGGGGCCGGGGAGCGGTTCGTGGAGGCCATAAAGCCCCTGACCGCCTCGACGCGCATCCGGGGCTGCATGGACGCGCTGGGCGGCTTCGGCGCCGCCTTCGACCCGCAGGCCGCCGGGCTCAAGGACCCGCTCCTGGTCTCCGGCACCGACGGGGTGGGGACCAAGGTCCTCGTCGCCATCCGGGCCGGGGTCCACGACACCGTCGGCATAGACTGCGTGGCGATGAACGTGAACGACGTGCTGTGCGTGGGGGCGCGGCCGCTCTTTTTCCTGGATTACCTCGCCTCGGGGAAGCTCGACGCGGCGCGGGACACGGCGATTCTTTCCGGCGTGGCCGAGGGCTGCCGCCGCGCGGGGTGCGCGCTCATCGGCGGCGAGACGGCGGAGATGCCGGGGGTGTACAAGCTCGGCGACTACGACCTGGCGGGGTTCGTCGTGGGGGCGGTGGAGCGGGGGAGGGAGTTTTCGCCTACGCGGGTGACGCCGGGCATGGCGCTGGTGGGGCTCGGCTCGTCGGGGCTGCACTCCAACGGGTTCTCGCTGGTGCGGCGGCTGGTGTTCGAGGAGGCCGGGCTGGAGGTCGGCACGCACGTCGATGAGTTGGGAAAAACCGTGGGCGATGAGCTGCTGACGCCCACGCGCATCTACACGAAGCTCCTGCCGCTGTTGAACAAGCACGGCGTGGCGGCGCTGGCGCACATCACCGGGGGCGGCATCGCCGGGAATTTAAGTCGGGTGATTCCGCCGGGGCTCAAAGCGGTCGTCGAGCGCGGGAGCTGGCCGAGGCCGCCGGTATTCGCCTGGCTCCAGAGCCTGGGTAAGTTGGCGGACGCGGAGATGGAGCGGGTGTTCAACTGCGGCCTGGGGCTGGTCGCCTGCGTGCCGGATGAGCGGGCGGAGGCGCTGGTGGTGGACCTGGCCGCCGCCGGGGAGTTCGCCTACGTCGTGGGTGAGGTTCTTCCCGCCGACGGGGGGGACCGTGCGGTGGTGGTGGATTAGGCGCCGGTCAGCGTTGCGATGACGTAGGGGCGCCCCTCTGTGGTCGCCTGCAAAATGTGATGCCGTAGGGGCGGACCTTCAGGTCCGCCCGCGGGCGACTTGAACCCCCCTCCCTTACCTCCCCCCAGAGGGGGGAGGGGGCGCTGCACCCCTCACCCCGACCCGTCGGCGCGCCGCTCCCTGGGAGGAA
>CAZNZF010000112.1:0-7202 GCA_964577465.1 uncultured bacterium | reverse complement strand
CGGTCCGCATGACGTCAACCTTCGGGATGGGTACGACCGCCCGCAATATAGCACAATAATCCCCGGAGATAAACCGGGACCTTGACACGCCGCCCGATGGTATTCTAGTATTCACCACTCTTCACGGGGAAAAGGAGACTACGTGCCCCAGACCCGTTCAGCCAAGAAGCGGCTCCTCCAGACACAGAAGCGCACCCAGCGGAACAAGGCCTACAAGTCCCGCATCAAAACCGCCGTCCGCAAGGTCCGGCTGGCCGTGGCCGAGGGCCGCGCCGAGGACGCCCGGCTCTCGTACCGCGAGGCCTCGAGCCTGTTGGACAAGGCGGTGGAGAAGGGCATCCTGCACAAGAACAACGCCGGCCGCCGCAAGAGCCGCCTCGGGGTGCAGGTGAACCAGCTGGAGGGTCAGGCCTCCGGGACGGGGGAATAAGGAGCTTAAGCCCCTTGCGACTGAAGAATGAGGGGCCGCGCGGTCGCTTCGGACCGGCGGCCTTTTTATACCGGGGGACGGCGATTCGGGACGACGACGGGCCGCAAGTTTAAACCGACGACCCTTTTTAATGGCGGCCCTCACCCCGGTTCCGATGACGTAGGGGCGGGTCTTTAGACCCGCCCGCGGGCCGACCGGTCGGTCGGCCCCTACGTTTAGCAACCACGGGGGCGGGCGACCGTGGACGGTCGCCCCTACGGCTCTATTTCGCGGTTGGCGTAGTTGCGGGTGTCCAGGCGCGCCCGTCAACGCTTTGCCTTCGGCCGCAGATTTGGGGTATAGTTGGGAAAACTCACCGGTGCGCAACCTGGAGGTCCCCGTTGACCAGGTCCATTTTGGAGACAAGGGGTTTAAACCCCTTGCCCTTCATCAAGGCGTTCTTTTTTGTGTTCCTAGCGGCCGGCGTCTCCCACGCCGCGGCGGTGGACGTGCTGAACCCCCTGGGGCTCCTGCTCCTGGGGGAGGACACCGCGTCGGTCAGAGAGGGCGCGGAGCTGGTCGTCCGGGAGAATCCGGGCGACCCGGCGGCCCACGAGGCGCTGGGCTGGATCTCCCTCCTGGAAGGCCGGGAGTCCGACGCCCAGGGGCACTTCCTCCGTGCCGTCCTCTCCGACCCGTCGGATTCGCGGGCCGAGGCGCTCCTGCGCGACGCCGTCCGCTTCAGCGAGCGCGCAACGCTTTTCCACGACCTGGAGCCCGTCTGCGAGGAGGTGCTGCGCGCCTCCGGGACGACCTTCGAGACGCGCACCGTCGCCCGCCGCTGGCTCCTGTATTTCGCCCGCGAACGGAGGGACACCGCGGGAATGGCGGCGATGGAGACCGAGCTCGGCTGCCTGACCGACTGGCTCCTGGTCGCCCCCTTCATCCGCTCCGGCGGCCTGGACTTCTACCGGGAGTTCGAGCCCGAAAGGGACATCGAGGAAACCTACGACCTCCCATCCCTCGGGGAGCAGGGCTGGCTGAAGATGCCGGGCGGCGATTACAACGGGTTCGCCGCCTTCGACGAGCTCTCCTCCATCCCCCGCGGCACGGGCTACGCGCTGACCTACGTCCGCCTGCCCCGCGCAGGCCGCTACCGACTCGGACTAACCAGCGACGACTCGGTGGCGGTCTGGGTGGACGGGGTGAAGGTCGTGGAGCGCGACGCGGTGTCGGGCTACCCGGCGGTGGAGACGAACGACCGCGGGTTCTACGCCGAAGCCGGCTGGCACCGGATTCTGGTCAAGTGCCTCCGGGACGCCGCCGTGAGCTCGTCCCACGTCCCGGTGGGCTGGGGTTTTCAGCTCTGCCTGTCCACTTTCGATGACGGGGGCGGCCCCGTCGAGGGCCTGGAATGCCGGGCCGACCTCGCCCTGGAGAGGCAGGTCTCCGAGGGCGGCGTGGAGGGGTTCCGCATCGAGCCGACGACGACGGCCTCCGATTTTTCCCCGGAAGGTCGTTTCCATCGGGCGCTCTGCGACGCGCACCGGGAGGATTACGACCTGGCGGTCGGCGAGCTGGAGGGGCTCATCGAGGAGATGGGCGGACCGCCGCCCGACACCTCCGCGACCCGGTCCGAATGCGTCCTCCTGCGGCTGGTCCTGGGCTGGGTCCTGGACGCCGACGGGAGCGAGGAGCGCCTGGGCCGCGCCCGCACGCAGTACAACCGGGTGGTGGAGGCGGCGCCGGAAACGGTCCCCGCCCAACTCGCCCTGGCCGACATCGAGACCGCCGAGGGCAAGTACTGGAGCGCGCTGGAGAGGGTCGACGCCGTGGCGGAAGTGTGCCCGGAAAGCGCCCGCGTCTGGCTCGCCCTGGCGAACCTGTACCGGCAGAAGAGCATCATCCCCCGGGAACGCCAGGCCCTGGAGAAGGCCCGGTCGGTCGAGCCGGACAACATGTCCGCCCTCTACGAGATGGGCCTCTTCCTGCGCCGGCACCAGCATCCCACCGAGGCCGTCGACACCCTCCGGCGCCTGGTGGAGCTCGCCCCGGACCACCAGAACGCCTGGCGCGACCTGGCCGACCTCCTCCAGGGCACCGGCGATTACTACGAGGCCGCCCGCGCCTACGACCGGTTCCTGGAGCTCAAGCCCACAGAGGCGGACGCCTGCCTGGAGCTGGCCCGCTGTCACCAGAAGGGTGGATTCGGGGACCGGCTGGCCGATTTTTCGCGGATGATCGAGCGCGCGCCGTTCGATTACCGCGGCTACGTCCAGCTCGCCCTGGCCCTGGAGGAGGACGAGGGCCGCCTGGATCGGGACCTCTTCCGCCGGGCCCTGGAGAAGTACCCCGCCAAGGACTGGCTGCGCGGTTACCTCGCCTGGCGCTCCGGGGTGGACACCGACGAGTTCATGCCCGACGTGGAGGCGCTCATCGCCGACGCCCCCGAGGCCGCGGACTACCCCGAGTCGGACGCGGTCTGCCTCCTGGACTACCTGCGGGTGGACATCACGGCCGACTTCGCCTACTCCTTCTCCGAGAGGCGGGTGTACAAGTTCTTCTCCCAGTCCGGCGTGGACCGCTGGGCGGAGATGGTCATCCCCGACCCCTCGAATACCGAGGTCATCTACGCCCGCACCTACACCCCCGACGGCCGCGTCCTGGACGCCACGGTCCTGACCCCCACCGACGAGGGGCTGGCGGTGAGCCTCGAGGGCGCCGTCCCCGGGGCCGTGGTGGACCTCTACTACCGCCAGTACTCGGAGGTGCGGACCCTCTACGACCTGTTGGACTATTGGAGCAACCGGTTCTACTTCCGCGAGTACTCCGACCCGCTCCGGGTCAGCCGCCTCGTGGTCA
Source organism: uncultured bacterium (assembly GCA_964577465.1). GTDB lineage: Bacteria > RBG-13-66-14 > RBG-13-66-14 > RBG-13-66-14 > RBG-13-66-14 > RBG-13-66-14. The sequence goes on along the minus strand of CAZNZF010000112.1, from coordinate 3,931 downwards.
CCGCGCCCGACGGGATGGAGCCGGCTTTCGACAGCTTGAACTTCTCGGGCCGCGTGGAGGAGCACCGGCTGCCCGACGGCTTCACCACGGACGGCTCCGCGGATATCCCGGTCGAGCCGCGAACGGCCTATGTCTACGAGGTCAGGAATTCGAAGGCCGTCATCAGCGAGGGGTCGATGCCGGACCTGGGTGTCTTCTCCCCCGTGGTCGGGCTCTCGACCATCGAGGAGCCGGAGGACTTCTTCGACTGGTACTGGGGGAAGGCCGTCAAGGCCCTCGTCCCCGACGGGCAGGTGCGGGAGCTGGCGCACGGCCTGACCGACGGGCTGGACGACCCCCGGGCAAAGGCCGAGGCGCTTTACGGCTACGTGGTGACCCGAATCAAGGACCGGTCGGGCAGCATCTTCTTCCCCGACACGGTGCGCGAGACGTACTACCGGCGCTCGGGACGGCCCGTGGACAAGCTTCTGCTGTGGACGGCCCTGGCCCGGGAGGTCGGCCTGGAGCCGGAAATCTGCCTCACCCGCTCCCGCTGGGACACCCCCATGCTCCCGGAGGCCTTCTCGCCCATCGACTTCACCGACGCCGTCGGCCGGCTGCCCCTCGGCGATGACATTATATGGGTGGATTTCTCCTTAGGGCGGGTCGCCCTGGGCGAGCTCTCCCCGGTGTACGAGGACCAGCCGTACTGGCGCTGCGGGTCGCGGAAGATGGAGCGCTTCGGCGAGCGGGACCCCCTGGACCAGCGTATGGAGATGACCGTCCGGGTGGACCTCGACGAGACGGGACGCGGCAGCGGAACCCTGGAGGAGACCTACCACGGGCTGTCCGCCGGCAACCGCGTCAACTACCTGGACCCGGAGACCGCCGGCCGCAACCTCGACGCCGAACTCAACTCATTCTTCCCCGGCGCCTCTTTAGAAAACTACGATATCGTCGCCCTCGAGGACCTGGAGAAACCCTTCGGGTACGCGGTGGAATTCATCGCCCCCAACCTCGCCGTCCCCCGCGGGTCGGATTTCGTGCTGGACCCCGTCCTCTACTCCCTGGACCTCTCCAACCGCTTCATCAGCCGCGCCGAGCGCTCCTACCCCATGGATGTCACCAGTATGGTGGTCCTCGTGGAGGAGCTGCGCTACTCGCTGCCGGAGGGCTGGTCGCCCACGGCCGACTCCCTCTTCACCGAGAGGGTGGAGTCGGGGGTGAACAGCTATCTGCTGGAGGTCGCCCGGGACCCCGGCGACGGGAACGGGCTGATTCTGCGCAGGGTGGCGGTGATTGGGCTCCAACGGGTGGAGCCGCCGGACTACGGCGATTTCCGCGAGTTCTGCCGCCGGGTGGACGAGCTCGAACGGCGCCGCGTGACACTCGTTCACGGATAGGAATAAGGAGACAAGGGGTTTAACCGAGCGAACCGAGCGCAGCGAGTTATGCCCCCGGCAAACCGAGCTATGCCCCCGGCAAAACCCCCCGCCCTCGAATAAGATGAGCGTCATCTCCGTCATCGTCTGCGCGTACAACCGCCGGGACCTCATCGGCAAGGTCCTGGAGGCGGCGCTCTCCAACTCCCCCGGAGCGCGGGGCGTCGCCGTCGAGGGCGGTGCGGACCCGCCGCTTTTTCCCATCGAGGGGCACCCGGGGTCGAGCTTCGAGGTCATCGTCGTGGACGACTGCTCCCGGGACGGCACCGTCGACATCGTCCGGCGTTACCCGGTGAAGGTCCTGTGCACCACCGGCAACGCGGGGCCCTCCCTGGCGCGCAACCTCGGCGCGGAGAGCGCCCGGGGCGAGATTCTGGTCTTCGTGGATTCGGACGTGGTAATCCGTCCCGACACCCTCGGGCGCATCCTGACTCGGATGGAGGACCGGCCGGAGCTGGGAGGTGTAGCCGGAATCACCTCCCTGGAGTGCCCCTACCCCAACTTCCTCACCCGCTACCAAAACACCTTCCTGCGCTACCGCTACCTCACTATGCCGGAAATCATCGCCACGCCGTGGGCCTCGCTCATGGCGGTGCGCCGGGACGCAATCACCGCCGTGGACGGTTTCGACGTCTCGATGAAGACCTACGAGGACTACGACATCGGCTACCGGCTGGGCTCCGTGGACGCCCTGTTCTTCCTGGACAAGGGGCTGGACTTCGTCCACCACAAACAGTTCCGCTTCCGGCGCCTGTTCACCGACTACCTGCGCAAGGTGGCGAACATGGCGAGCTACCACCTGCGGATGCGGCTTGGCGGGCGGAAGGCGTGGGAGGCGAAGAAGCCTCACACGTGGCACGGCCATGCTCCGCATTTCCCGCCGCTCTCGGTGGGCATGCCGGGTGGCGCGGTTTTCAACTACATCATCGCCGGCCCGACCATCGTCAACCTCGCCGTCGCGCTGGCCCTGGGCGGATTCGGGCTCTACTTCTGGGTCAGCCTCGGTCTCCTGTTCATCGGGCCCCTCTCGATGACCGCGTTCTGGCTCTACCTCTTGAAAACGCACGGATTCACCTTCACCGTCCGGGGGATACTCACGCAGCCCGTCCTGGCGCTGGTGGCCGAGGCGGCGGTGCTGGTCTCCCTCACACGGGCGCTCTTCGGAAAAACCTCCTCGGACTTCCTCGGGGCCAGCCAATGAGCGGTCCGGCGAGATTTCTGTCGCGGTTCATCGAACCCGTCGGGCTGCCGTTGCAGCTCATCATCTTCGTGACGGGCCGCTGCAACTGCCGCTGCGGCCACTGCTTCTACGGCCGGGAGGTGGAACGGGCCGCGCCGGGGCCGACCCTGGAAGAGTTCGATAAGCTAGCGCACAGCTCCGGCCCGCTCCTGTGGCTTTCGCTCACCGGCGGCGAGCCGTTCCTGCGCGAAGATTTGGCCGAAATCGCCCGCCTCTTCGTCGCCCGCGCCGGCCTGCGGAACCTCACCATCCCCACCAACGGCCTGGCCACCGACCGCATCCTGGAGTCCACCGAGCGGATTCTCGAATTACACCCGCGCCTGGGGGTCGTGGTCTACCTCTCGCTGGACGGCCCGCAGGAGGTCCACGACAAGCTGCGCGGCGTGGAGGGCTGCTTCGACAGGGCGATGGAAACCTGGCGGGGACTCAAGGAGCTGAAAAAGCGCCACCGGCGGCTGAACCTGGCGCCCGTCACCACCATCTGCGGCTCGAACTCGGAGCTTCTGGGAGAATTTTTCGACTGGCTCCTGGCCGAGCTGGAGCCGGACGACGTGGTGCTGAACATGCTCCGGGGGACCACCCCCGACCGCTGGGAAGGCTTCTTCGACCCGCAGGACTTCGTCGCCTTCCAGGAGAAGAAGGACCGGGCGCTGGACGAGGGGAGGCTGCCCCACTTCACCCTGAACCGGCTGGGGCTCCTGGCAGCCAAGGAGCGCTACCAGTGGCGGCTCATCATGGACATCCTGGAGGAACAGCGGCAGGTCATACCCTGTCTCGGCGGGACGCTCTCCGCGGTGGTCTCCGAGACGGGATACCTCTACCCCTGCGAGACGCTGATGGGCTCGCCCGACAATGACCCGCTGCAACGGGAGCACGTCTGCCGGCACTCGGCGGCGGCGATAGGTTATCTGCCCGACGTTGACTGGAACCTGCGCCGATTATGGTGGTCGAAGCGGGCGGAGGAAATCCGGCGGCACGTCTCCCAGGGGCACTGCTGGTGCACCTACGAGTGCGCCTGGACGACGAGCATCCTGTTCAACCCGCGGTGCTACCCCGACCTCCTGCGGTTGACGCGGGGGTAAAAGCGGCGGGGACTAAAGTCCCCGCCCTACATTTACAATCGCGCGTCAACCTCGTAGGGGCCGACCGACGGCGCGCCGTTTAGGTCGGCCCGCGGGCGGGGACGGAGCCCCGCCCCTACGTCATCGCAAACCACGTAGGGCGGCAACTCCGTGTGCCGCCCGGTTCCATAATTGAAAATAGGGCGGGG
>CAZNZF010000111.1:0-7236 GCA_964577465.1 uncultured bacterium | reverse complement strand
TCTCGGCGTACACGCGGTCCAGGTTGTGGCAGACCGTGCAGCGTTCTTCGAGGAGAGCCTTCCCATCTGCGGGGGTGTCGCCGGCGACGCTTCCTCCATCGGGAGCGCCGGAGTCGTCGGCTACGGTTTTATCGGCCTCGCCGCCGCAGGCCGCGAACAACAGGGCCAGGAACAGGCACAGGAGCGTTAAACGCATCATTTCATCTCTCCGTGGTTTGTATTGTCGTCTCTATTGCACTATCCGGGGCGTTGCTCGGTTTAGCTTCCCAGCACCCGCTCTATTTCCTCCAGGGTGGTCAGGCCGCGCTTGAACTTCTGCACCGCCGACTGCCGCAGCGTCTGCATCCCCTGATCCTCGGCATAGTCGCGCAGGGCCCGCTCGCCGGCCTGCTCGCCTATCATGGACCGGAACGTGTCGTCGATCATGAGTATCTCGAAGATGCCCACCTGACCGGCGTATCCCAGGCCGAGGCAGTTCTCGCAGCCCGAGCCGACGAAGCTCGCCACGCCCTCCATCTCCGAAGGTTTCAGGCCGAATTTGGCCAGAAGCTCCGGCGGGTAGGTGATGGGCTCCTTGCAGTTGGGGCAGATGCGCCGGAGCAGGCGCTGGGAGATGACCGTGTTGAGGCTGGCGGCCAGCATGAACGGCTCCACGCCCATGTTGACCAGGCGGTTGATGGTGCTGACGGCGTCGTTGGTGTGGACGGTGGACATGACCAGGTGGCCGGTGAGGGCGGCCTGGATGCAGATGTTGGCCGTCTCGATGTCGCGGACCTCGCCGACCAGGATGACGTTGGGGTCCTGGCGCAGGAAGCCCCGCAGCGCCCGGGCGAAGCTCAGGCCGATTTCCGAGTTGGCGCTGACCTGGTTCACACCGTCCAGCTCGTACTCGACCGGGTCCTCCACGGTCATAATGTTGCGGGAGGGGTCGTTGAGGACCTTGACGGCGGCGTAGAGGGTGGTGGTCTTGCCGGAGCCGGTGGGCCCGGTGACGAGGATGACGCCGTTCTGCACGCCGATGGCCCGGGAGAAGATTTCCAGTTGCTCCTTGGTGAAGCCCAACTCCTCCAGGGGGATGTTGATGGTGGACTTGCGCAACAGGCGCAGGGCCACCTTCTCGCCGGTGATGGTGGGGGCGGTGGAGACGCGGATGTCTATCGGCTCGTCCCGGGCGTCGAAACGGATGGCCCCGTCCTGGGGCATGCGCCGCTCGGCGATGTCCAGGTTGGCCATGATTTTCAGGCGGCTGACGATGGCGTCGCGGTACTTGGCGTCGGGTGAGAGGACCTCGTGGAGGATGCCGTCCACGCGGTAGCGGATGCGGAAGCGGTCGGTGTAGCTTTCCAGGTGGATGTCCGAGGCCTTGTGGTCGAGGGCGTCGGCGATGAGGTCGTTGACGAAGTTGACGATGGGCGCCTCGTCGGTGGAGGTGGGCGCGGCGACGGTGGTTTTAGGCGGCTCTGGGGCTTCCTCGACCGGCTCCTCCCTCTCGGGGGCGGGCTTGGGTTTGGCCTTTTTCTTCTTCGGCGGCTCGAGGCCGTAGAACCGCTCGATGGCGGTAAGCATCTGATCCCGCGACGCCACCACGGGCTGGACGTCGTAGTCGGTGGCGAACCTTGCGGCGTCGATGGCCACCATGTCCCCCGGGTCCACCATGGCCAGCGCCAGGCGGTTCCCCCGGCGCTGGAGGGGGAGGATGGTGTGCTGCCGGGCAATTTCGGGGGGGAACTTCTTCAGGAGCCCCGCCTCGATTTCGACATCGGTTACGTCCACGTAGGGCAGGCCGAGTTGCCGCGAGACTGCCGCCGCCAGCTCGCGGTCGTCGATGAGCCCGCTATCCAGGGCCGCGACGATGAAGCTGACGCCCTCCCGGGATTGAATGACGACGATCCGCTCCATGTCCTGCTGGGAGAGAGAGCCCGACTCGACCAGGGTCTGTTCCAGGCTGCGGATGGTTCACCCCCGTTCACGTGGGCTTTCAGCCCCTACACGTGGGTTCGCAGGATGTCGAACACCTCTTGGGCGCTTTCGGCGCCCTTGAGCCACTCCCGAAGCGCCTGGGCGTGGAGGAGCCGCGAAATTTCACCGAGGAGGATGACCACCTCGGCGGGGTTCCCCGCGGAGCCGGCGATGGCGAAGATGAGCCTGACGGGCTGTCCGTCCACGCTCTGCCAATCCACGTTCGCCGGGGTGACGCCGACGGCCAACCGTGATTTCGCCAAATTTCCCAGCCGGCAGTGCGGGAGGGCGACCCCGTGGCCGATGCCCGTGCTTATCAGCTCCTCGCGGGCCGTAATAGCATCCGCAATGGCCCCGGCGTCGTGGGATTCGTCGGCGAGGAGTCCCGCCATCTCGGCGATAATCTCCTCCTTCGTGTCCGCCTCCAGGGGGACCCGGATGCGCTCGAGAGTCAGGTAATTCAGCAGGAGCTCGGGCACGGCTACTCTTCCAGAATCTGCCGGACCTGCAGAAGCTCATCGCGCACACGCCGGAGCCTCTCCGTGAGCCTCGCCCCGTCGGGTTGTCCCGCCTGGTCCAGCGCGAGCTGCCGGCGCGCTCCGTCGATGGTGAGCCCCACCTCGTCCAGCAGGAGCTCCAGGCGCAGGACGAGCCCCAGGGCCTCGTAGGTGAGAAAAACCTCGTCCTCCTCCTCGAGGGCCGACTCCCGCAGCTCGGGGAATTCGGTGAGCCAGTACGCGACCTTGGTCACCGGCACGCCGGTAATCCGTTCGACCTGACCCAGGCTGAAGCGTTCCAAGGGGGCTCCTTACGTTTTCGGGGATTTCTCCCCCCCGGACAACGGGGCGTTCTCCCGACCCTCGGCGAGCCTCTTCAGGTTGCCCCGGTGCATGAATATTACCAGAGCCGCCGCCAGAACGCCAAATCCCAGAAGAATCCAGTTCATCCCGCCCCCGGTCAGGCCGAAGACGGCGATGACCACCGGGTAGGCCACCGAGGCGGAGATGGTGGCCACGGAGACTATGCGGACGGCGAAGGCCACGACCAGGAAGAGGCCCAGGGTTACGAGGCCGACCCAGGGCGACAGGGCCACCGCCGCGCCGACGCCGGCCATCGCCCCCTTGCCGCCCCGGAAGCCCAGGAAGGGCGTGAAGATGTGCCCCAGCATGACGGCCAGCATCAACGCGCAGCCGTAGAGGGTGGGGTCGAGCCAGGATACGACGAATATTTTGGGGAGGAAGAAGACCCCGGCGAAACCCTTGGCGCCGTCCAGGAGGTAGGCCAGCACGCCGGGGACCTTGCCGCAGGTGCGCAGGACGTTGGTGGCGCCGACGTTTTTGGAGCCCTCCTCGCGCAGGTCTATGCCCTTCCAGAGCCTGGCGACGAGCCAGCTCCAGGGGACGGAGCCCCAGACGAGGGCCGCGGCGATGGCGACGGCGAGGGTCAACGGCGTCTCCGTTTGCCGGGCGCGCCGGCGGGAACCTTTCGGGTGCCGTCGGACGAGCCCTTCCGTACGCGGGGCCGCTTCTCGGTTTTATATTCGACGAAGAGCGGCACGCCCGCCCAGCCTCCGGCCTCGCGCAGCCGGTTTTCCAAGAAACGCCGCCAGGAGAAATGAAGCTCCGCCGCGCGGTTGGTGAAGACGGTGAAAGCGGGCGGACCGACGCCGGTCTGCGCGGCGTACAAAAGCCTCACCTCTTTTCCCCGAAAAAGGGGCGGCGGGTGGGCCTCCTGGGCCTTTTCCAGGACGCGGTTCAGCTCCGGCGTGGGCATCTTCCGCCCGAAGGCCTCCGCCACCCTGCCGATCTCGCCCATCAACAGGTTGAGGCCGAGCCCCTCGGTGGCGCTCGTAAAGGCCACGGGGATGTGGGCGGCGAAGCCCAACAGACCGTGGGCGTCCTCGGTCAGTCGACGCCTCTCCGCGCGGTTCAGCTCCACCAGGTCGCACTTGTTGAAGACCAGAATCGCCGCCCGGCCTTCCTCCAGCGCGTAACCCAGAATTTTCGCGTCCTGGGTCACCAGCCCCTGCACGGCGTCCACCAGCATGAGGACGAGGCGGCTGCGGCGGATGTGCTCCAGGGCGCGCACCACGGTGAGCCGTTCGAGAATCTCCCCCCGGACCTTCTTCTTTTTCCTTAAGCCCGCGGTGTCCACCAGGAGGTAGTCCCGTCCGCCGTAGGAGAACGGCACCCCCACGGCGTCGCGGGTGGTCCCGGGGACCTCCGAGGTTATCAGGCGGTTATCGCCGACCAGGGCGTTGACCAGGGAGCTCTTGCCCGAGTTGGGCCGCCCGACGATGGCGATGGGGAAGGGCCCTGTTTTCGCCTCTTCCCGAAAACCGCCCACGGTCTTCTCGACGGCCGCCAGCAGCTTTTTAAAATTACGCTTGCCCTTGGCCGAGAGCGGGATGATATCGGCGTCGAGCCCCAGGGAGTAGAAATCGGCGGCGGCGGTCTCCAGCCGTTCGTTGTCCGCCTTGTTGGCCACGACGACCAGCGGGGCGCCCAGGCGGCGGAGCGCGTCGGCGATTTCGGCGTCCTCGGGCAGAAGGCCGTCTATAACGTCCACCACGAACAGGACGAGGTCGGCCTCGGCCAGGGCGATGCGGCGCTGCTCGTCCACGAGCTGGCGCATCTCGGGGTCGGCCTGGTCCCAGCCGCCGGTGTCCACGACCCCGAAGCGGCCGAAGGGCCAGTGCGCCTCGGCGTACATCCGATCCCGCGTTACGCCGGGGATGGCGTCCACGATGGCCAGCCGCCGTCCGATGAGGCGGTTGAACAGGGTGGACTTCCCCACGTTGGTCCGGCCGACGATGACGACGGTGGGCGGCATCAGAGAAGCTCGTCCAGCTCGGACGGGTCGGTGAAATCCCGGGGCAGGAGGTCCTGGTCGTCCAGGAGGGCGAGGTATGCGTCGAACAGGGTCTCGGCCAGGGGCGCGGCGGTTTCAGGTTTGCCGGCGCGCCACAGGGCGGGTGCGGTTTCCGCATAACCCCGGGGCAGGAGCGGGAAGGCGGCGGCGTCGGCCAGCCCCCGGGAGTAGTCGTGGGTCGTCCAGCTCCGGTTCACCAGGCACAGGACGAGGTTCATCTCCGACAAAAATTCCGCGACCGCGGCGTGGAGGTCGTCGGGATTCCCGCGCGCCGCGCAGGAGCGGATGCGGCCGTAGGATTCGAAGACCAGGTCCGGTAAAATTTTCACCAATAAATCGCGGAAGCGTTGGGGAGGGACCGATTCGCCCAGCTCGAGAAATTTCGGCACCAAGTCGCCGTCCCCGGCCAGCGGCTCCAGCACCGACAGAATCCCCATCAGGACCGGCCATTCGCGGGACGGCTCGGTGAGAAGCCGCTCCAGCTCGGATTTCCACTTCACCCTCACCGTCACGTGGATGCCGTGGTACAGGAAGCTCAGCGATTCCAGCGTGCAGAGGTCCTCCACCACGCAGAACAGCTCGAGGTCGCTCCACGGGGTGTCGTCGCCGCGCATGGCCGAGCCGTAGAGGCCGCACAGCAACAGCTCCTCCTCACGCCGCTCGGAGAGCGACTGGGCCAGGCGCAGCGCCAGATAGTAGCGGTTGTCCTGGTCAAGCATCGGTGGGGCGGGGGCCTTTGACCCCGGCTTGTTTACGGGTGAGGCCGAAATACTCCAGGCAGAGGTCTATGTCGTTGGAGAGCTCCACGCGGTCGGCGAATTTCAGCCGGTACTCGTCGCCCTTGCCCGCGACGATGACGAGGTCGCCCTTCTTCGCCAGTGAAAGGGCCTTATGGACGGCCTCCCGCCGGTCGAGGACGGTCGAAAGCTCGCAGGAGCCGGGGATTACGCCGGAGGCGATCTCCTCGGCGATTTTCGCCGGGTCCTCGCGGCGGGGGTCCTCGGTGGTCAGGATGACCACGTCGGCCAGCTCCGCGGCCGTGCGGCCCATGTCCGGGCGCTTGGCGGCGTCCCTCTCCCCGGCGGAGCCGATGACGATGATGACCCGGCCCGCGGCGATGCGCCGGGCGGCGGTGAGCGCCTTGGCGATGCCGTCGGGCGTGTGGGCGTAGTCCACCACGACGTCGAAATCCGCCCCCACGTCGAGGAAGTGGAAGCGGCCCGGAATCTGGGCCAGTTCTTTCAGACCGCGGATGATGGCGGCGTCCTCCACCCCGAGACCCCGCGCCACCCCCACGGCCAGGAGCGCGTTGTACACGTCGTACTCGCCGACCAGCGGGGTTTCGATGGGCAGCCTCCAGGGGCCGTGAACGGCGGTGAAGGAAAGTGAGCGGCGTCTGTACTGGATTCCCTCGGCGCGCAGCTCCGCGGTTTCCCCCAGGCCGTAGAGGATGCGACGGCCGCCGGGGACCGGCGTCCCGGCCACCAGTGGGTCGTCGGCGTTCAACAGGGCGACGGCCCCGGGCTCGAGCTGGGTGAACAGGCGGCACTTGGTGGCGTAGTAGCCCTCCAGCCGCCGGTGGTAGTCCAGGTGCTCCCGGGTGACGTTGGTGAAGCCCGCCGCGGCGAACACCAGTCCGTCCGTGCGCCGCTGGTCCAGGGCGTGGCTGGTCACCTCCATCACCACGTCCCGCAACCCCAGGTCCACCGCCTCCCGGAAGAGGTCGTGGAGCTTGAGCGGCTCCGGCGTCGTCCAGTCCGCCTCCTCCCAGCGGGCGCCGAGCCAGTAACCCGTCGTCCCCAGCAGGGCCGCCTTCCGACCCGCCGCCCCCAGGATGCCCGCGATGATGTGGGCGCTGGTGGTCTTGCCGTTGGTGCCGGTGACTCCGACCAGGCGCAGCTTATCCGCCGGGCGGCCGAACCATTCGGCGGCGAGCTGGGCCAGGGCCAGCCGCGGGTCCTCGCTCACCGCCCAGGGCACGCCCACCCCGGTCGGGGGTGGAGCGGGTGCCAGAACCGCCGCGGCGCCGCGTTCCAGGGCGTTGCCCAGGTAGGCCAGCGCGTCGTGTCCCACGCCGCCCATGGCGACGAAGAGGGTCCCCGGCTCGACCCGGCGGGAGTCGTAGGCGATTTTTTCAATCTCCGTGTCGCCCCGGACCAGTACCGCCGCCGGCGTGTTCGAGATGAGGTCGCTGAAGCGCATGGGGCTCTCCCAGTCTTTTAAATGACATGGTATCACCGGGAGCGCCGGGCTGGCAAGCCCGGCCGGGGGGATTCGGTTTTTCGAGGGCGGGATGGGCGGGGTACGGAGCCCCCGACCTACGGTTTCGGCGTCAATCCCGTATCGCCGTCGTAGGGGCCGACCGACCGGTCGGCCCGCGGGCGGGTCAAAAGACCCGCCCCTACG
>CAZNZF010000110.1:0-7242 GCA_964577465.1 uncultured bacterium | reverse complement strand
AGGGGCCGACCTTTAGGTCGGCCCGCGGGCGGACCTGAAGGTCCGCCCCTACGTCGTCGCAAGGAAGCGGCGGGGATTAAAATCCCCGCCCTACATTTTCGGAGGGGGCCGCGGGTTGGAGAACCCGCGCTCCACGTGTGGAGAACGGACTCTCAAGTCCGTTCGGAAAAGGGCGGGGTACGGAGCCCCCGCCCTACGACGGCGAATTAAAGCCGATTAAAACGCCAGCACCGCCTGCAAGAGGTCCAGAATCATCAGCACGCCCAGCCCGATCAACAGCAGCCCGCCGACGATTTCCACCGCCTTCATGTGCTTCTTTATCCGCTTGAAGAAGCCGAAGAAGGCGTCCACCGCCAGGGCGGTCAAAATGAACGGTATGGCCAGCCCGAGCCCGTAGGCCGCCGCCAGGAACACCGCCCCGAAGACGTTGCCCTGGTACATGGCCATGGAGATGATGCCGCCGAAGAAGCCCATAGTGCAGGCACTGAAGGCGAAGGCGAAGGAGAGGCCCATGACGACGCTCTGCCAGGCGCTGCCGCCACCGCCCTTGGTCCCCCCGCCGCCGAGGAAGTCCAGGAACGGGATGCGCACCAGGCCGGTCATGTGGATGCCGAACAGGACGACAATGGCCCCCAGGACGCGGAAGACCCAGATGCGCACCGGGCTCGACGGGCTGAAGGCTATTCCCAGAACGCCGAAGACCACCCCGATGAGCACGTAGACGACGATGACGCCGACGGCGAAGAACAGGGCGTTCTTGACCATCTTGCGCCGGTTCTTCCGCTTCAGCTCCCGCTTTTCCTCGGCGGGCAGCGCCTCCAGCTCCCTGCCGGTTATCTGGCCCAGCGACAGGCCGCTCATGTACGAGATGAAGGCGGGCACCACCGGCAGCACGCAGGGGGTGATGAAGGTGAACAGGCCCATCACGATGGCCACCAGGATGCCCATGAGGCTGAACTCGGCGGTCTGGCGCTCGGTCCACGAGGTGTCCCCGTCCCCGGTGTCGGTCGCCGCCAAGAGCGGCGCCGCGACGGCGAGGCAGAGGAGGAGGATGGCGAAGGCTCTCTTCAACGTCGGCTCCTCGGTTGGGGTATATTCGGCGTCAATGTAACCGATTCATGGAAAGTCGCCGGGCGCCCCGCATCGGGCAGCGTTCGTCCCGGGCCAGACCGGGGACCCATAAAATTCCCCCCGCGTCGGCGACCACGGGGTGGTACGGCCGCTCCCAGGACGGGACCTTTTTTTCGGCGAAAAATTTTTTCAGCTTCTTCGCGCCCACGCCGGTCAGACGGAGCGTATCGCCCCGCTCCGGCGCGCGGACCGTGAGCGGCAGGTTTTCCTCCCCGACGGGGATGGAGTCGGCGCTCCGGGCCGTGGTTGCGGCGGCCAGCTCCACGCGGAACGCGCCCCACGTCCAGCTTCCCGGCCCGGAAATTTCCAGCGCGGCGGGGGGCGGCGGCGGGCGTTTCGGCCCCAGGCAGACCTGGGTCCAGCACCGGCGCAGCCGCCTGCCCCGGGGCAGGTCCACGGCGCCCTGGTTCCTCCCCCCGGCGACCAGCTCCGCCATTTTCTCCAGGTGCCCGCTCTCCAGAAATCCGCGCCAGCCGACCTCCCCGGCCCAGGCCGCCCGCAGTGCCTCGTACAACAGCGCCTCGCCGGCCAGGGCCAAAAGCGGCCCCGAGTACACCGCGCCCCACGGGCCCTCGGTGACGTAGGCCCGCTCCGCCAGCTCCTCGCCCACCCCGCGCAGGTAGGCCCGCTGGCGCCGGAGAATCCCCGCGGTCCGCGCCACGGCGTCCATCGCCGCGGGGTTGATTTTTTCCAAAAGCGGCAGGACCTCGCGGCGAACCAGGTTCCGGGCCAGCGCCGGGTCCGCGTTGGTGGGGTCCTCGCGCCAGGCGATGTCCCGGTCCGTGAGGTAGGCCCGCAGCGCGGCGTGGTCCAGGTCCAGGAACGGCCGCCACAGCGGCCCGTCCAGCACCTCCATCCCGCCCAGCCCGTCGAGCCCCGCCCCCCGGACCAGGTTCACCAGCACCGTCTCGATCTGGTCCTCGCGGGTGTGGCCCAGGGCGATGCGCTCGAAGCCGCCGTCGGCGACCGTCTTGTACAGAAAATCGTAGCGGGCCTCCCGGGCCCGGGCCTCACCCTTTTTCGCCGCCCGCCAGCGCCGGACGCGGCACTCCAGCCCCAGCCGCTTCGCCAGTTTCACTACGTGGTCGGCGTCGAGGGCGGAATCGGGCCGCAGGCCGTGGTCGAAGTGGGCTACGGCCAGCTCCAGCCCCAGGTCCGCCTCGTGGAGGGCGACGAGGAGGGCGGTGGAATCGGCCCCGCCGCTCGCCGCCACCAGGACGCGCGTCCCCGCCGGGGGGGCGCTCAACCGGATGGCGGAGAATAGCGGTCCGCCGGGGTCGCTCATCACTCGGACCGCCGCCGGGTCTTGGGGTGCAGCACGGCGCAGGGGACCATCATCTCGGGCATGGAGATGCCGCCGTGCTGGAAGGCGCCCGCGTAGAACCTCCGCTGCTCGTTCTTCGAGTACGAGTAGACGAAGTTGTAGTCCTCCAGCGCCACGAGGTAGTTCTTGCCGATGCGTTCCGCGGGGAGCATCCACTCCGCGGGGTGGTTGATTAGAAGCGCCCCCTCGCCCTCGAAGCGCAGGTTCTGGCCGAACCACAGCCGCAGGCCCTTGGAGGTCTTCTTGTCGCAGTAGGCGATGACCGCCCGCTCGGTCTGGATGCTGCCGTGGTCCGAGGTGATGACGACGGTGACGTCCCGTCCGGCGAGCTCCTTCAGCCCGGCCAACAGGCTCGAGTGGGCGAACCAGGCCGCCGCCACCGCCCGGAAGCCCTGCGGCGTGTCGCTCATCTCCGAGAGCAGTTGGAGGTTGGACCGCTCGTGGGTCAGAAGGTCCACGAAGTTGACCACCAGGGCGTAGAGGGTGTTCTCGCGCCAGCCGCGGAAGAGCTCCAGGACGCTCGGCTCGGTGCTGCCGCCGCGGATTTTCTTGTAGCGCGGGCGGCTCGGGGGCTTGATATTCAGACGCTCCAGGCACGCATTCATGAGCTGGCCCTCGTGCTGGTTCAGCCCCGAGTCTTCATCGGAGTGCTCGGACCAGAACTCCGGCATTTCCTCGGCGATGCGCCTGGGGTACAGGCCGGCGAAAATCGCGTTCCGGGCGTAGTTCGTGCTCGTGGGGATGATCGAGAGGTACGGGAAGTCGTCGATGAGCCAGTGGGGCTCCAGGAACCGCCGGAATAACAGCCAGAGGTCGTAGCGCATGGCGTCTATGACGACGAAGTAGACCGGACGCTTCTGTCTCAAAAAAGGGGCCACGACCCGGGGGAGGATGTCCACCGAGAGCATGGGGCGGTCCGGCCCGCCGGCCACCCAGCCGCGGTAGTTATCGATGACGTAGCGGGCGAAGAGCGCGTTGTCCTCGCGCAGGACCTGGTCGTGAAGCTCGTGGAGACCGGGGTCCCGGGCCGTCTCGAGCTTCAGGTCCCAGTTGACCAGGGAGACGTAGCGCTCGAGCCAGCCGGTCCAGTCGGCGATTTCGTCGCGGGTCTGGTCGAACTGGCGCAGCTCGGCCATGTAGCGCTGGACCAGGGTGGAGGTCTCGAGGGCCTCGCGGTCCAGGATACGCTTGAGGACGCCGGCGAGCTGGGTCGGGGTGACCGGCTTGACCACGAAGTCGTCGGCGGCCAGGCCGTAGGCCTCGTCCATCAGCGAGTCCTCCTGGCCCTTGGTGACCATGACCACGGGGAGGTTGGGCCGCACCCGCTTGAGCTCGGCCAGGGTCTCGGTGCCCGAGAGGCCCATCATGTGCTCGTCCAGGAGCACGGCGTCGAAGCGCTCCTCGAGCACCTTCGCCAGGGCGTCGTCGCCGTTGGTGACCCCGACCACCTCGTAGTCGCGGCGCTCCAGGAACACCACCTGGGAGCGCAGGAGCTCGATCTCGTCGTCCACCCACAGTACGCGGCGTTTCTCCACGGTCTCCTTTTGGTTCGGGGCGCCTTTTTAGTTGGCGCGGGGGACTATCCAAACGCCGGAACGCCGGCCCCGGTTCCCTACCCCGGCAGGGTGATGATGAAGCGGGCCCCCTCGCCGGGCGCGCTCTTGAGGCGGATGCGGCCGTGGTGGTACTCGACGATGATGCGGCGCACCAGGGTGAGCCCCAGGCCCCAGCCCCGGGCCTTGGTCGAGTGCCCGGCGTCGAAGGCGCGCCGCCGCATCCGGGCGTTCATCCCCGCCCCCGTGTCGGTCACCTCCAGCTCCACCCCCCGCGGCGCCCGGCGGAGGCTGACCGTTATCTGGCCCCGGGGGGGCTTCCTCGGTCCCTTCTTCTCCCCGTCGCCGGGGTTGGCCAGGGCCTCGGCGGCGTTGCGCACCAGGTTCTCGATGACCCAGCCGAAGAGGACGGCGGACAGGGGCACGAGCCCCACGTCCGCCAGCTCCTCCACCAGCTTGACGTTGGCGGGGGAGATGCGCCGGCGGCAGTATTCCACCGCCTCGCGGACCACCTCGCGCAGGTCCGTTTTCTCCAGCTCGGGCGTGCGGCCCACCTCGGCGAAGCGGTTGACGATCTGCCCCAGCCGCTTCACGTCGCGGGCCATCTCCTCCCGGACGTTGCCGACCGCGGCGGGGTCCTCCCCCAGAAGCTCCAGCCAGCCCAAAAGGCTCGAGACGGGGGTGCCGAGCTGATGGGCCGTCTCCTTGGCCAGCCCCACCCAGATGGCCTGCTGCTCCGACAGGCGGAAGCGGTGGTTGGCGAAGAGCCCGAGGCCGCCGAAAATCAATATAAATGCGATGCCCACCACGGGCAGCCAGGAGAGGGTGATGATTATGTCCGGCGAGGAGTAGTGCAGGGTGGCGACCAGCCGCTCCTCCACGGTTCCGGTGGACTCTTGCACCCGGCGCTCGACCAGGGGGATGGGGTCCGAGTCCCGGTCCATCTCCGCGGCCAGGCGCAGGATCTCCAGGCGCGAGGCCGCGTCCACCGGCTGGAGGTCGCCGGGCAGGTTGCGGCACTCTATCTGGTTCCCGTCCGCCGAGACGACGATGGCGGGGAACTTCAACATGCGCCGCAGGGAGTCGGTTATCTCCTTCAACAGGTCCAGCGACACGTCGCCCCGCGTGACGGCGGTGATGATGGCCGAGGAGACGTCGGCGTAGGCGATGGAGATCGAGCGGTACTCGTTCTCCAGCCGGTTTATCAGGGCGTTGGAGTAGGTGAAAAGGCCCACCCCCACCAGGACGAACAGGATCAGGAAGTAGAGGGTGATGCGCCGCAGAATCATGGCTCACCGAAGGTTCAGGGTGTCGCGTAGTCGAGTAGAGGCAAGGGGTTTAAACCCCTTGTCTCCTTGTCGCGCAATAAGGCATGCTCCCGCTCCGCCGTCGCCGCCAACGACCGGAGCACCTCCAGGTACGCCTCGGGGGACGTGTCGGG
Organism: uncultured bacterium; assembly: GCA_964577465.1. Lineage (GTDB taxonomy): Bacteria > RBG-13-66-14 > RBG-13-66-14 > RBG-13-66-14 > RBG-13-66-14 > RBG-13-66-14. The sequence continues at coordinate 1,793 of CAZNZF010000110.1, read as the reverse complement.
GGTGCGCAGGTCCGCCGCCAGGTGCAGCCGGGTCCCGGTGGGGTCCAGGGCGAACTTTACCAGCGGCAGGTCGAAGCTCCGCTCCAACGCCCAGCGCTGCATCGGGGCCCCAATCCCCCCCGGCTCCACCCAGACGAGGGTGGAGAGGAAGAGGTGTTCCGGCGTGCGGTACACGGTGATTCTCCAGTCGCTCTCGGCGCCGGCGAAGTCCACGTACCAGCGGTCGGGGTTTTCGGGGTCCAGCTTGTAAACCAGGCCCGCCGCCGCCGTGGCCGCGGTGTAGTCCGCGCTCTCGGCGGCCGCGGCCGCCAGCGCCGGGATTACGGCCAACAGGATGAGCCGCCTCACGGCCACAGGGCCAGCCCGGTGAGCTCCCCCTCGAGGTCGAGGACGAGCACCGGGGGCGGCGCGCCCACGGGGGTCTCCGCGTGACGGTACACGCCCGGTCGCCCGCCGATTTCCCCGTAGAAGTACACCGTCTGGTTGTCCGCGTCCACTACGGGGTGGCGCTCGTTCCCCGCGTCGTCGGTCAACCGGACCGGCTCACCCAGCTCCAGGTCCACGACGTACAGGTCGTAGTCCCCGCCGCGGTCGCTGGCGAACACCAGGGCGCGGGAATCGGCGCTGAAGGCCGGGTCCACGTCGTCGGCGGGGCCTTCCACCAGACGGCGGAAGCGGGTAGACCGCAGGTCCAGGAGGTGGATGTCGCCGGAGTAAACCAGGGCCGCGAGGCCGCCCGTGTGATCGAGGACCAGCCCGTCCGGCTCGCTCTCGAGGTCCTGGGAGATGGTGAACAGCGTGGACGGGTCGCCCGGCTCATCGAGGTGCCGCAGGGCCGGCCCGACGGCGTCCACGGCCATGAACACCACCGACTCGTCCTGGATGCCGGGGGCGGGGAAGCGGTCCGGGGTGAGGTTTTTCGTGAGCTGCTCGACCTCGCCGCCCTCGGCGGGGACGCGGTAGATTTCCCAGTCCCCGTCGGAGTCGCAGGCGTAGAGGACCCACCTCCCGTCGGCGGAGAAGGCCGGGGCGCCCTTGAGCCCCCGGGTGAAGGTGAGCTGGCGCGTTTCGCCGGACTCGAGGTCGTAGAGGTAGACCTCCTCGGCGCCGCCCTTGGCGGTGGTGTAGGCCAGGCGGGGCGGCCCGACGCGCGAGGCGCATCCGACCGTCAGGGCCAGGGCCGCGAGAATGCAGGCCGCCGCAATTCGCATCTTCATCGCACGCTCCGGGGTTGAAGGGGCCGTGTCCGCTTTTGAGAGGGATGAGGTTTCGGAGCATCAACAGGATTTGTTATTTATCTTACCGAAGGGTTTGTACGCCCCTTCGCTGTTTTCACCGGGCTTTGGTGTTTACTCAATAGTTAATCTGCGCGTGCGTTGCCTTAATCATCCCCCAACGGTGTAAACTCCTATGTGTTTGAGGCTTACATGTAAACCTCTTTGAATTAATTTACCATGAGTAGTTAATGATAGACATTTTATAATTCTCTGTGTCCACTATCGCTGTTAAAACGAGGTTGCCGTATCCAGGATGGCTTATCCAGCCGGCATTGCACTGAATAAATACGCAAGTGTGCGACCGTGAACCCGGTACCTCATATTCAGCATCGAGGACGATGAGTAAGTCGTCCTCTACGTAGAGGTTATGGTCATAAAGATATTGCAGGACTGGCGCCATCAAACGTCGAATGCATGAATTGTCGTAAACGATTGCCGGGCCCATCATGCGAGGGTCGTCATAACCGGACTCTACTTTGCCGTCGTACATTACACACCAGTTTTTACACTCATCTC
>CAZNZF010000109.1:0-7258 GCA_964577465.1 uncultured bacterium | reverse complement strand
CTCCTCGAAGAACGCTGCACGGTCTGCCACAACCTGGACCGCGTGTACGCCGAGAAGCGGGACGAGACCGGCTGGAACGCCGTCGTGGACGACATGGTCTCCAAAGGGGCCAAGCTGGACTCGGAAGAACGGACCACCCTCGTCGCCTATCTCGTTTCTCTTTGAAGTCTCGCCTTGCCGCCCCCCTCTCCCCGTGGGAGAGGGGTTAGGGGTGAGGGCTACATTACAGGAGCGGCGGGGATTAAAATCCCCGCCCTACAATATAGACCGGGCGCACCTAAAGGTACGCCCCTACGAGTCGGATTGCGATTTTACGTCAACCTCATAGGGTCCGACCTACGTCATCACAACGAGTCACGGGCCGGGGTGATGGATGAAGCGGCACCCCTCTCCCTTGGGGAGAAGGGATGGGGGTGAGGGCTACATTATAGGAGCGGCGGGGATTGAAATCCCCGCCCTACGGATGGTTGCCGATGCAGGGCGGCCCCGTAGGACGAGTCCTCTGCAGGCCGCCGCGAATGCAAAAGACGGCGGGGATTAAAATCCCCGCCCTACATTCAATGGAAACCACGGGTCTCCTTTTTTAAAAATCCCCGCTGTGCTACAGTTGCCCCGCCATGCCCGAGCTGCCCGAAGTCGAGACCATCGCCCGCCAGCTCGCCCCGCTCCTCGAGGGCCGGCGGGTGATCTGCGTCGAGGTGCTCGACGACCGCCTGGCACTCGACGCCGCCTGCCTGTCGGGATTCCTGGTGAAACGGGTCCTGCGCGTCGGGAAGCGGCTGGCGGTGGAGCTGGAGTCGGGTCCCTGCCTGCGCTTCGACCTGCGCATGACCGGCCGGCTGACCTGGTCCCCGACCGGGGCGGAATTTTGCCGGGAACGTCTCCGGGCGGTCGTCACGCTGGAGGATGGTCGACTGCTCTTCCACGACCTCCGACGCCTCGGCGAGGTGATCCTCTGCGAATCACTGGACGACGCGAGGCCCGCCGGCATCGAGCCGCTCGACCCCGCCCTCACTCCGCAAAAACTCGACGGGCTCATCGGCGGAAGCCGGCAGCCGCTGAAGGTCTGGCTCCTGCGCCAGGACCGCCTGACGGGAATAGGCAACATCTACGCCTCGGAGATACCCTTCGCCGCGGGCCTGCGACCCGACCGGCCGGTTTCGGAACTGACGCCGCCGGAGCGCGTAAAACTACTGGGCGCGATTCGCGCCGTCCTCAACGAGGCGATAACCCATCGAGGAACAACCTTTTCCGACTACCGGGACGGCCGGGGCGAACCGGGGGACCACCAGCGCCACCTCCGGGTTTACGGTCGAAAAGACGAACGCTGTCACCGCTGCGGCGGCCGGATAGCGCGAATCGTCCAGCGGCAGAGGGGCACTTTTTTCTGTCCGGGATGCCAGGTCTGATTTTGGATTTATTCGATTATTGTGATATACTTTTCCCACTCAAGTCGTCGGGATATATGCGTAAAACTTCCAATTTGACCCGCCCGCCCCACGCCTGTAAAATCCCAGTGTAACTTTTGACCGACCGGTGGAAAACCGGGACAAGCCGAAGGAGACGTTTTGGAGAAATTCTCTTCCGCCGACGAGGTCCTCGACTTCGCCATCCAGCGGGAAATCGAGTCCCACGATTTCTACACCGACCTCGCCGGGAGGGTGAAGCGCCCCTGGATGCGGGAGGTTTTTACCGATTTCGCCAAGGAGGAGGCCGGCCACCGGAAAAAGCTCGAGGCGGTTAAGATGGGGAAAACCCTTCTGCCCGCCCAACAGAAAATCCTGGACCTGAAGCTCGCCGATTACATCGTCGAGGCGGAAATCAAGCCGCGGATGGACTACCAGGAGGCGCTCCAGGTCGCCATGCACAAGGAAAAAAAGGCCTTCCTCCTCTACACCGACCTCGCCGGGGCGGTGGAGGACGAAGGTCTTAAAAACACCTTCCTGGCCCTGGCTCAGGAGGAGGCGAAGCACAAGCTGCGCTTCGAAATCGAGTACGACGACCTCCTGGAATCCGGGGGGTAGCCCCGTAAACATGGAACAGCGCGCCGCGACGCCGGTGCTCAACCGAAAAGGAATGCGAGATGAGACAATTAAGACAGGTGTACAAGTGCGAGGTGTGCGGCAACGTCGTGGAGGTCGTCCACGGCGGCGAGGGGGAGCTGGTCTGCTGCGGTCAGCCGATGAAGCTCATGGACGAGAAGACGGCCGATTTCAAGACCGAGAAGCACGTGCCGGTCATCGCCAAGGACGCCGACGGCTACACCGTGACCGTGGGCAGCACCCTGCACCCCATGGTCCCCGAGCACTACATCGAGTGGATCGAGCTCCACGCGGGGGACAAGGTCATGCGCCGGTGGCTCAAGCCCGGCGACGAGCCCAAGGCCCACTTCTGCTACTCCGGGGACGCCAAGGTCTGGGCCCGTGAGTACTGCAACGTCCACGGCCTCTGGAAGAGCTGACAACTAGGGCAAGGGGCTTAAACCCCTCGTCTCATCTTTCAGGAGAAACCGAGATGCTGAACCCCAAAGTCGAAAAGCTCGTCAACGAGCAGATAAACAAGGAGCTGTACTCGGCCTACCTCTACCAGGCCATCGCCGCCTACTTCGCCGCCAAGAACCTCCCCGGCATGGCCCACTGGATGAACGCCCAGGTGCAGGAGGAGGTCATCCACGCCTTCAAGTTCTACTCACACATCCTCGAGCGCGGCGGTCGGGTGGTCCTGGAGGCTATCGAGAAGCCGCCCGTGGAGTGGGACAGCCCCCTGGCGGCCTTCGAGGCGTCCCTCAAGCACGAGCGCTTCATCTCCGACTCCATCTACAAAATCTACGACGCCGTCGTCGAGACGAAGGACCACGCCACCCGGCCCCTCCTGGACTGGTTCGTCAACGAGCAGATCGAGGAGGAGGACAACGCCACCGCCAACGTGGAGAAGACGAAGCTGGTCCAGGGCAACGGCCAGGGGCTTCTGATGCTGGACAAGGAGATGGGCGCGCGGGTCATCCCGGCGCCGATCATTTTGGGCATCCTCCCCGCGGCGAATTAGCACAACCCAAACCGATATACCCCCGAGGTGGGGCGATGAGCATGACGAGATTTTCCGCCGACGAGATTTACGAGCTGGCCGAGCAAATCGAGCGCAATGGGGCCGCCTTCTACCGCAAGGCCGCCCTGGGCTTCGAGGACGCCGGTACGCAGGGCATGCTCCACGACCTGGCCGTCATGGAGGACCGGCACGAGAAGACCTTCCGCGAGCTGCGGGAGAAGCTGAAGAATAAAGACCGGGCGGCCACCGTCTTCGACCCGGACAACCAGGCCGTCCTCTACCTCCAGGCCATGGCCGGCGGCTACGTCTTCGACACCCGCGTCGAGCCGGCCTCCGTGCTCACCGGGAAGGAATCCCTGGAGAAGGTCCTCCGGTACGCCATCGGCCTGGAGCGCGATTCCATCGCCTTCTACGTGGGCCTGAAACAGGCCACGCCGGAGCAGTGGGGCCGGGACAAGATAGACTGGATTATCGGGGAGGAAATCGGCCACGTGAACGTACTTTCGGCCAGGCTGGCCGAGATTCACTAGGCCGTCGCCGAAAGAAATCCCCCGACGTCGTGAGCCGAGGGCGCCCCCTCGGCTTTCGTCATCGCGCGCGCGACGGCGCCTCGGGGTATAATGGCCCCATACTATGCTGGTTTACGTTCCCAGAGAGCTCTACTCCGGCCCCCCGCCGGACGGGCTGTTCGATTCGGCGGAGCGCTACTTCGGCGCGCGTCTCGGGCACACCGTCGAGGGGCTGCGGCGGAAGCTCCTGGACGCCTGGGGCGAATCCGGGGACCGGCGCTGGTCCCTGGCGCTCGACGGCATGGAAATCGTCGGCTTCGCCTGTGGAATCCGGGAGGTTCACGGCCTCCGGGTGAGCCTGCTCTACCTGGCGGGGCGCCACAACAACGCCGAGGGCGGCATCGCGCTCCTGGACCGTCTCGTTCGGGGGGAAAACCATGCGCTGGCTTCGGGGGCGACCCTCAGCCCGCCGCCGGGAGAGCTCGGTCCGGCCATGCAGCGCGCCGGCTGGAACCTGGTCCCCCGGGAACGAAGGGTGCTCCTGTTTCGGGAGGCGGGGCTCTCGCGGCCGCCGACCGTCGAGGGGCACACCGTCCGCCGCCTGCGCCGAGATGACCTGCGCGTGCTGGCCCTCATCCAGGCCGCGGCCTTCCACGGCTCGCCCGACGCCCTCGTCCACCCCGCCCTGGCCGACCCCTTCGAATCGGAGGTGATGCTGGAGGGCTGCCTGGAGGGGAAATTCGGCCGCCCGTTCCCGCCGGGGAATCTGGTGGCCCGGCGGCGGGACGGGGTGACGACCGGCTTCATCGTCTCCACGGTGGAGGAGAGGGAGGAGGCCGAACCGCTCGGTTTCGTGGTCAGCCTCGCCGTAAGTCCCCCCAGACGGGGCATGGGGCTGGGCCGCCTGCTTCTGTCGCACGCCCTCGCCGCATACGCCGCCGCGGGATTCGCCGGCAGCTCCCTGCAGGTCGGTGCGTCGAACCAGGGCGCAGCCGCCCTCTACGACTCACTGGGCTACCGGGTCACGGAAAATGAAACGGCATATCGCCTTGACGCTCAGGGTATTTAAGCCTATATTTATAGTGTTACGGGAGGGTGCCGGCTCTTTAAAAAAAAGGCCTGCCACAAGGATGAAGGCACACCCCTCCCGAATCGCAGGCATTCGCGGGTGCGCCTTTTCAAAAAAATGCGCAACCCGGCCGGCTCGGCACATACCCACGTAAAGGGGCGTCATGTCTCGCCGATTCATTTGCGCCGTCCTCCTGCTTACGGCCCTCACCCTCTCCGCCCAGGCGCTCGGCTGGTGGTGGGACGCGTTCTACCGCCGCGGCTGGAACGACACCGACATCAGCGACGTGGACCGCTACGGCGTAAAGCTCTACTGCGTGGGGGATTCGGGGCTGATAGTCTGTTCCCCCAATTCCGGCGGCGCCTGGAACATCCAGACGTCTCCCACCTCCGCCAATCTCTACTGCGTCAGCATCATCGACGCCGATCATGTCTACGCGGGCGGCGCCGGGGTCGTGGTCAAAACCGTCAACGGCGCGGATTGGACGCAGACGAGCCAGCCCCCCAGCATGACCAACGTGCGGGGGATCGACTTCCTGACGCAGAGCCAGGGCTGGGCCTGCGGCGGTTCCTATATCGCCCGGACGAACAACGGCGGCAGCTCATGGAACAGCCTGTATTTTGCAGGCGGCTACGAGTTCTACGACATCGCCATGTACTCGACCAGCTTCGGCCTGGCCGTGGACACGGGTGGGCGCATCTTCCGCTGGAACGGCTCCTCCTGGGGCCAGGTGCTCGACGTCTCCCCGGGTCTCCGGTCGGTGTGCATCTACGACGAGGACCACGCCTGGGCCGTCGGCGACACAGGGGCGGTGTACGCCACGTCCAACGGTGGCGACGACTGGGCTCCCCAATCCTCCGGCGTCTCCACGACCCTGAACGGCGTCGCGGTCATCCGGGACGGCGGGAACAATCACGTCTACGCCGTGGGGCAGAACGGCGTGGGGCTGCACTCCCCGGACGGCGGCTCCACCTGGAACGTCCTCGACGACCGCTACGTCTTCAATCCCCTTTCCGGCGTGGCCCCCCCGTTGAGCGCCGACCGGATAATCGCCGTGGGGTCCCTCTACACCATCCTGGGGACGAACAACGGCACGAGCTGGAACCAGGTCTACCGGACGGGCAACCGGCTCGAGGGGGTGGCCGGCAGCGGGCCCTACCCCGCCTTCGTGGTGGCCGTGGGCCAGTACGGTCTGGTCATGCGCAGCACGACGCACGGGCGCACCTGGACCTACGGGCGCTCGGGGGTTCCGAACAACCTCACGGACATCGGGCACCTCGCCTCCGACGACTTCGTCGCCTGCGGCACCGGCGGCACGGTCATCGAGACCACCAACAACGGCGTGAGCTGGACCGACGTCTCCGGCAACCTCCCCAACCGCAACTGGTACGGCATCGACGTGCTCGACGCGAACACCTGGTTCGTCTGCGGGGCCAACCTCGGCATCTACTACACCACCAACGGCGGGGCCTCGTGGACGCAGGATTCGACCGGCTCCAACTTCAACTTCTACTCCGTGGCCATGCGGGACCTGAACAACGGCTGGGCCGCGGGCGAAACCGACGGCAGCTACGCCATCGTGTACCGCAAGACGGCGGGCGCCTGGACCCGCTTCTCCACGGGCCTGTCCTCCGCGGACTGCAACATGCTGGGGGTGGACGTCCTGAGCGACAGCAAGGCCTGGCTGGTCGGCGAGGGCGGGCACGTGTACTACCTCTACTCGGGCGGCACCCAGTGGCGCGAGGTTCACGGCCTGGCCGACGTGGACTTCCAGTCCGTGTCCTTCATGAACGAGGACGAGGGCTGGATCGTGGGCGACGACGGTTACATCTACGCCACGACGAACGGCGGCGTGAGCTACACCTTCGAGGACAACGGCGCCTACGAGGACGGCCTGGATATATACGACGTCTACTTCTGGGAAGACGCGCCCGATTACGGCCACGGCTGGGCCGTGGGCGAGATCAACTGCCGGCTGCTCTACGACGACTTCTCCCCGGTGGAGCTCGTGGACTTCACCGGCCGCGACACCGAGGAGGGCGTCCTTCTGGCCTGGGTGCTGGGTGGCGACTTCCCCGCCGGGTTTGAAATCTACCGGCGCGAGAAGGGCTCCGAGGATTGGGCCCCGCTGAACGACGCGCTCCTCCCGCCGCAGAGCCCGCGCTACCTCGACCGGCACGCCGAAACCGGAAAGGTTTACGAGTACCTGCTCACCGTCGTCGAGGATTCGGGCGCCCGGACCGACTTCGGTCCCGTCGAGGTCCGCCGCGGGGACACGACCGACAGACACACCGCCCTCTACGCCGCCTACCCGAACCCGGCGGAATCCGGGGGCGCGGTGACCTTCACCCTGGACCTCGCCTCGGCCCAGGGCGTCGTCCTGGCGGTTTACGACCTCGCGGGACGGCGGGTGGCGACCCTGGTGGATGGGGAGCTGACGGCGGGGCGGCACGCGGTGGTCTGGTCCACCGACGCCGTGGCGCCGGGGGTGTATCACTGCCGATTGACCGCCGTGGACGGGGTCTACGGCACCCGGCTGGTCGTAACGCGATAGAGCGGTGCGGATAAGATGGACCGAACCGGCGGGACGGCCCGCCGGTTTTATTTCAAATATTTTACACGGCCGTGTACGGAG
>CAZNZF010000108.1:0-7306 GCA_964577465.1 uncultured bacterium | reverse complement strand
CCCGTTACTCGCCCCGGTTCACCAGGCGGGTCAGGGAGCGGATGGTCTCGAAGAGCGTCGTGCCCAGCTTGATGGCCGGGAGCTGGCTGGAGGCCAGGTTGTCCGGCCGCGGCTCCAGGCTGGTGACCAGGTAGCCCACCTTGCCCCGGGGGATGCCGGAGCCGACCAGGTCCACGATTTCCTTGAACTCGTCGGCGGTGGGGTCGTTGCGGTACCGCGCGGTGCGGTAGAGGAAGACGCAGAAGTTGTAGAGCTGCTCGCAGAAGGCCTCGTCGGTGTAGCGCTTGGGCAGGTTGAGGGAGAAGTAGGCCAGGATGCGCTCGGGGGCGTTGGCCGCCAGGTTGCCGATGATGCGTAGTTGGGCCGGTGGGAGGTTCGAGAAGAGCGGCACGAGGTTGGTGGCCACCGCCTCGTCCAGCGTCTTCCACGCGTCGAGCCCCATCTGCGCCTCGACCTGGATGTCGGCCAGGATGGTCACCAGGGGCGCGGTGCCGATGTCGTGGAACGTGCGCACCAGCCGCACCAGACGGAACAGGGAGTTCTCGATTTGGCCGGAGAGGTCGGTCTCCTTCACCGCCAGGCCGAGCTGCTCGTAGACCAGGTTCTGGACCTTGCGGCGCACGACCTCCCGCTCCGTCTGTTCGTCCGAGGGCGAGTGGAGCTCGACGAAGGCCAGCCGGCGCCGGGTGCTCTGGGAGAGCTGCTCGACCCCGCTGAACCCGTCCTGGGAGTTGAAGGTGGCGATGAGGCGGAAGTCCAGGGGCAGCGGGATGTCCAGGTACTCACCCGGCGAGCCGGAGACCGGGATTTTCAGCGCCGGGGCGTCGCTCGTGGCGAGGAAGTCGGACAGGAGCGACGGCCAGTCGCAGTTGTCCAGCTCGTCCAGGACCAGCCACACGCCGGAGTACTGCGCCCCGTTGGGGGCCCGGTACGTCGTGCGGGCGTAGCCTTCGGCCGCGGCGGCGTAGTTTTTCAGGACGGCGCGGGTCAGGATGCCGGACACCGCCACGCCACCGTCGGGCAGCGGGTACACCTGGCCGAGGAGGTCCTCGGGGCCCCAGCTCGACAGGGACTGCACGAGCTCGGGGTAGACGTTCCAGACGAGGGAGGGCAGCATCCGGGCCAGGGTGGTCTTGCCGCAGCCGGTGGGACCGCTGATTATCACGTGCTTACCCAGGAGGAGGTTGGTGACGACGTGGGCGATCTGCTCGTTGTCGATGACGAGCTGGTCGCGGATGCGGCGGATGGAGGCGGCGACGTCCCGGGGCAGGGCCAGCGGGCGGTCCTCGCCGTCCCGGGGCCGGGCGCTCCGGGCATCCCTGGCCTCCACGCTTTTCAGTAGGGCGTCCACGGTGGGAAGCAGGAGCTTCTTGGCGTCGGCGGTTGTCGGCTCGGCGTCCTCCGGCCCCCCGACGAGGAGGTTCATGCCGGCCAGGGATTCCTCGGGCACCTTCCAGCGCTGAATCGGGGGCGCCAGGGGCGGCAGGTCGGGGAACGGGGTCGGCTCGACCTCCAGGCCGGAAAGCTCCTCCGAGGTCCGGGCCGGGGCGGGCTGGTCCTTCCTGGACACCGGCGGCGCCGCCGAATCGGTTGTGGGCGTCTCCCAGACCATCTCCGCCATCACCTCGTCCAGGGAGCGCACGGCGTCCACGGGCGGAATCCGCGACCGCGACGGTTCTGCCGCGACGGGCTCCGGTTCCGCCACGGTCGGCTCCTCCGGCTCCGGGACCGGCGGCTCCTCCGGGGGGGCGAAGGACGGTTCGGGCTCCGGCGGGGGCTCCTCCTCCGTCATCATGGGCGGGCCGGCGACCGACTCGATTTCCTCCATGCGCGACCGCATCCGGGAGAGCATCTCCCAGTCGATGCCCAGGTCTATGAGCTGCTTCTCCTCGGAGGCGGTGTCCTTCTTGCGGACGACGGGCCGGTCCAGGTGGAAGGTCTCCCTCGCCTCGTGGCGGACCACCCTTTTACCCCGGTCGCCCAGTTGGAGGCTCATCTCCCCCTCGGACCCCGCGGCGGCGCCCTCCCCCAGCCTGAGGTCCGGCGCGTCGATCACCAGGGAGTGGTCGCCCGTGTCGAGTCGGAGGTCCACGGTCCCCCCGTCGTCCGCGCCGGCCATCCGGGGCACGCGGTCGGCGGAGAGCCGGAAGGTCAGCTCCTCGTCGCTCTGGTCGAACACCGATTCGGCGAGCGGGGCGGCTTTTCTCGGGGCGGCGTCCACGACCCCCGCGGGCCTCGCCCGGCCCAGCTCGTCGATGACGTCCAGGCTCGAGGCCAGGGTGGTGCGGCGGAAGGTCTCGTACTCCCCCATCGGGACGATGAACCCCTTGGAGAACCGCCCCCGCACCGCTTCGAGGAGATTGTCCCCGTAGGGGAGGACGACGAAGCTTTCGGGGTCGAGCATCTCGGCGGGGGGTATCTCGTCCATCGAAGTGAGGCGGATCCAGCAGGCGGAGTAGATGGCGTCGGCCTGGGTGCGGCGGAAGGGGATGTTGTCGTCGGGCTGGCGGCGGAAGGAGCCGTCCGGGTTGTAGAGGACGGCGTCCACCCTGGCCCGGAGCCGGAAGATACGCGGACCGACGACCCGCGGGTCGTCCAGGGGGTAGAGGTACACCGGCCTCCCGGCGGTGAGCACCCGGTCCAGGAGCCTCACGTAGCTCAGGCTCAGGCGCTGGGTCCACCAGGCGTGCCCGCCCTCGGAGATGACCCGCAGGTATTCGGCGTGGAGGGTGTCCATCCCGCCCACGCTCTCGAACTCCACGGGTCGCCAGACGATGGACAGCTGCGGCAGGAATTCGGCCATATCGGTTCCCCAATGTGTGTTGTCGCCGGGAGATGAATCCGTGCGGAGCAGAACTGTATAATGCCCTAGTATACCTCAACGGCGCCCGGCGTCAGGCATCGGGCTTCCCCCCGGGGCGCACGTCGAGGGCCAGGTCCGAGGCCGGAGCGGAGTGCGTCAGCGCCCCCGCCGAGAGGAGGTCGGCGCCGAGCGCGGCCAGACGGGGCAGGGCCTCGAAGCCCACCCCGCCCGAGACCTCGCAGAGCGCGCCCGCCCGGCGACAGCGCAGGACGGCCGTCGCCAGGGTCGTCTCGTCCATGTTGTCCAGTAAAACGATACCCGCCCCGGCGTCCAGCGCCTCGTCGAGTTGCGCCAGGTCCGCGACCTCCACCTCCACGACGAGGCCGTGGGGGCAGCGGGCCCGGGCCGCGTGCACCGCCTGGGCCACCCCGCCGGCCGCCGCCAGGTGGTTGTCCTTGATCAAAATCCCCGAGGCTAGGTCGAACCGATGGTTGCAGGCCCCGCCGACGCGCACCGCGTACTTGTCCAGCTCCCGCCAACCCGGCAGGGTCTTGCGGGTGTCCACCAGCCGGGGCGGCGAGGGCGAACGCGAGCCTTCGGGAAGCTTCTCCCAGGCGCGGCGCAGCTCCCCCGACCAGGCGCGCGAAAGCGTCGCCACGCCGCACATCCGGCCGAGAAAATTCAGCGCCGTGCGCTCGGCGGCCAGAATCGAGCGCAGGCAGCCCTTCACGACGGCGAAGACCGTCCCGCCCTCCAGCCGCTCCCCGTCCGTGTAGGTGGTCTCGAAGCGGAGCTCGGTATTCACGGCGGCGAAGACCGCCCCGGCCACCTCGAGCCCGCACAGGACGAGCGGCTCCCGGGCCACCAGCTCACCCACGGCCCGGGCGTCCGCGGGCACGGTCGCCAGGGTGGTGTAGTCGGCGGCGACCCGGTCCTCGTCGAGGGCCGATTCGAGCAGTCGCCGGGTGGCCGGTGAAATCGGATGGTACAAAGCGCCGTCCCGCGATGGTTCCCCGCCGCGCGGGCGCGGAAGCCCTACCGGCTCCGCGAATCCTACCCGAGTGAGTCTCGATACCGAGCCACGCTGACGCAAAGCCCCTTCCGGACGCTCGCGGACCGGCCCCCTTTTTCCGGCCGGGGGGTCGAGGCTTCCCCGCCATTGTATTCTACCAAACCTGGGGCCCGCGCGCGAGGGGTAAGAGCGACCCCTTGGGAACCGGCCCCCGGGCGTGGTATACTATTTAACGTAGGGTGACCGAAAAAAATTTTAAACGAAGGGAGGACCGGCATGTACCGACGTTTTAGGCCCATCCCCTGGCTGACCCTGGCGGCCTTCTGGCTCTTCATCCTGGCCCCGCCGGCCCTCGCCGGGGAGTCCCTCGGGCGCGTCGTGGACCTGGTGGGGAAGGTGACCGTGACCCGCGGCTGGTCCACCACCGACCTCGTCAAGGGCGACCCGGTCTACGACGGCGACGTGGTGGAGGCCGCGCGCAACTCCTCGGCGGAGCTGGTCCTCGGGAGCGGCCACCACGTAAAGGTCAAGGCGGGCACGAAGCTGCGCGTCTCGCCCCTGGGCTCGAGCTACGAGGTGCAGACCTTCTACGGCTCGGTGCTGGCCGCCGTGGTGAGCTCCCAGGATGACGCCCGCGGGTTCCGCGTCTCCACCCCCACCGCCTCGGGCGCCGTGCGGGGGACCCTCTTCACCGCCGAGGTGGCCGAGGACGGGTCGACGACCTTCCGCGTGCTCTACGGCGAGGTGGCCGCCTCGGACGCCGCGGGCACCGCCGAGGTGGTGGTCGGAGCGCAGATGAAGACCACGGTCGCCGCGGGGGGAACGCCGGCCGCCGCCGCCGCGATGACCTCCGCCGAAATCGCCGAGCTGGAGGCCTGGGCGGGCGCGCTCGCTTCCCTGGGCGGGGTGGGCGCCGCCGAGTCGGCCATGGAAACCCTCACCGCCGGGACCGGGGGTGGAACCGGCGGCACAGCCGGCTTCCCCTGGGTCCTGGTCGGCGCCGTGGGCGCGGTGGCCGCAACCGCCGCCATCGTCTACCTCACCGCCGAGCCGGCGGAGTCGGGCGAGGGCTCCACGATTGACATAGACGTAAACTGGTAACCGCCGACGAACCGGGAGGATGGACATGAGAAGATTGTACGCGTTTCTCGCCGTCCCGGCCGTCATCGTTGCGCTCGGCGCCTGCGAGGTGACGGGCGTCGGCGGTGAACCGGGCCGGGTGACCCTCGACCTGCAAATCACGAACCCGCCGGGCAGGCTCGACATCGACCGGGTGCGGGTCCGAATCACCGCGCCGGATTTCGACGCGGACCGGTGGTACGAGCTTGAAATCGACGGGAACACCGCCTCGGGCAGCCTGGCCTGCGAGCCGGGCGCGGACCGCTTCGTGGAGGTGGACGTTTACGAGGACGGCGCGATTGCCTACACCACCGCCGGCACGGTGGACCTGGAGCCGGGCGAGACGAAGACGCTCTCCCTGACCGCCGATTCGGTGTATTCGGACTACCTGCGCATCACCGGCCGCGTCGGCAGCTTCGGCGCCCGGGACCAGCAGCTCGACAGCCCCTCGGACGTGGTCGTCGCGGCGGGGTATCTCTACGTGGTGGACCCCGCCGCCCGCACGCTCAAGGCCTACGACCCGGCCGACCTCGAGGCGCCGCCGGTCTGGGTCCGGGACCTGTCCGACCTGGACGGGGTGACCGACGCGCCCTATTTCCCGGCCTCCGTCGTGTACTTCCCCGAGCTGGGCGGCCTCCTCGTGGCCGACCCGGTCAACGGCCGGCTGGACGCCTTCGACCCCGCCGACGGCACACACCTGGGCCGGTTCGCCATCCCCGACGGCCTCGTCAATCCGGCGGACATGCTCTACTGGCCGGACGCCGGGAGCGTGTTCGTGGTGGATACGGACGACTCCGAGCTCTACCTCCTGGACTCCACGGGCGAGGTCTGGGACGGCGACCGCGTCCTGTACAACGGGGCGAGCCAGGTTATCGCAAACCCGCTCGGCGTGGCCCTGATGGATTCGACCGCTGAAATCGCCTACCTGGCGGTCACCAGCGCCCCGGAGGACGAAGGGGTGCCGGGCCGGATTTACTTCTACACCTACCATCTCGGCTCAGGGCCCGAGTGCAGCGGCTCCACGGGGGAGGACTACCTCGAGCGCCCCGCGGGAATAGCCTGCGACCAGGGCCTGCTGCTCGTGGCCGACGCCTCGCTCCACACCCTGAAAATTTTCGACACCGAGGGCGTCTTCCTGGACAGCTTCGGCTCATTCGGCGACCGCCTGGGGACCTTCACCAACCCCCTGGGCGTCTTCGCCGGAGACCTGCGGCTGTACGTGGCGGACTCGTTCAACCACCGGGTCCAGCACTTCGACGTCCTGGAAAGATAACCCAGGTCCGGGATGAATACAGGGGCGGCCCGTGGGTGAAGACTCCGCGGGCCGTCGTTCGGTGAAAGGGAGGCGCGCGTGCCGGACGAGGGTGACGGCCGGGGGCTCATCGAGTGCTTCCTCGCCCACCTCGTCGGGGAGCGGGGCTTGTCGCCGGCCACCGTGGCGGCGTACCGCTCCGACTTGAATTCCATCGAACGGCGGACCGGGCCGCTGGACGGCCTGACCTCGGCCGCGCTGGTCGCGTATCTGCGGGAGGAGAGGGAGGCGGGCCGGAAGGCGTCCACCATCCGCCGTCGCCTCGCCGCGCTAAAGTCCCTGGCCGAGTACGCCGCCGCCGAGGGGCTGTTCGACGCGAGGCCCCTGGGGGACCTCACCCTGCCCCGCCACGCCGAGTCGCTGCCCCGGCCGCTGCGGCCGGAGGAAATCGAGGCGTTGCTGGCGGCCGCCCGGCGCCGCCTGGAACGGGCGGAGGACAAGGGGCCTTATAAAACGCTCACCCCCAGGCAGCGCGCGCTGCGGGACCTGGCGCTCCTGGAGCTGTTATACGCCGCGGGCCTGCGCGTCTCCGAGGCGCTCTCCGTGGAATGGGCGCTGCTCGACCTGCGGGCGGGCTACGTCCGGATTACGGGCAAGGGCGGGCGACAGAGAGTCGTGCCGGTGGGGGAGACCGCCCTCCGCGCGCTCACGCGGTACCGCGACGCGCTGGGTCAGCCGAAGCGGACGGACCCGGTCTTCTGCTCGCGGCCCGGCGTCGCCCTGAGACGGAACCGGGTCAACCGGCTGCTGGCCGAGCTGGCCGCCGAGGCCGGGCTGGACGTAGCGCCCGGACCCCACCGACTCCGGCACAGCTTCGCCACCCATCTTTTAGCGGGCGGGGCGAGCGTGCGGCTGGTCAAGGAGCTGCTGGGGCACAGCCGGTTGAAAGAAACCCAGCGATATACGAAAGTGGAGGTGAGTCGGCTGGAGCAGGCGCACCGTGAGTCGCACCCGCGTTCGCGCCGGAAGGATTAACCGCAAAAGCGGCGGGGAAAGGATTCCCCGCCCTACGTCATCGCAATACGCGGCGGCCCGTAGAAGGGCCGCCCTACATCATCGC
>CAZNZF010000107.1:0-7345 GCA_964577465.1 uncultured bacterium | reverse complement strand
TACAGCACGACCCCCCACTCGACGACGGCGAAGCCCGTGCGCTCGAAGTGTGGAATCTCCGGCGGGGCCAGCTCGCCGCCCATCGGCGGGTCGGCCACCATGTAGTAGTACAGGCGCAGGACGGAGTCCGGCTCGGGGTACACGTCCAGGCCGACCAGCGGCTCGATGTCGGCCGCCAGTTGGGGGAAGACGGCGTAGTAGCCGGCGTTGAGCCGGGGTTCCCAGTAGCCCAGGAAATCTGCGATTTCACGCTCGTTGAAGCCGTAGGCCGCCAGGTTTTCCGCGAAGAAATCCCCCAGGTCCTCCCCCTCGACGAGCCAGCCGCGCTCGGTCTGCCACTCGTCGGGCGGGTCCGCCTCGAAGAAGAGGTACGTGTACGCGCCGGTGGCCACCGGCTCGGAGGTCACGATGGCGGTGTCCGGCCGGTCGGGGTCGGAACCGACGACGCGCTCGTAGTTGGTCAAGACGCCCGCGGGCGTGGCCTCCACCTTCCAGCCGTCCAGGTACATCGGCTCGGAGACCGTCACGGCGCCGCCCTTGGGGAAGCTCAGCCGGACCGAAACGTCGGTGGTTTCCTCGGGGTAGAGGTAGATGTTGGGCTTGCGGGGGACCATGTCGTCGTAGTCCTTGGAGTAGGCGGCCAGGTCGAGCGCGACGGTATCACCCGCGACTATCTCCACGTTGTGCAGGATGTCCAGGTCGTACCCCGCGGCGGTGCCGGTCACGGTGTAGACGCCCGGCTCGATGTCGGTGATGGTGTAGCGGCCGTCGGCGTCCGTCGTCGCCGCGTAGTCCGTCCCGTCGAGGACGATCTCCGCCCCCGCGACCGGCGCGCCGTAATCGTCTATGACCACCCCGGTCAGGGTGCCGGTCTCGTCCTTGCACCCGGCGAGAAGGACCAGGGGGAGAAGGAGAAGGGCTGCAATTCGCACGTGGAACCTCCCTTCGGCTAATGGACGATTTCCTCGTCGTCCATCAGGACGACGCCCCACTCGCAGGCCGTGAAGCCGGAGTGGTGGAAGCTCGGGATTTCAGGCTCGGGGACGTAGCGGTCCACCGAGTCCACGCCGGAGATGATGTAGTACAGGCGGAAGGTTTCCGCCGGCTCCGGTGTGATGGTAAGTGTAATCCGGGGCTCGATGTCCCGCGCGTACTGGGGGTAGATGACGTAGAAGGCCTTGTCGTCCAGGCGGGGGACCCAGTACTCGATGAAGTCGTCGGTCTCGCGCTCGTTGAAGCCGTGGTCGGCGAGGTTCTCGCTGAAGAACTCCTCCAGTTGCCGCTTCTGCACCACCCAGCCCCGGTCGAACTGCCAGTCCGCCGGCACCCGGGCCTCGTAGAACAGGTGGCCGTAGCCGCCGTCGATTTGTCCGTCGGGCGCGACGGTGACCGTCCAGCCATCGGCGTAGGTCGGTTCCGAGGCCGTGACGCCGCCGCCCGCGGGGAATCCCAGCCGCACCGTGACCGCGGTCGTTTCCTCGGGGTAGAGGTAGAGGTTGGGCTTCTCCACCTCGGTCATGTACCCCAGGATGAAGTCGTAGGTCAGCTTCTCCCCGGCGGTGATTGCAAGGTTCAGGGAGTAGGCCGGCTCGTAGTAGCCGCTCCGGCAGACGGCGTCGTAGGTGCCGGGTAAGATGTCCTCAAGCGAGTACCGGCCGTTATCGTCGGTCGTCGCCCGGTAGAGCGGTTCGTCGGTGGAGAGCCAGGGATAGTCCTCCGAGCTTTGCTCGACGCTCCTTTCCGTCTCCTCCTCTTCCGCTTCCCGCGCCGGGAAGAGCTCGACGGAGGCGCCGGAAACGGTTTCGCCGTCCAGGTTTTGGACGATGCCGGTCAGCGTCGCCGTTTCCGCCGCCGCGCAGACGGGGAGGGCGGCCATAAACGCAACCACGCAGAGGCTCAAGAAGGCGGTCGTTCGCATTCGCTCCCCCTTGTCAGTAGAGGTAGGCGTCCATGTCCCCGGGGCTGAGGATGACCCCCCACTCGTGGATGGTGAAGCCGCCGATTTCGTAGGCCGGAATGGCCGCCGGCATCAGGTCGAAATACTCCTCCAGCCCCTCGACGGCGTAGGCCAGCCGGATGACGGTCCAGGGCTCCGGTTCCACCGCGAGGCCGACCATCCCTTCGTAAATCGGGTTGTACTGTGGATATACGGCGAAGAAGGGGTGGTCGTTCAGGCGCGGGACCCAAAACTCCACGAAGTCCTCGATTTCGGGCCCGTAGAAATGGGTGGCGGCGAGGTTTTCCCGGAAAAACCCTTCCAGGTCCTCCCGGCGTACGATCCAGCCCGCCTCGCGCTGGACGCTCCCCGAACTCCGGCCCTCGTAGAATAGAAACGTCCATTCGCCGTCGATGATTCCCTCGGGGGTGACCGTGACCGTCCAGCCGTCGCCGTAGGGCGGGTCGGAAACTGTTATCCCGCCGCCCGCCGGGAAGGTGAGCCTCACCGAGACCTCGGCCTCCTCGACGGGGTAGACGTAGATGTTGGGCTTGGCGATGCCCGATTCGGCGTAGGCGTGGTGGACGGTCAGCGTATGGGGGCCGTCCAGGTCCACGCTGTAGGCGGCCTCGTCCTTGCGTTCCGGATTCACCGCATCGATGACGACCGCCGAGGCGTCCCCCAGGACGCAGCGCAGGTCCCAGGTCCCGACGGGCACGGGGAAGAACCACACATCGCCCTGGTCGTTCGTCGTGTAGTAGATGGGCGTCCCGGCCAACTCCAGGCGAGCGGCGACGACGGGATTCCCCTCCCAGTCCTGCAGGGAGAGGTAGATTTCGGTGTCGTAATCCACATCCAGCGGTTTCAGGAAGACCTCGTCGCCCTGCTGGATGCAGGCCCAACCTTCAGTCCCGTCGGGGAGCAAGAAGCCCACCCAATCCTCGTCGGCGTACTCCAGGGCCACCACGTAGTCGCTCTGGTGAAGCATGCCGAGGACCTCGGAGTCCTCGGTGGTCGGGGCGGAGCGGATGCGCAGGGCGTCCACCGCGACGCGCAGAACCTCGTCGGGACGCACCTCGTCGTAGGCGTCGACGGGAGATATAAGCATCAGAACGAGCATCATGACCGAAACGCGCGCGACGGTTTTCATTTCCCCTCCCGTAAAATATTACCTAGTGCAGGTAAAACCGGGCGTCGCTTTCCTTCAGGATGACGCCCCATTCCACGACGGCGAAGCCCCGGCGCTCGAAGGGCGTAATCACCGGCTCGGTCGGGGCCAGCTCCGAGCCCTCCCACAGGCCCCGGATGGTGAACACCACCCGCAGGACGGAGTCCGGGGCGGGGGAGACGGACATGGACACCAGCTTGTCGTAATCCGTTCCCGCCTGGGGGTAGACGGCGAAGAGGGGGTAATCGGTGAGCCGGGGCGCCCAGAACTCCACGAAATCCTCGATTTCCCGCCCGGTGAAGCCGTAGGCCGTGAGCTTATCCCGGAAGAATTTCTCCACGTCCTCCCGGGCCACCACCCAGCCGTAATCGAGCTGCCCCGGGGAGGTGACGTCCCCCTCGTAGAAAAGGTAGTCGTAGGAGCCCGCGGGCTCCCCCCGCGTCGGGACGGGCCAATGCTCGCCGGTATCCGGGTCGAGGAAGTAGACCGGCTCGTAGGCGGAAATTTTCCCCTCGGGGGTGACGGTGATGTCCCAGCCTTCGAGGTAGGGGGGCTCCGAGGCGGTCAGGCGGCCCCCGTCGACGAACGAGAGCCAGACGTTCACGTCGGCCTCGGCCTCGGGGTAGAGGTAGATGTTGGGCTTGCCGGCTACGAGAGGGTTCGTGTCGCTGGTGTAGAGGTGCAGGACGTAGTCGCGGGCGAGACGAAAATTGATGACGTGGTCGGCGGTCGCCGCGGCGAGGGGGGGCGTGACGAGCTCGGTGGAGTCTTCGCCGATGGTGCAGCGGATGGTCGCGGTTCCCTCGGAGAGCGTGGCGATGCCGAAATACCCGTTTTCGTCGGCCTCCAGCTTTTGGTCCGTGCCGAGGAATTCGAGGGTGACGCCGGGCACCGGCTCGCCTTCGGCGTCCTGCAACGTCACGGAGACGAACACCGGCGGCTCGACTGCCTCATCGGTCACCTCGACGTCCTGCGCCGTCGCCGGCAGGAGCATTAACAGCAGGGCAAGGAATAACTGTCTGAGTACGCTCATGATACACTCCTGTACGTACGCGAGGTTCCTACAGGCTCACCTGCAGCTCCACCCCCAGGGCGGCGGCGAAGAAGAGCGCGAAGAGGTACGCCTTCAGGTCGCAGATGCCGGGGTCGTCGTAGGGCTCGGGGTAGAGGTCGAAGGCCAGTTTCTCCTCGGCCTTGCCGTCGTCAGTCGTGGACACGCCGATAATGGGCCGCTCCTCGTCCTCGGGGTCCACGTCGGGGTCCAGGGCCCCCAGGAACCCCAGGAGCATCAGTCCGTCGGCGGGGGCGAGGCTCCCGGCGGCGAAGAGGGCGGCCAGAATCTCGTTGGCGTTGAGGGTGAGGGGGCGGCCGCCGGCAGTCGTGGTGAGGCCCCAGGCGCTCTTCCCCTCGATGAAGTCGTCGCCCATGCTGCGCAGGAGTGCGATTCGGGAGGGGTCCGCCCTCTCGGCCTTCCAAAATTCCCGCCAGCCGCGGGCGGCCCCAACCTCAACCTCGCTGGAGACTCTGTCGTAGAGCCACTGTTCGGCCTCGGCGGAAATCGGGTACCCCAGTGTGCCGAAGCACCCCGCCGTTTCGTCCAGGACGCAGGCCGGGCAGTCGGCGCAGGGACCGGTCAGCCCCTCGAATTTGGCCGCCGCCTCGAGGATGTCCGACAGCGGCTCCACCACCTCGTCCACACCGTCCAGGCTGACGATGCGGTGGGTGAGCTGCACCTCCTCGAAGCGGAGGTTTTTCTTCTTGGCCTCCTTTTTGGCGGCCCGGGCCATGAGGCGCCAGGTGCAGGCGCGCAGGAAGGCCGCGTCGCCGCCGATGTCGTCCTTGACCGCGCAGGGGCGCGCCACCACGTATTCGATGCTCACGGGTCCTCCGGTGAAGTGCGAGTTCCACGGTATGCCACAATTAATGATACCACGAACGCAAGGCGGGCGTGGGTGGAGGTGTAGTAAAATGGGGTCGGAACGCTGGCTTATTACCATACGGTTGCGCCGTGGATGACGACGTCAAAATTCTGGCCCGGAACCGGCGGGCGCGGCACGACTACTTCATCGAGGAGGACTTCGAGGCGGGTATCGCCCTCGAGGGCTCCGAGGTGAAGAGCATCCGCGCGGGCCGGGTGTCCATCGCCGAGGCCTACGTCCGCGTCTCCGGGGACGGGGCCTGGGTGGTGGGGATGCACGTGGCGCGGTACAAGCCGGCGGGGTCCTTCCAACCCAACGAGACCCGCTCGCGGCGGCTGCTCCTCCACGAGCGCGAGATACGGGTGCTCGCCGTCGGCGTGGAGCGTCGGGGGATGACCATCATCCCCCTGGAGCTGTACCTGCGGGGGAAGCTGGTCAAGCTCAGAATCGGCCTCGGGCGCGGCAAGCGCCAGTACGACAAGCGGCAGGAGCTCCGCCGGCGCGAGGACGAGCGGACGGCGCAGCGGGCCCGGTCCTACCGCTACCGGGGCGACGACGGTTAGAGGTCGGCGCGGAATACGGTTATACTTGTGTAAAGCGTCGCGTCGAAGGGAGGGGCTTGCGCGGATTTCATTACGGACGCGGTTACACCTCCGGCCGCCGGTGCGCCTTGACCCTCCTTCTGTTCCTTCTCGCGGCGGCGCCGACGTGGGCCAACCGCGCCCAGAGCCTGAACCTGGGCACCACCGACGCCGGGACCTGGATTTCGGTGGGCCTGGAGTCGGAGGCCGAGTTCTCGCTCACCGCCGACGGAAATACGCTCAAGGTGCGCATCACGGGGGCCGCGCCGTCCGCCGCGCTCACCCGCCCCGGCCGGGGCGCCGTGGCCGAGGCCAAGGTCGTCGCCGACGGCAGAGACGCCCTGTTAATCCTCCAGCTCGTATCCGGCTCCTACACCTACCGCGCCTACGCCAAGCGAAACCCCTTCCAGGTCTGCGTGGACGTCATCCCCAAGGGCGGCGTCTCCGCGACCCCCGATTTCACCCGTCCGTCGGGGGGGATCAAGCTCATAGTCCTCGACCCGGGTCACGGAGGCTCGCGCTACACCGGCACCGCCACCTACGACGAGCGCATCCCCGAGAAGGAGGCGGTCTTCGAGCAGGCCAAGATTCTCAAAAAGCTGCTGGAGGACAACCTGGGGGTGGAGGTGGTCTTGACCCGCACCGGGGATTACGAGGTGGGCCTCAAGGGGCGCTGCCTGATGGCCAACGAAATCGGGGCCGACCTCTTCGTCAGCCTGCACCTGAACGGGGGGGCCTCGTCGGCCAACGGGACCGAGACCTTCTACCTCATCAGCGGTCAGACGACCACGACCCGAGCGGCCGCCATGCTGGAGAACGCCGACTTCCAGTCCGACCCCGACCTGGACCGGGTGACCAAGAGTGCCCTGGAGTTCATCCTCTCCGACGCCTACCAGACCATCATCCTCGAGGAATCGGCCCGGCTGGCCAACTACGTCCACGCCGAGCTCCTCGACGAGCTGGGCCTCAAGGACCGCGGGGTGAAGCAGGACAACTTCGCCGTCCTGCGCGGGACGCACATGCCGGCCATCCTCGTCGAGAGCTACTTCATGACCTGTAAGCGCGAGGCGGACCTCTACACCAACCCCGACGGTTACCGGCGGGTGGCCGAGGCGATTTACCGGGGAATCTCCACCTACATCAGGGATTACGACAAACGGATGGAGTAGGCGGTTTGAGGCGGTCCGCCCTCGCCCTCGTGTTTTTTTTAATCTCGGCGTCACAGGCTGTGGAGGTCCTCTCCCTGAACGCCGCGCCCGCCGGGACGGGGGCCTGGGTGTCCCTCGGCCTGGACGGGCCGCTTCCCGACGGCGGTCCCGGTGTCGAACCGGTTTTCACCGACGGGGCCTGGCGCTGGGAGATACCCGGCCTGACGCTGGGGAGCCCGCTCTCGGTGGGGCGGCGCTGGCCGCTGCTCGGAGTGACTCTCGAACCCGGGGAGAGCGGCGCGACACTCACCGTGAAGCTGGACGGTGGGGGATGGGACGTCTCCGTTCAAACGACCGACGACCCGCCCGCCATCGGCCTGCGCTTCGATTCGCCCGACCCGGCCCCGGCGACGCCCTCCGTCGACGACGCGCATATTAGCCTCATCGTCCTCGACCCCGGCCACGGCGGACCCCGGTGGACGGGGGCCGGCGGCCCGAAAACCGGCGTCTTCGAGAAGGACCTGGTGCTGGACATCGCCGGCCGGGTGCGGGCGATGCTGGAGGAGGAGTTGGACGTGGAGGTGGTGCTGACC
>CAZNZF010000106.1:2824-7384 GCA_964577465.1 uncultured bacterium | reverse complement strand
AACCGAGCGAAGCGAGCTATGCCCCTGGCAAATCCCCGCCCTACGTCATCGCAATCGGAAGCGGCGGGGATGGGAACCGAGCGAAGCGAGCTATGCCCCTGGCAAATCCCCGCCCTACGTCATCGCAATACGCGGCGGCCCGTGGAAGGGCCGCCCTACGTCATCGCACCCCTCACCCTATCCCTCTCCCCAGAGGGGAGAGGGGAAGTGCATCTGCCGGTGGCTAGAACCACTTCTTGCGCTTGAACAGAATCAACAGCCCCACGATTATCACCACCGCCACGCCGATCAACACGAAGTACGACCCCGGCCAGTTCAGCTCCGGCATCACCCTAAAATTCATCCCGTACCAGCCGCTGATGAGGGTGATGGGCACCGCCACCGTGGTCACCACGGTCAGAAGCTGCATGACCTTGTTCAGCCGCTCGGTCTCCTCCTCCCGCAGGGTGCCCACCAGGTGCACCAGGCCGTCCATGCTCAGCTTGACGGCCTCGAAGGTGGTGCCCAGGTCCCCGACCTTGTTGGTGAGGATTTCGAGGTCGTTCTCCAGGTCCAGGGCCTCCAGGAGCTCGCGCTCGTGGGGCTCGAAGGTCGGGCGGTGCCGCTCCGCGGACTCGACCAGGGAGGCGGCGGCGGCCTCCAGCATCTCGCTTAAAACCTTGTAGGTGGTGATGTCCTCGGAGAGGTGGGTCATCTCCTTGCGCAGGACGCTGGCCTCGGTGACCTCGCCGGAGGTGATGGAGCGCTTGGCGCGGCGGATGCGCTCGTTGTTGATGGCCGCCCCGTGGAACAGGTTGTCCACGGCGTCCTCCAGGGCGTGGAGGTAGCCGTAGGTGGTCACGGCGCGCTCGTAGGAGCCCCACTCCGGCGCGATGAGGAACAGGCCGCTCCGCCCCCGGATGACCAGGGTGCCGTCCACGAGCCGAATGCTGTCGAAGATTTCGCCCAGGAGCTGGGACACCTCGGCCCGCTCGTCGGAGTCGGCCATGGGGTTGTGGCCCCGGCCCAGGGCCTTCCCGTCGCCGCGGTGGAGCGTCTGGGCCATGAAGGCCACGAACTTGTCCCGCTCGTCGGCGTAGCCCTGGTGGATGAGCTCCAGCAGGCGGTTCTGCGAACCGGCCAGGACGGTGTTCATCATCTTCGAGGTGTCGGTGACCAGGTCGGCGATGATGGGGGCGAGGGAGTCGAGGGAGATGCGGTCGCTGCGGCCGTTGACGCGCTCCAGTCCGGCGGCGTATATCGCCCGGCCGAAGACGTCGAGCTGGACCCCGATGCGCTCGTCCTGGTAGTCGCCCCCCGTCTCGACGTACCCCAGGCGGGCCGAGAGGTTCACGCGCTTGCCGCGGACCGTCTCGCGGATGATGAGCTCGGTGGGCGGAGCCTGGATTTCGAAGGTGGCCTCCTCGGGCCGCGGGTCGATCTCCTCCGACAGAAAGGTGCTCCCCACCGGGGCGTAGCTGGGGCGGATCTTCCGGTTGAAGAGGTCGATGTAGTTCGCGCCGAAGGGAATCCACTCGCCGATGACCAGGGTGTTGGTGCCGCCGACGAACAGTAGCTCGTGGGTCTGGGTCACTTGCCCTCCTCGGGGACGGGGAGCCCTTTCAGGTCCTCGCCGGGGAAGCCCAGCTCCAGGAGGTTGGGGAAGCGGGGGGTGCTGGTGTAGGGCAGCTTGGGTATCTCCAGGCAGCCTATCTCCTCCTCGGTCCCGCACTTGGGGCAGTAGCGCATGACGCGGTCCTTGCCGGTGATGTAGACCCACCGGCCGCCGCAGGCGCAGAGGATGAGCGGCTCGAGGGCGGTGGTGATGTCCCGGGGGACCCGGGCGGCCTCGGCCCGCCCCGCGTCGGTCATCCGGTAGGCCGAGAAGAAACCGTGGTGGCTGCCGGTGAGCTCGAGGCGCTGGAGGAAACCGCCCTGCTCCAGGGCGGCCAGGTCCTCCAGCCCCTCCTGACTCAGGCAGACGTAGCGGGTGTCGCCGTGCCAGTTGGTGAGCACCGGCGCGGTGTCGTACGGCAGGAGCCCCAGCTCGCTGGCCAGGAAGAAGACGGCGTGGAGCGTGCTCTCCTTCAGGAAGCGCTGCAATCCATCGGGGCGCTCCTCGCCCAGAAGCTCCGCCACGAGCCATAACAGCCCGCGCTGATGGTCGGTCGGTTTGTTTTCGCTCATTGGGCCTGGTCCAACTCCAGGTTGTAGAAGCTGCCGAACCCGCGCTGCACTTTTATCTGCGTGACCGGCAGGTAGGTGTGCAGAAGCTCGCCGCCCAGGTCGGCGGAGGCCTCCAACAGGAAGTAGGTTCCCGGGGGGACGCCGATGAGCTGGAACTCGCCGATGAAGTTCGAGGTCCCCGTCTTGTAGACCCGGCCCGCGCGGTAGTCCTCCTCCGTCCGGTACAGCACGACCGTAGCCCCGGGCACCGGCGTGCCCCGGACCAGGACCTTCCCCACGATGACCCCGGTGGTCTGCGGGTCCATGCTCAGGGCCCCGGTGCCGGAGAAGCTGCCGCCTTCCAGGGTGGGAATCTGCAGCGACTGGAAAATTTCGACCATGTCCCAGAGGTTCTGCTCGAAGCGGTCGGAGGGCATACCGGCCACGAAGGTGTAGCCGACCATGTTGCGCACGACGAAGCAGGCGAGCTGGGTGGTCCGGCGGACCTCGCCGGTGACCGGGTCGGCCAGCTCCTGCTCGTACACCGCCAGGTAGGGCTTGGCCTCGGCCAACTCGGCCAGGACCGCGGCCAGGGGGTCCGTGGTCTCGGCGGGCTTGTCCTTCTCCAGCTCCTGCCGGCGCCGGCGCGTCTCGGGGTCGGCGTAGGGGGCGCCCGTGGTCGCCTGCAGCATCACCAGCGCCTGCATGACGGTGAGGTCCTCCGCGATGACCTCGCCGGCGTCGGGGTTGTCGTCGGTGCCGGTTTCAACCGGCGGGGCGGTCACCGGGGCGGTCTCGGCGGCGACGGGCACAGACTCCCCGGGCAGGGCCTCGCCCTCGAGCGGTTCCGGCTCGACCACCACGGGGGCGGTCCCGGTGGGCATCGGCAGGAAGACCGGCTCCCGGCCCTCCCAGGACTCGATGAGCGCCTGCACCGTCGTCTCGCGCCCGCGGATGCCGTACTGGCTCTTGGACACCCGGCGGTGCTCGCCAGGGGAGGTCAGCCCGGCCAGGAGCCTGCCGTAGGCGCGGAAGTTCGTCTGGCCGTCGGGGCTCTCCACCAGGACCAGGGCCGCCCCGACGTTCGGGGTGATGGTCCAGCCGGCGGGGGCGGTGACCTGGAACCCGTAGTCGGTGTTCTTGTAGGTCTGGCCGGAGACCTCGGTCCGGGCGAGGGCGGGCGCGGCCGCCGCGGCGAGGACGAGATAAACGACTGGTAGGCGGGGGGCGTGCATGTTGGACGAATTTTACCACAACGCCGCGCGGGGCTCCAATGAAGGCAAGGGGTTTAAACCCCTTGTCTCCACCTGGGGTACGGTGTCCGTCGGGGATGATTCCCCTACGGCGCGGCCACGCTTGGGCGCGGCTTGTCAGCCCACCCGTTTTTGGGATATGATTAAAGGTGATCCGTTTCAGGAGGCTGCGATGTTCGAGGGCTCCCTGACCAAGACGCCCCTGGGCACCGTCTTCCAGCACATCGTCCACCAGAACCTTTCCGGTCGGCTGACCGTGCGGTCCGACGGGAAGGAGCTGCACTATTTCTTCATCCGGGGCCGGCTGCAGAACGCCACCAAGAACCCCGACGTCACCGGCTCCCGGCACCTCTTCAACATGATCAAGGGCGACTTCACCTTCGACGAGGCCCAGGACGTCGACTCGCCCATAAGCCCCGAGCTGAACACCTTCCGCTGGCTCATGAACCGGTCCCTGGAGACCGCCGACCCCCGGGCCATGCAGTGGGTGCTCCTCTCGCCGCACGCCATCCCGCAGGTGGCCTCGATCCCCATCGCCGAGCTGACCGACGACGAGATGAAAATCGCCGCGCTCATAGACGACGACCGGACGATAACCGACATCGTCAAGACCTCCCCCCTGCCCGAGCGGTTCACCCTCCAGGTCCTGTTCGGGCTGGTCGTGACGGACACCATCCGGCTGGTGCGGACCCTCGAGGTGGTGCGGGTGCTGGTGCACGTCATAGACGAGTTCGTGCTCGCCCTGGGGAAGACCCGTCTCACGACCAACGGCGCCGAACGGATGTTCGGAAAGACGCTCTCCGAGGCCATCGTGGACAACCCCCAGCTCGAGCATCTGGAGCTGGGCGGGAGCGTCCAGTCGCTGCACCTGCTGCGCCGTCAGTTCGAGCGGGGCGCCGACGCCCTGAAGATTCTCGGCGAGCTTCTGGAGCGTTACTACAGGGCGGTGAGCGTCTTCATCGAGGGCGACGAGCTGGGCAAGATTCTGCGGGACATCGCCACCAACTACTTCCCCCGCCACCGCAACCTGGTCAACGAGCTGCGCATGGACGAGTTCATCCAGCACATCGTGGATGACGCGGCGCCGCGGGAGCGGGAGCTGTACTGGACCGCGGTCCTGGCCGACGAGGGCGGCCGGAGCATCCTGGGCTAGGCCGGACCG
>CAZNZF010000106.1:0-2724 GCA_964577465.1 uncultured bacterium | reverse complement strand
GACCGCGGTCCTGGCCGACGAGGGCGGCCGGAGCATCCTGGGCTAGGCCGGACCGCCGGGGGGCGTATAGGCCGGTTGATTTTTCTTTTCCAAGCGGCGGCTGACGTGACGGTCGATCCGTCGGCCGCGCGTTTAGCGGTCTTGACGATGTGGAGTAGTGGGAGCAGCGGGGTGGATGATCGCTTGCCGCGCATTCTCTGAGTTCATGGACTCATGAATTTTTTCCCCAAGTCGGCTCAACCACTCTGCCGCCGTGATAAAAACAACTATAAACACCAGCAGTTCCGTTGAGATAGTGTGTGGACCAAGTAATCGTTCAAGAAGCTCATTTATTAACCAACTGATTAGCACTTTCTTCATTCGGTCTCCTTTGAGGATTGGAGGATTTGTAATTCATCTTAGCGCCCCCAGGGGGGTCTCCCGTTTCTGGGAGATGCTTCGAAGGATATATTTCTAGCAACCTATATAAGTATACCACAACTGTCAAAAACCATAGCTCTGACGGACGATAAAATTATAGCTCACCGGTGTCCAACGGCGTTCGACCAAGACATCCTGGCTATCGTCCAGTAAGAGGGGTCGATGAGAAAGCTGGGCCTTTTGCGGCGGCTTGGCCATTGGTGGACTATGCCGGCCGGGTATGAGGTTAAGGTAAATGATTATCCGGGCACACAGTAGGAAACTGCGAGCCGATGCCCGGCACGGGAGGTTTTCGTGGAAATCAGAGACGTGCTCAAGAAAACGTACCTCTTCTACACCCTGGACTCGGGCGAGCTGGAAACCCTGGCCCGGAGCGCCCGCCTGGAGAAGTTCCCCAAGGGACGCGTCATCTTCGACGAGGGGGACGAGGGCGGCCCGCTCTACGTCGTCAAGTCCGGCCGGGTCTCCATCAAGAAGTCCCTCGACGAGGAGGGCCAGCGCTCGCAGCTCGCCGAGCTCGGCCAGTACTTCTTCTTCGGCGAGATTTCCCTCTTCGACGGCGGCAAGCGCTCGGCCTCCGTGGAGGCCGTGGAGGACACCGAGTGCGTCATCATCGAGAAGAGCGACTTCTGGGCGGCGATGATGGCCAACCCCGCCTCGGCCCACAAGGTGTACCGGGCGATTCTCTCGGTGCACTCCAACGCCATCCGGCGGGCCAACGACCGCTTCCGCGAGTTCCTCGGCACCGCCCTGGGGGACATCTAGCCCCCTTTTGCGCCCGGGGGAGAGACCTTGCGGCGGAGCCGTCGGGCTCTCTTCTTTAATCCGCTCCTGACGGGGGACCTTTTGAAACCGGCGGCCCGCGCAATCCTGGCGCTCCTTCTGCTCGCGGGCGTGACGGCCTGCGGCGGTACCGACCCCGATGGCGACGTGCCCCGGTTGCCGCCGCGCCTGCTCCTGTTGGTCGAACGCGCCGACGGCGGGTCCGACGCCGCCCTGGAGGCGAGGCTCGGTGCCCTGGCCAACGACACCGCCGCCCGCGGCTGGCGCATCGCCGAGCCCCCGGACGGGGTCCCCGAGCGGTCCGGCATCCTCTACGAGCCGGCCTACGGGGAGGTCGCCCGGGACCTGGCACTCCTGTTCTCCCTGGACTCCGACCGGCTGGTCCCGGTCCCGCCGGGTTCCAGCGAGGCGGCCGTCGTCCTCGTCCTCGGCGCCGACTACGACCTGGAGACGCTGGCCCCCTGGCCCGACGGTCTGGCCCCTGTAATCTCCCCCGACGAGCTTTCCGGGATGGGCCACGCCGAGGGGACGGTCGTCTACGTGGACATCTCGGACTGCCGGGCCACGCTCTTCGTGGACGGACGGCCGCTGAAGACCTGGCCGGTGGCCGTCGGCGGACCCTCGTCGCCCACGCCCCCCGGCGTGTACGAAATCGTCCGCCTGAAACAGAACCCCACCTGGAGCTGGGAGGGGCGGAGCTACCCGCCCGGCGACCCGGAGAACGGCCTCGGCTCGCGCTGGGTCGGCATAGACCTCCCGACCTACGGCATGCACGGGACCAACGAGCCGGACTCCATCGGCACCGCCGTCAGCCACGGCTGCGTCCGGTCCTCCAACGCGGACATCGAGGAGGTCTTCGGCTACCTGAAGCCGGGTGACACGGTCATCTGGGCGGAATAGGAGAAACCATGTTGAACGTACCCGAGGAAGAGCTTCGCCGTCTTTGCGGGCGGTGGGGGATTCAGAGGCTTTCCCTTTTCGGGTCGGTATTGCGAGGGGAATCGGGTCCCGAGAGCGACGTGGACCTCCTGGTGGAGTTCGAGGCCGGAGCGCGGATAACGCTCCTGGATTTCGTCAACATTCGGGATGAATTGGTTCGGCTTTTCGACAGGAGGATAGATTTAATCAGCAAGAGAGGCCTGAAGAACAGCGGTAATGCGTTGCGCAGGGAGGAGATTCTCAACACGGCGAGGACGATATATGAAAAAGCGTGATAGAACATATCTAGGTGACATTCTGGAAGCCGCCGAACGCATCCTGGAATACACAAGGGAGCGGAGTAAAGGGGACATAGAGGCCGACAAAATGATTCAGGATGCCGTTATACGGCGATTCGAGATCATTGGCGAGGCGGTGAAGAAACTCTCGGTCGAGCTGAAGCAAAATCACCCGGCTATGGACTGGGCGGCGATGGCCGGAATGCGCGACGTTCTCATCCACGAGTACGACGTTGTTGACATAGATATCATCTGGGATACTCTTAATTCGGATGTCCCCAAAATAGTAAATTACCTGCGCGGA
>CAZNZF010000105.1:0-7475 GCA_964577465.1 uncultured bacterium | reverse complement strand
AGGTCCGCCCCTACGTCGTCGCAATACGCGGCGGCCCGTAGAAGGGCCGCCCTACATCATCGTAATAGCGCGTGAGGGGGGTGCAGCGGCCCCCTCTCCCTTTCAGGGAGAGGGTGGGGGTGAGGGTAAGGGTATATTCGTTTAAGCGGCGGGGATAAAATCCCCGCCCTACGGATTTCGGTTGAATTACGTGACAACCTCGTAGGGGCCGACCTTTAGGTCGGCCCGTGGTCTCCCTCTCCCCGTGGGAGAGGGGTCAGGGGTGAGGGCTTCCGTTGAATAAAACGGCGGGGACTGAAGTCCCCGCCCTACATTTCGAGCCGCGTTATTCCCCGCCCTACGATGCCGGATACCAATCCTTAGGAACGGCCCTACTGCGACGTGATGGTTATCACGCGCTCGGCGGAGTTGGCCCGGATGTCGGTGGCGTACATGCCGTAGAGCTGCGTGGGCATGACGTGGTAGACACCGGGCCGCTCGGCACGCACGCGGTAGCGGATCTCCCGCTCGCCCAGGGGCAGTCGGTCGTAGAAGAAGGCGGTGAGCTGCTCTTTCAACTCGCGGTACGTCCCGGTCTGCCAATCCCACCCCGAGCGGTCCTTGGGCAGGAACTCGCACCCGGCGACCCGCGGGTCCTCCACCGCCACGTAGTCGAAGTCGTTGGGGCTCTCGATGGTGAGCACCACCTCGATGTAGTCGCCCACCTTCACCGTCCAGTCGGAGTCCACCAGGGAGGTCAGGGTCGTCCCGTCGGAGCCGACGAGGTAGAAGTCGCGCTCGCAGCGGACGGTATCCCAGCGGGCCGGAATCATCTCCTCCTTGGAGTAGAACTCCAGGGCGGCGGTGAAGTAGAGCCGGCCCGGGCCCGAATCCTTCGCGATGACGAACGGCAGCTCGCCCGGCTGGACCTCTTCACCGAAACGCTCGGTGGACACCCCGTCGCCCCACACGTCGCCGCGGTTGAACGGGGTCTGGATGAGCACCTCGCTCCCCAGGGACGCCGTGGCCGTGTAGTCGGTGGAAAGCTCGCCGGTGTAGTCCATGTAGTCGATGAGGGCCCAGACCGACAGCGCCGTGTCGATGGTGGACTTCCAGTGGTTGTAGCGGCGGTTGACCAGGAGCCAGTGGGCCGCCTTCTCCATCAGCTCGTTGTCCGGCTCGATTTCCAGCATAGCCTTCAGGGACAGCGCCGTGGTCTCCACGTGGTCCTGCCACCAGTACCAGCACCAGCCGTACTCGTGGCCCCAGTAGGCGTCGTCGCGGGTCACGTCGGCGTAGCCCCCCATGTTTTCGATGACCAGGCGGGCCTCACGGTCGTCGCCGTTCTCGTGGAGGAACAGGGCCAGAAGCGCCCGCGAGTAAGAGTCGAGCGTCTCCCGGCGGTCGTAGACGAGCCGCCACTGCTTCTCCGGCACCCCGGCGTCCCACAGCGCCAGGGCGTAAAGGGTGTAGATGTTGAGGGTCGAATCCGCGGGCAGGTTTCCGTAGAGGCTTTCCAGGTAGCGCACGCCGGAGTCGGCCATCTCATGGCGCTTACTCTCCAGGTCGGGGTCGATCCAGCCCACGTCGCCCACCTCGTGGAGGGCCACCATGACGTAGCTGGTGATGTGCTCGCTGGAGTATCCGCCGGCCCACCAGGGCCAGCCGCCGTCGGCGTTCTGCTGGCCGTAGAGGCGGGTGATGCCGCGGTTGACGGAATCGGCCGCCGAGCCCTCCACGACTCCGGCCGGCACCCCGAGCTCGTGCATGGCCTTGGCGAAGATGGCCGCCGGCCAGAAGCGGGACGCCGTCTGCTCCACGCAGTTGTAGGGGTAGTACTGGAGGAAGCTTATGGCGTCCTTGAGGCCCCCGGCCAGGCTCGGGTGGAGCCAGACCCGCAGGTGCGTCTGGGCCGGGTCGATCTCCTCGGGCAGGCGGAAGGTGAAGCGGTAGGGGTCGTCCGCGGCGCGGCCGGACTCGAAGAGGAACGCGGGCGCCCCGTGGGGCACGACCTCCAGGCGCCGGATGAGCGCGTCCGAGCCCCGGTCGGTCTTGGCCGCCCCGGTGAGGGTCACCAGACCGGCCTCTCTGGCCGCCAGGCGGAAGTCGAACGCCTGCTCCCCGCCCGCGGGGATGGAGAGGTCGAAGAGGTCCGGGGTCAACAGCTCGACCGCGCCCTCGGCCTCGGCCACCAACCCGGCCTGGCCTGTGGCCGCCTTGGCCGTGTAGTTGCCCACGTTCAGCGTGAGGGTCGTCTCGTCGCGCTCGGTGAGGTAGCGCGGGTACTGGAGCCGCGCGACGACGGGCAGGACGGTGCGGAAGACCGTCTCGTCCTGGCCCACCCGGTCGCCGTCGAAGGCCCACACCACCACCTGCCAGCCGGTGAGGTCGTCGGGGAGGTCGAAGCTGACGGAGGCGCGGCCCCGGGAATCGGTCTTGATTTGGGTCTGCCAGTAGGCGGTGTCCTTGAACTCCTCGCGGATGACCCCGGCCAGCTCCTCGACGAGCCCGCCGGCGCCGCCGCTGCCGTGGGCCATCTCATCCCCGGCCATAGGGGCCTCCTCCAGGGTCCGGGCCATCATCGGCATGGCGGCGGACTCGGCCTCCACCGCGCCCGTGGCGAAGCCGGCCCCGCCCATGCCCCCGCCGTCCATCATCATGTCGTAGCTGGCGGTCGTGATGTCGGCGGTCTTTTCTGCGTCCGTAATGAGCCCGAGCTGGGAAATCATCCAGCCGTGCGGCAGCGCACCCGCCGGGCTGGCCCAGTAGTCGAAGAAGTCGTAGTACGTCCAGTAATCGGCGGAACCGGCCTGGTACAGGTAGCCGGCGTTGAAGTTCTTGAAGAAAAAGTTGCGGGCGTCGACGTGCTTGTCGGCGCCCAGGACGAAAAGGGCCGTGTCGAAGACGGTCACCGTGAGCCGGGCGTCGGACACCGTGCGGCCGTCGGCGTCGGTTACGGTGAGGTTGAGCGTGGCCTTCTCGCCGGGCGCGAAGCTCGGCCGTGAGGGCTCCACCCCGACGGCGAGAATCTTTTCCTCGGGCACCACGGGCACCGCAATGCTGGCGGTGTACCCCGTGCGCTCGAAGAAGGTCAGAAGCGTGAGGGTGGTCAGGGGGGCGTCGGCGCCCTCGAGCTTTATCGACTGCGAGGTCTCACCCTCGCGGATGGTCACCGGAATCTTCTCGCGGACCTGGCCGCCGCTCTCGACCAAAAGGATTCCGCGCACGGTGGACTTGTTCCACCCGATGGTCACCCGGGCGGTGTCGCCCACGGCGTAGAAGTCATTCTCCACGGCGAGCGTCAGGCTGGGCAGGATTTCCTCCGGCTCCACCGGCTCCTCGGAGACGTAGGCCCAGGAGAAGGTCTGGCGCCGGCCGCTCCACGGGTCCGTAAAGTCGGCCACCAGGATGTAGGAACCGATGTCGAGCCCCGCGGTGCCCAGGGCGAAATCGAAGGCGCCGTCGTCGCCGGTCACGCCGGTGTAGATTTTCAGGTAGCCCTGCAGGTCCTGGGTGTCCCAGTTGTAGTAGTTGGCGGGGACGTAGTTCAGGGTGATGGTCACACCGACCCCGGCCGCGGGCTCCTGGAAGAGGTCGATGAGGCTGAAGGTGCCGGTGAGGTCTCTGCCGGATTCCACCGTGTCGGCGTCCAGCGTCAGGGTGGGCACGTAGAGGTGGCGCGCCGCGTTGGTGCTGGCGGAGCCGTCCACCGCCCGGCCCGAGGAGTCCGACACCGTCAGCGACAGGTTGAAGTCGTAGTAGTAGGTGTACCAGCCGTAATCCCAGAACTGCTGGTTCTCGTCGCCCTCGGGCCCGACGAGCATCACCGGGAACTTGGCCGTGCCGTCGGCGTCCAGCTCCACCCGGCCCGTGTAGACCTGGGTCGGAGAGCTGTACCACCACCAGTAGTCGTAGTAGTCGTAGCCGGCCTCCTCGAACCAGGAGGGAATCGTCTCCTTGTCCGCGTCGGCTATCTCCGGCATCCACCAGCGCGGGGTGCGGGTGACCGTGTAGCGGACCTCGCCCGCGCCCACCGGCTCGCCGTAGAGGTACTTCGCCGCCACCGTGGCCTGGGCCTCGCCGCCCAGGCGCAGGGGACCCTGCTCCAGGCTGACGGCCACGTCGAACTCCGGCTTCTTGTACTCCTCCAGGCGGATGTAGGAGTAGCACACGGAGTACTGGTAGTCGTCGGCGTCGGTGTAGTAGGCGTAGAAGTAGATGTAGCCGAGCTGGGCGTCCTCGGGGATGTCGAAGGTTCCTCCGGCCCGCCCCCGGGAGTCGGTGACGGCCTCGCCGTCGTAGATGGTGTCGCCCGCCGTGGCCTGGATGTGGAGTTGGAGGTTCTTCACCTGCTCGTAGCCGTAGATTTTGCCCGAGGGCTCGATTTCCCGGCGCACCATGAGCTCCCAGTTGAGCGTGTCACCGGGCTTGTACAGGGTGCGGTCGGTGATGAGGTACCCCACCGGCTGCGTGCCGGACAGGGCGTTGAACTGGTAGACGTCGGCGACGGCGTAGTGCCCGTCCTTCTCCACCACGGCGACGGGGTACTCCAGGTACTCCTCCGGGGTGGAGAACTCGACCCAGCCGTCGGAATCGGCCGTACCCTCGCGGGCGAGCTCCTGGTACCAGGGCGACGCGCTTTCCTCGGCCCAGAGCTCGACCTTGGCCCCGGCGGCCGGCGTGCCGTCGTCCAGCCAGGCGCTCCAGACGTACCCCGCCCCGTCGCCGCCCAGAATCACGCACCCCAGGTCGGTGACGTTGAAGGTGACGGCCGAGGAGATTTTGTCATCCACGAAGGCGGCCAGCAGGTACAGCCCCGGCCCCGGATTCGGCAGGACGATTTCCCTGTAGCACGGGTTGTAGTCGTCCAGGCCCGGGAGCTGCTGGGTGTACACCGCCACCGGCTCCCAACCGGTCAGGTCGGGCCGGGAGTCCTCTTCGCGGTCCACCTCGGCGTAGTACCCGTCGTAGAAGGCCATGAGCTGTTCGGAGGTAACGGGGTACAGGCACAACTCGGCCGAATCGGCCAGCCGGCTGGTGTACGACAGGGCGATGACCTCGCCGGTGGGCTGCACCCCGTTCACCTGGGGCAGCTGGAGGTGGGGCGTCGTGAGGCGGGTGGCGTTGTCGCGCGCCGAGCCGTAGGAGTCCCAGGTGTCGGCGAAGCGGGCCGCCGCGTCGCGGTAAATCTCCAGCGCCTCGGCGGGCGAATCCATGAAAACCTCGAAGTAGCCGGCCCGGGCGATGGCGACGTTGTAGGCGGACTGGCAGTCGGGCCATTTATCCAGCATGGGCTTCCAGCGCCGGTCGGCCTTCGCCAGAATCGCGGCGTTCTCGGCGTGCCGCTCGGCCATCAGCTCGCGCCACTCCGGCAGCTTCGGCGGGGTCTGGGGGTACTCCAGGCTATATATCGCCCCCAGCTCCCGCTGGCCCATGGCGAAGTACGCCTCCTGCGCGATTTCCGGTGAGCAGTCCAGGTCCACCACCCGCTCGTACTTCTCCCACCACCAGTCCTCGGCGTTGAAGCCCTCGACGTAGGAGCCGTCCTCATTCATGAGGTACATGGTGGCGATTTCCATGTACAGCCGCGCCAGGCGGTCCACGCACTCCTGGTCGTAGGGCTCGTCGAGCCTGCCCTTGACCTTTTCCATGACCGCCGCCGCGTCCAGCTTGAGCTTCTGGATCATGTAGGAGGACTGGTAGTAGGCCAGCTCGGGGTTGCCCCACCAGTAGAGGTTCTCGGAGATTTTGAGCATGCTCAGGGCGCCCCAGTACGTGTCCGGGAAGTCCTTGACCAGACGGAGGTAGTACTCCGAGGTGTGCTCGTAGTCGGAGAGGTACTCCGCCGACATGGCCGCCTTGTACAGCGCCAGCGGCAGGTACTCGCTCCCCGGGTACTCGGAGATGAGCTTCTCGTATGATTCCAGGGCCAGGTGGTAGCTCTTGTCCTCGAAGTGCCCCTCGGCCTCCTCGAAGATGGAGCGTTCACCGGCCCAGGCGCCGCCCGCAAACAGCAGGATGAACAGCGCCGTCAGGAAAAACCTTCGTCCCATCGGTCCTCCTCTATCGGTGACAAGGGGTTTAAACCCCTTGCCTCTATCCAAGGGGAATTGTATTAATACGTTTCGCATGGGTGTAGGGTTGCAAGACGCGGGACCCTCATCCGGGGTGACCGGAAGGGATGCCGCGTGGTAAGCTGGAGGTCGGAAATTAGTTAATCGAGTATAGCATACGGGGGGTCCGGCGGTGCTCGTGCGTGGTAAAGGCGTGGTGGTGGGGCTTTCCGGCGGGGTGGATTCCGCGGTGGCGGCGGCGCGCCTGGTGGAGGCCGGGGCGCGCGTGGCCGCGGTAACCATCCTCACCGCCGACGAGTCCGACGGCCCGGGCGGGGTGGAGACCGGCTGCTGCACCCGGGCCGAGGCCGACGCCGCCCTCGCCGTCGCGGAGCGCCTGGGCGTCCGCCACTACCGCTGCGACGAGCGGGAGCGCTTCCGGGCGGAAATTTTCGCCGAGTCGGTGCGGACGGCCTCCCGGGGCGGGACCCCCAGCGTCTGCCCGGCGTGCAACGCCCGCCACAAGCTCCGCGTCCTGGCCGATAAGGCGCGGGTCCTGGGCTTCGATTACGTCGCCACCGGCCACTACGCCCGCCTGGAAAAAAGGCTCGGGCGGACGAGGCTCCTGCGCGGAGCGGTCCGCGAGCAGGACCAGAGCTATTTCCTGTACGCCGTCCCCCGGGAGCTGCGGGAAATTCTCATCCTCCCCCTGGGCGAGACGGACAAGACGACGGTGCGCGCCGAGGCTTTGCGCCGGGGCCTCGCCGTCCACGACAAGCCGGCCAGCCAGGACCTGTGCCCGGCGCTGGCGCGGGGGCTGGAATCGGCGCTGAAAACCGCCGCCCCGGGGATGACGCGGCCCGGCCCCATCCTGGACCACCACGGCCGCGAGCGCGGGACGCACGACGGCCTCTTCCGCTACACCATCGGCCAGCGGCACGGCCTCGGCCTGGGCGGGGGGACCGGCGAACCGCTCTATGTGATTGGAAAAAATCTCACCGAGCGGGCGCTTCTGGTCGGCCCCGAGGACCGGCTCTGGAGCCGGGAGATGACCGTCGAGCTCGAGGGTCCCGTGGCCGACCCGCTCCCGTCGGGGCTCGACTGCCAGCCGCGGCGCAACCACCCCGGAGCGCCGGTCGAGATTACCTGGCGGGAGGGGAATACGCTGGGGGTCCGCTTCCTCACGCCGCAGAGGGCGCTCACGCCGGGGCAGGCGGCGGTGTTCTATCTGGGGGAGGAGGTGGTGGCCGGCGGCGTCATCCGGCCCCCACGGCTGCGATGACGTAGGGGCGGGGGCTTTGTACCCCGCCCCTAAACGTTCCCGGCTTTTTACCCTCACCCCTACCCTCTCCCTTAAAGGGAGAGGGGGTAGCTACACCCCTCTCCCTAACCCGTAAGCGCGCTTCCCCCCAGAGGGGGGAGGGGACATGCGGGCGACCGTCG
>CAZNZF010000104.1:0-7602 GCA_964577465.1 uncultured bacterium | reverse complement strand
GCCCCCCGCCGGCCGCGCCTTGTTTGGGGGGGGGGGGGGCGTCGCCCCCCAGGGGGGGTTGAGCGCCCGTAGCTCAGATGGATAGAGCGCCGGACTACGAATCCGTAGGCCGCAGGTTCGAATCCTGCCGGGCGCGCCAGAATAAAACCGGCCGCAACCGTGTGGCCGGCTTTTCGCATCGGCTAAACCGGGGGCTTTTTGGTAAGATATGGTTTTCGAGGCGAATACCGCAGCGTGGGAGTCAACCGTGGCGACCGAGGAGAGGGTGGAAAAAAACTATCGGCTGGCCGGCGCGCTGGTGATTCTCGTCCTCGTCCTGTTCGGGTTGGTGAGGGTTTTCTTCCTCACCGGTGAAGTTCTGGTGCGCTTCACCAACGACGACACCTTCTACTACCTGGGTATAGCGCGCAATCTGGCGGCGGGAAACGGGCTGAGCTTCGACGGCCTGCACCAGACCAACGGCTTCCACCCGCTGTGGTTGGGTATCTGCAGCCTGCCGTACCTCCTCGGTGCCGGCACCTTCGCCGGGTGGCGGATGGTGATGGCCCTGACGGTCCTCGTGTGGGGCGCGGGTCTTCTGTTAGCGCGGAGCGTGCTCAGGCGGCGATTCGGCGAGCGCGGGACCCTGCCGCCCCTGATTCTCCTCGCGTGGCCCCTGATTTTTAGCGCGTGCACCTGCGGCATGGAGGTGACGCTGACGTTCACGCTGGTGTTCGCCGCGCTCGAGGTGGCGGACCGGTGCGGAGTTTTCAAGCTGGAGGGGAGCCGTCGCGCCGAGTTGGGGATGGGCGCGCTTCTGGCCCTCATTTTCCTCTCCCGGCTGGATTCGTTCTTCCTCCATGGCGCGGCCTTCGTCTACCTCCTCGCCGCCTACCGCCGCGGGGGTCCGGGATACGGGAAGGGCTGGCGCGATCTCGTGGGTCGGTTTCTACGGCTTTTCGGCCCGAGCGTCCTCGCCCTGGCGGGCTTCCTGGTGTGGAACCAACTGACCTTCGGCCACCTGGTGCCCATCTCCGGGGCGCTGAAGAGCTCCTTCCCCGTACCGAGCCTGATGCTGGGCCAGGTGACGCAGTACCGGGAAATCGGCCTGTTGACGGTGTTGGCGCTCTTTTGGGTAGCCCTGAAGCGTCGCGAGCTGGACGTCGGAGCCCGGATAGTCGCCTGGGGGTTTTTCGGTCAGCTGGCCTACTTGTTGCTCTTCCAAAAGTGGGCGTTTTTCGCCTACTATTTGGTCTGGCTCGGGCTTCCCGTTTCGCTTTTCGCGGTCGGCCACCTGTGCGGCCGGACGCTTCGGGGGCGGATAAAATGGCAGCGGGTAATCGTCGTGGCAGCGACGGTCGCCGTTCTGGCGGGACAGGCGATTTCCTGGACCCGGATCAAGTTTGATTTCCAGCCCTACACGTACCAGGCGGCGCGGTGGGCCTCGGAAAATACGGCCGACGACGCCGTTTTCGCCATGACGGACTGCGGCGTGTTCGGCTACTTTTGCGGGCGCTCGTGCATCAATCTGGACGGGTTGGTCAACGACTACCGTTACCAGTTGGTGCTTTTCACGGGGCGTTTAGCGGGGTATCTGAAAGCCCAGGGCGTGGATTACGTCGTTTGTCACACTTTACCCACCGCCATCGAGGACGAGTATGAGGAGTACAGAATCGTCGTTCCCAGCCGGCTGTACGGCGGTAAAAGCGTGATCGTCCTGAAACGGGACGACGAAGTTTACAGAGGCGAACCCTACCTTTTCGGCTACAGCTCGCGCTGGTTGTCCGTGGTCGTGTGGAAGGTGGGGTGAGGTTCCTGGAGTATCGTCGCGTGTCCGTCTCCCGATACTCGGCGGGCGGACGTGTAAACGCCCCGCGCGCGGCGGTGACTACTAGAATGTAATTGGATTCCCTCGCGACTCTGCCCCCCCGAGATGGGGGGATGGGGGGAAAAACCGTGAGAATTGGAAAAACGTTTCGCGCGCGGATGTGAAATTGAAAATTTTATAAATTCCCCCCGCGGCTGTGCCCCCCCGAGATGGGGGGATGGGGGGTACGGACCAGGGAATTTGAAAAACGTATCGCACGCGGCGACGACCATCAAATTGTAATTGGATTCCCCCGCGACTGTGCCCCCCCGAGATGGGGGGATGGGGGGGTTGAGGGGGTTGAGAGCGCCGGACTACGAATCCGTAGGCCGCGGGTTCGAATCCTGCCGGGCGCGCCAACAGAAGACGGACCCGCGGCGGGTCCGTTTTTCACGTGTCGCGGCGCGGAATATTGTAGAATGAAGGCCGTTTCCGGCCGCGCGCGACGACCGATACCGCGTGGTGTCGGGCGGGGCTTTCCCGGCGCGGGGGTCTTTAGTATTATCGGGGGGTTACGGGACGTCAACTTTTTCCCTGCGGGAGCCGGCGATTTGTTCAAGCCCTATATCAGTTTCTTCAGCCGCGACCTGGCCATCGACCTCGGGACGGCCAACACCCTGGTTTACCTGAAGGACCGGGGTGTCGTGATTGACGAGCCCACGGTGGTCGCCATGCGCCGGGACACCGGCGCGGTGATGGCGGTGGGCCTCGAGGCCAAGATAATGCTCGGTCGGACCCCCGAGGCGATTCGCGCCCTGCGCCCGATGAGCGACGGGGTCATCGCCGACTATGAGGTCACCGAGCGGATGCTGAAGTATTTCATCACGAAGAGCCACGGTCGGCGTTTCTTCGTTCATCCGCGCGTTCTGGTCTGCGTGCCCTCCGGGATAACGGAGGTGGAGAAACGCGCGGTGCGCGACTCGGCGACGCACGCCGGGGCGCGCGAGGTGCTCATGGTCTACGAGCCCATGGCCGCGGCGGTGGGCGCGGGGTTGCCGGTCCACGAGCCGGTGGGCAACGTCATCATCGACATCGGCGGCGGCACCACCGAGGTGGCCGTCATATCCCTCTCCGGCATCGTCACCAACACCAGCATCCGCATCGGCGGCGACGAGATGGACGTGGCCATCGACAAGTACCTGCGCAAGACGTACAACCTGTTGGTCGGCGAGCAAACCGCCGAGCAGATCAAGCTCCAGATAGGCAGCGCCTTCCCCCTGGTGAAGAAGGAAACGATGGACATCCGGGGGCGGGACATCGTCGAGGGGGTGCCCCGGACCCTGTCGGTGACCTCCACCGAAATCCGGGAGGCGCTCGCCGAGCCGGTCAGCGCCATCCTGCGCGCCATGCACCAGACCCTGGAGCAGACCCCGCCCGAGCTGGCGGCGGACATCGTGGACCGCGGCATATACATGACCGGCGGCGGCTCCATGCTGCGCGGACTTAACGAGCTGCTGCACCGGGAGACCGACCTCGTCATCCACCTGGTGGACAACCCGCTCACGACCGTGGTGGCCGGGGCGGGGAAGGTGTTGGAGAAACCGGAAGAGTTCCGCAAGGTAATCCTGAGCGAGAACAGGCGATGACCGGCGAAAAGCGTTTGTTGGCCTACCTCGTGGTGCCGGTGGTCCTGGCGGGCGCGGTCGCCGTCTGGGCCGACATCACCGGTTTCGAGCCGCTCGCCCGTGTGCGGGCCGAACTGGCCGGGGCGAGGGCGGAGCTGGCCCTCGTGGGCGAGCGCTGGTCCCGTTTCTTCTCCGGGGAACAGGTGCGCCTGGAGGTGGCTTCCCGCGAGGCCGAGCTCGCGCTCTCGGAGCTTTCCTCCCGCGACGAGCGAGAGGAGAACCGCCGCCTGCGCGCCGAGTTGGGGCTGCGTCTGCGGAGCCCGTGGCGGCTCCTCACCGTCGAGCTGACCCCGACGGTGCCGCCCACCCTGGCCGCCGGTGAGTCCCGGGGCGTCGTCCCCGGTCAGGCCGTTCTGGTGGACGGCTGGCTGGCCGGGGTGGTGGGCCGGGTGGCCGGTGACACGGCCGAGCTGGTGCCGCTGGGCGACCCCCGTCTCCGACTCGGGGTGCGCCTGGAGAGGACCCGGCGCACCGGGGTGCTGGTCTCCCGCGATAGCGGGCTCTGGATGGATTACCTTTCGGCGGACGTGCTTCCCGAGGACGGCGAGCTGGTGGTGACGAGCGGCCTGGGCGCGCTGCCCCCGGGCGTTCCCGTGGGGCGCGTATCCGAGGTCGGCTGGGAGCCCGGCGCGCTGGAGCTCTCCTGCCGGGTCGAACCGGCGGCGCGGGTCGCGGGGGCCGAATTCGCCCACCTCATCCTGCCATGATGTACCTCGTCGTGCCGGCGGCGCTGGTGCTCGACAGGCTGGGATTCGGCTTCTTCGGCGGTTGGGAGCTGTTCCGCCCCGACCTGGTCCTCGCGGCCGTGGTCTACATCTCCCTCGCGGGGAAGAAGCCGGTGCCGGCGGTGGCGGTCTCCTGGCTGGCCGGTTTTCTGGTGGACCTGTCCGGGTGGGGCCTGTTGGGGGCCGACGCGGTGGCGCTGGGGGGCGTGTCGCTGGTGGTCTTCGCCCTGCGCGGGCTGGTTTACCGGCGAAGCCACCTGGTGCGGCTGTTCACGCTGGTGGGCGTCGGGTTCCTCAAGGGCGGTCTGGTTTGGCTCATGGCCGCGCTCTCCTCCACGCCGGGACCCGCCGGCGGCTGGGAGCTCCTGAGCCAGATTGCCGCCACCGCCGCCCTGGGGCTTCCCCTCTTCCTCGTCTTCGACCGCTGGTTCGAGCCGTCCTACGAGGCGTAGCAACGCCGGGCGTTGCATCCCGGCCCCGCGACGACACACTAAGACGCCCTTAACGTTGGCGCCGCGAGCGACACGCATAGATGATTCGGTAGCAGGTTTTTTAGCAACGCGGGGCGTTGCATCCCGGTTCCGCGACGACACACTAAGACGCCCTTAACGTTAGCGCCGCGAGCGACACGCATAGATGATTCGGTAGCAGGTTTTTTAGCAACGCGGGGATATCCGCCGTCGTCGGGAATCTTCCGCGGGGGATGATTCGTACACTTTTCGGACGGGCGGGCTCATGGACAAGCGCAAGATTTTCCTCGTCATCGGCGACGGCATCGGCGACCGGCCGGTGGCCTCCCTGGGCGGACGGACGCCCCTGGCCGCGGCGGATACGCCGACCCTGGACCGCCTGGCCGCCGGCGGGATAACGGGGCTTCTGGACCCCATCGCGCCGGGCATCTGCGCCGGGAGCGACACGGCGCACCTGGCCCTGTTGGGCTACGACCCGTATAAATACTACACGGGCCGCGGTCCCCTGGAGGCCGCCGGGGTGGGGCTCGCCCCACGGCCCGGCGACGTGGCCTTCCGCTGCAACTTCGCCACGGTCCAGGAGCGCGACGGGAAACTGGTCGTCACGGACCGGCGCGCCGGGCGGATTACCGAGCGGACCGCCGAGCTGGCCGCCGCCCTGAACGACATGCGGCTCTCCGGCGGCGTGACGGCCCTGTTCAAGGAATCGGTGGCCCACCGGGCCGCCCTGGTGCTCCGGGGCGAGGGGCTCTCCGGCGCGGTGTCCGACGTGGACCCCCACTCCGAGGGCGAGGCGCTCCACACCTGCACGCCCACGGTGGCCGACGGCGACCCGGAATATCCCGCTGCCCTCAAGACCTGCGCCGCGGTGGAGGAATTCGTCCGCCGGGGTTGCGAAATCCTGGACGCCCACCCGGTGAACGACGAGCGCCGCCGGGCCGGGCTTCCCCCCGCCAACTGCCCCCTTCCGCGCGGCGGCGGGCTGGTGCCGCACATCCCGCCCTTCGCCGAGCTCCACGGGCTGCGGCCCGCCGCCCTGGTGGAGGTCGGCCTCCTGAAGGGGCTTCTGGGCAACTACCTCGGCTTCGACCTCATCGATTGCCCCGGGGCCACCGGCGGCGCCGATACGGACATCGAGGCCATGGCCCGGGCCGTGACGCGGGCCTGGGACGCCTACGACCTCATCTTCGTAAACATCAAGGCCCCGGACCTGGCCGGCCACGACGACGCCCCTAAAGAGAAAATCGCCGCCTGCCTCATGGTGGACCGCTTCCTGTCCCTCACCGAGCCGCTGTGGCACGCC
Organism: uncultured bacterium; assembly: GCA_964577465.1. GTDB lineage: Bacteria > RBG-13-66-14 > RBG-13-66-14 > RBG-13-66-14 > RBG-13-66-14 > RBG-13-66-14. The sequence goes on along the minus strand of CAZNZF010000104.1, from coordinate 1,633 downwards.
GGGACGAACCTCGCCGTCCTCGGGGACCACTCCACCCCCTGCGAGGTGGGCGACCATTCGGGCGATCCCGTCCCGCTCCTCGTCCACGGCCCCGGCGTCCGCCCCGACGCGGTGGAGACCTACGACGAGTTCGCCTGCGCCGCGGGCGGGCTGGGACACCCCCGGGGCACGGACCTCATGCCCATACTTGTGAACCTGTCCAACCGCTACACCAAGTTCGGAGCCTGACCTCCATGAAAATATTTCCCGTCTTCCTTTTCGCCGCCCTCCTCCTGCCGCTCGCGTGCGGGGAAGAGAGCGCCCCCGAGCCCGCGGGCGACGGCGTCGTCACCGAACTGGTGGGCAAGCTCCCGCCCCGGGTGGAGCTGCCCGAGAACCTGCGCGGGGCGCTCGCCGGGAAGCGGGTGGTCATCCTGGTCGGCGACGGTTTCTACGACCCCGAGCTCTACGACGTGCGCCGCCTGTTCACCGAGGCCGGGGCCCGAGTGTACCTCGCCAGCGACGCCAAGCGCATCGCCGGCATCGGCGGCAGCGAACCGTTGTCTGATTTTCGGCTCGAAGAACTCGAGCACCTGGACGGCGTCGACCTGCTGTACCTGATGCAGTCCAGGGGAATGGAGGGCATGGCCCATTTCCCCGCGACCGGGACGGTCATCGGGCGGGTGCTCGCGGGCGGCGGGTACGTGGGGGCGAGCGGAATCGGCGTCCTGGCCCTCCTGCAGGACGACCGGGCCCGCGGGGTGAAGATGGCGGTGTACAAGGGGCAGCGCAAGCGGATGAGCGAGGGCGGTGCGGTCGAGGTGGGGGATTCGGACGTTTTTCTGGACGGCCGCATCGGCACCTGCGAGTTCTGGCCCCAGGGGCCGCGGCTGGCCGTGAAGCTCATCGAGGCCCTCGCCGGACGATGAGACAAGGGGCTTAAGCCCCTTGCCCTTACCCTAAGTTTATGCTGGACTATTCCTTCGAGCGCCGCGTGCTGGCGGAGAGCGATTTCACCGAACCCCTGGCCGGCCTGGACGAGGCGGGGCGTGGACCGGTGGTCGGGCCGGTGGCCGCGGCGGCCGTCATCCTCGACCCGGCGTGTATTCCTGACGGGCTCGACGATTCCAAGCGGCTCTCCCCCGCCGCGCGCGACCGTCTAGAAATCGAAATCAAAGCCGCCGCCCGGAGCTGGGCGGTGGCCTTTGCCTGCCCCGGCGAAATCGCCCGGCTGAACATCATCGGCGCCAGTTTCCTCGCCATGCGCCGCGCGCTGGACGGCCTGAACCCCCGGCCCCGGCTGGCCCTCGTTGACGGGCCCGAGCTGCGGGCGCACTTCCCCCGGCTGGGGATTCCGGCGGTGGGCGTGGTGAAGGGGGACGCCCGCGCGGCCAGCATCGCCGCCGCCAGCATCCTGGCCAAGACCGCCCGCGACCGCCTCATGCGCGCCCTGGACCCGCTCTTCCCCGGGTACGGCCTGGCCGAGAACAAGGGCTACGGCCTGCCCGCCCTGGAGGCGCTGCGCCGTCTCGGCCCCACGCCCATCCACCGCTGGAGCTGGAACGCGGTCCGGCAGACGGAGCTCCTGGACAGGTGATGATTCTGAAAAAAAGCGGCGGGGATAGGAATCCCCGCCCTACGCCGTCGCAATCCG
>CAZNZF010000103.1:0-7631 GCA_964577465.1 uncultured bacterium | reverse complement strand
CCCCGCCCTGCTTCCACCACTAACGGTGCCGGTTGGGGCGCCCGTCCCCGGCGGCCCGCGGCCCCCCTCTCCCCTCTGGGGAGAGGGTTAGGGTGAGGGGTAAAACGCGGCGGGGCGTGGAAGGGCCGCCCTACGTCATCGCAAGGGCAAAACGGCGGGGATTAATATCTGCGACCGAAGGTAATCCCCGCCCTACATTTGGACGAACGGCGGTTAATCACCGAACCGGCCGACCGGTCAACCGACGGCTACCACCAGTTGTCCGAGCCGTTGAGGCTCACCATGACCCGGAAAATCTCCTCCTCCAGCCCGTTTTCGTCAAAATTTCCGCGCCGGGCGTACTGGAAGGCCAGGTCGATGGTGCTCTCGTCCTCCTCGCCGAAGAAAATCCCGGTGCCCACCGTGACGCCCAGCTCGGAGAGGTCCGTCCCCCGCGGCGAGTCGTAGAGCGTCTCGTAGTAACCCCCAACGCGCCAGGGCATCCGAAAGAGGAAGAAATCGGTGAAGCGCCGGCTGGGGATGACCTCCACCCCGAGCCCCGCGTGCAGCGTGTCGTCGTAGCCCCGCTGTGCGCCGTCGATGGCGAAGCCGCTCCACATCTCGTAGCGGAAATCGCCCACTACGAGCAGGTTCCGGTTCGCCGTCCAGCCCACGCCCAGGCCGAAGTTGACCGGGAAGTCGAAGGTCGCGCCCTCCCGCGAGACCTCGCCGAAGGTGGACTCGGTGACCTTCGTCACGTCGCCCAGGACGGGGTACTCGAAGTAGGCGCCGAGGTTGAACTGCCCCAGCCGGGCGTTAACCCCCGCGGCCAGGGTCAGGCCGACGACGTCGGTGACCAGGTGGTCCTCGGTGTCGGTGTACTCGTCCTTGTTCTCGTCGTCGAAGTCGGTGCGCCAGACCTCGGCGGGTGAGCCGATGATGGCGGTGGCGCGCAGGCCGAGGCCGAGGTTCTCGTTGGGGGCCCAGGCCAGGGCCAGGTTCGCCCCGTTCACCGCGCCCCGCCCCTCGACCCAGGCGGTGCCGACCTCCTCGTCGCCGTCGCGCAGCGGTTCCGAGTAGATGAACCGCCAGCTCTGCCGCTCCTGCCACCCCGCCCCCACGGCCAGGCCCGCCGGCAGGTCGAAGACGAACTGGATGTTCGGCAGGTCCACGGCCTCGTAGACGCTCGACCCCGCCGCGACCCGGTAGAAGTTGTTCTCCCACCGGGTGGAGAGGGTGAGGGTGGAGTACTCCCGGCCGGCGATGGACGCCGGGTTGAGGAGCGAGAGGCTGCCCAGGTCCCACAGGCCGAGGGCGTTGTTGCCCAGGGCCATGCCGCGGGCGTCGGCGGGGGGAATCGGCTCTCCGGGCCGTCCCAGGGCGAACAGGGAGTACGCCGACGCCAGGGTCGGCAGGAGGACTAAAAGAATCAGGGCGCGGTGTTTGTTCATGTTATTCCAGGTTTGTCGCCCGCTCCTCCGGCTCCCGGTCGTACCAGAAGTCCGGCGGGAGGGTGTACTTGACGACGAGGCGGGGCCGGCGGCCCTGGGCGGCCTCCTGGGTCCACAGGCGGATGGGGTCCTCGTAGTCCTGCTCCGAGGCCAGCTTGACCACCAGCCCGTGCTGGTCCTCCTCCCCCGTTATCCAGTCCTGGACGATGGGGGTCACGTCTATTTTGGTGTATCCGGGCGGGGCGGGGTCGAGCCGGCCGGTCACCTGGGTGTCGGAGAGCGTCAGGCGCCGCAGGTCGCCCTGGTCATCGGCCTCGGAGAAGTCGTCGTCGAGGGGGTGGGCGGCTATTCCCACCGCGCCGTCGCGGCCGGGGAAATCCGTGTAGAGCTCGAGCTCGGCCAGGTTGACCGTAGCCTCGGCGGGCAGTTGCGAGAGGTCGAAGTCGAACATCAGCCGCCCCCCGGTGCCGTAGGCGGACGAGAGCGGCAGCTCGGCCGCGGAGCCGTACACCAGCGAGTCGGGCTGCGAGAGGTCGTCCGCGATGACCACGTCCTGCCACGCCTCCAGGCTGACCTCCCGCTTCTGTCCCGCGGAGGACTCCCACACCACCACCAGGTAGGGGTGGTTGGTCGCGTTGTCGATGTCGTCGGAGTAGAACTCCTTGACGACCCGGGCGGCGTCCTCGTCCTGGGCCTTCAATAAAAGGCCGTTCTCCTCGTCGGGGTTTTCCAGCCACCAGGCGACCAGGTCGGTGACGTCGAAGCTGCGGATTTCGCCGTAGCCCGAGGGCGGCTCGTCGAGGACGAAGGAGCCGAAGGGGCCGGTCAAGTCCCCGCCGGGGTCGCCCCAATTCTCGTCCGCGGTGCGCTTGAGCCAGGTGGCCTCCTCGTCCACCCACTCGTTCGTGACGGCGTACACGTCCACCGTCAGGTCCCCCCGGGAGTAGGGGCGCCAGTTGGCGACGCCGGGGGACTCGACGTAGTAGTACTCCACCCGGGCGCGGTACAGGCTGTCCGAGGTCACCTCGTCGGGCAGGTCCTCGACCTTGAAGTTGATGAGGCTGCGGACCAGGGTGTCGTCCACCCGGCCCACGGCGTTGTTCAGCGCCCCGTCGGTGTTCCCGTAGCCGTAGTAGCCGGTGTCCGCCCATCCCGGGCCGGGCTCGATGATGAGGGTCTGGACGGACTGGTCCGGGCGGTCATTGAGCCCGCTTCCCAGGGGGTCGTCGGACCCCGGTTCGCAGCCGGCGACCAGGAGCGTGCAGAGAATGAATAAGAGCGGTGGTTTCACATAACCTCGGTGCGGTCGTGGCGTGGCGCTACAGCTTCAGGTTGGCCGCCTCGGCGGCGGACTGGGCGGAGAGGTTCTCCAGCCGCTTCCTCTCGGCGCGGTCCTCGGCGCCCGCGGCCATTTTTGCGTACAGCCGGGCGATGGAGTAGTACAGCTCGAGCGCCGTCGCGGTCGGGATGCCGAGCTGGAGCACGCCGGCGTAGGTGTCCACCGCCCCCTGGAGGTCGCCCCGCTCTTCGGCCAGCCGGCCGGCGAGGATGCCCGCCTCGAGGTCCCGGGGGACCAGGCGGCGCAGGGTCTGGAGGACGGCGTCGGCCTGCTCGAAGCAGTGCCCGGCGATGTATGCGCGGACGAGCATCTTCTGGGTGGTCGTCCCGGCGGGGTCCCGCTCGGCGGCGGCCTCGGCGTACCGGACGGCCCGGGAGAAATCCCCGGCGTCGAGATAGATCCGCGCCAGGCCGGTGAAGCTCCGGGGGTCGTCGGGCGCGACCCGGGTGGCGGCCTCGTAGCCTCTCGCGGCCAGGGTCGGCTCGCCCTCGCGCTCGTAGGCCAGCCCGATGTGGTACAGGGCGTCGGGGTCGTCCTTGCGGGAGCCCAGGACGGTGCGGTAGGCGTTGCGGGCGCCGACGTAATCCCCGGCGGTCAGGGCATCGCGGCCCAGCCAGCGGTAGAGCTCCACCGGCGCCGTGGAGTAGGGCACCTGGTGGGCGCCGTTGGCGGCGGCGAGATCCAGCTCGCTCTCGGCGGCCTTTTCGTCCCCCGCCTCGTACAGGCACCGGGCGAGGTGGTAGTGCGCGCGCGCCGGCAGCGGGTCGTGCTCCAGCGCCGCCGAGCAGGCCAGGATGGCCCACCGCTGGCCCAGCGGCAATTTGTCGAAACCGGCCACCGGCACGGCGGGCTGGTCGGGCAGCGGCAGCTCGATGGCGGGCTCGTAGCCCTCCCCGAGGTCCAGGGACAGGGCGATGGCCGCCGCGGCGTAGAAGCAGCCCGGGACCTTCGGGGCGCTCTGGAGAATCTTCGTCAACTGCTCCAGGGCCAGGATGTCGTTGCCCTCGGCCAGGGAGAGCCAGGCCAGCCGGGGCCGCAGGCGGTAGGCGTCCCTCGGCGAGGTCTCCGTCCCCTCGGAAAGGATCGCCCGCGCCTTCTCCAGGTTCTCCAGGCCGATGCAGGTGTCGGCGAGGTTCACGTAGCCGGAGCCCAGGCCGGGGTCGATGTCGATGGCCTTGGTGAACTCCTCGGCGGCGTCGGCGAGCTGGCCCGCGGCGGAATAGATCAACCCCCGCCCGTAGGCGTGCCAGGCCCGCGACAGCCCCAGCCGCTCCGCCTGACCGAGCTGCTCCCGCGCCCGGTAGAAGTCGCGGTGGTGGGCGTGGTACAGGGCGAGCTGGAAGCTGTAGAACGGGTCGTCGGGGTGGGCGTCGCGGTCGGCGATGAGCCGGTTGCGCGCGGCCTCGAGGCCGTAGGTCCCGGCCAGGGCCGCCAGCCGCCCCTCCGCCGCCTCGTAGTTCGTCGGGTCCAGCGACAGCACGGTCTCGTACTCGAGGAGCGCCTCGTCGGGGAAGCCCTCGTCCAGGAGCACGTTGGCCGTGAGGAGGTGGGGCTCCGGGTCCTCGCGGCGGGTGAGGAAAAAGACGAGCACCGCCGCCACAGCCAGGAAGGCCGCGCCGCACCAGATGATGAGCCGTTTTTTCTTTTTATCGAGCGCCATGGCGCCCCTTCACCGCCGGCCGCGGAGCCGGGGGACGGTCGTCGTTCCGCGCTTCTCCTCCCGCACCAGGCGGCCGTCGTGGAGGTGGAGGACGCGGCGCCCCGCCGTGGAGACCTCCGGGTCGTGCGTGACCACGATGATGGTCTGACCGTCGGCGTGGAGTCTGGCGAACAGGTGTAAAATCTCTACGCCGGTTTTGGAGTCCAGGTTTCCCGTGGGCTCGTCGGCCAGGATGATCGAGGGCCGGGTGACCAGGGCGCGGGCGATGGCCACGCGCTGCCGCTGGCCCCCCGAAAGCTCGCTGGGCTTGTGGTCCACCCGGTCGGCCAGGTCCACCTCCGCCAACGCCCCCCGCGCCAGCTCCAACCGCTCCGACGGCACAATCCGCGAGTACACCAGCGGAAGCTCCACGTTTATCAGGGCGCTGGCCCGCGGCAGCAGGTTGAACGTCTGGAACACGAAGCCGATGCGCCGGTTGCGGATGTCGGCCAGGTGGTCGTCGTCCATGTCGCTCACCAGCTCCCCGGCCAGGCGGTAGCTCCCGGACGAGGGCGTGTCCAGGCAGCCGATGAGGTTCATCAGGGTGGACTTGCCCGAGCCGGAGGGGCCCATGATGGAGACGTACTCGCCGGCGGCGATGTCCAGGTCCACCCCGTCCAGGGCGCGGACCTCCACCTCCCCCATCCGGTAGACCTTCGAGAGGTCGCGGACCTCGATGAGCGGGGCCTCCGGGACGGGCGGCGGCGGGGGCGGGAGCTCTTCCCCGGCCCTGCGCGACAGGCGCCACAGGTCGAAGTCCCCCTCGTAGAGGCGGGTCAGCCGGCGGACCTCTTGCAGCGGCTCGGCCATGATTCACTCTCGTCGAAAGGTCGAATGCCCCGGGTGAGCGTGTCAGACAAGGGGCTTAAGCCCCTTGCCCCGGACTAAAGGACGGTCGCGGCGGAATATTTCCCGCCGTATCCCCGTTTTTTTACTGACGCGGCCCCTCGTTACCCGCCCGGCCCCGGACGCGGGTCATTCCTCTTCCGTCTCCTCGGTCACCTCGGCCACGGTCACGGTGCCCCCGTGCTCCAGCTCACGCAACTCCTTGTACGGCCCGCTGACCACCACGTCGCCCTCCGCCAGCCCCTCCGTGATTTCTATAAAGGCCTCGTCGGAGACGCCGGTGACGACGGGGCGGAAGGAGACCGTGTCGCCGCCCGTGACGAAGACCCCCTCGACGTCGTCCCAGTCGTTGGGGAGCGCATAATCCTCGCCGAGCCACCCCAGCACCGTTTCGCGGTCCCGGACGACCACGGCTGAAATCGGCACGGAGAGGGCGTCGGTGGCGGTGTCGGTGGTGATTTCCACCGTGGCGCTCATCCCGGGCAGCACCGCCGGGGGCAGTTGGTCGGTGATGATGACCTTGATTTCGAAGTTGACCACCTCGGCGTCGGAGCCGGTGGCGGAGGTCTTGGCGGAGCGGGCGATTTCGGAGACATAGCCGGCGAAGCTCTCGCGCGGGAAGGCCTCGATTTCCACCCTGGCCGGCTGGTTGAGCTCGAGGTTGACCACGTCGGTCTCGTCGATCTCGGCCTCCACCTTCATCCCTTCGAGGCTGGCGATGGTGGCCAGGGGCGTGATGGTGAAGGTGGGCGGGTAGGCGATGTCGCCCTCCTCGAAGTTCAGCGCGACGACGACGCCGTCCATGGGCGAGGAGTAGCGGGTCTTGTCCACGGAGTCGCGGGCGGCGCGGATGGAGGCCAGGGCGCCCCAGGACTGGCTCTTCGCCGCCTCCTGCTGCGCCCGGGCCACCTGGAGCTGCGTCTGTGTGGCCTCCCACTCCTGCTTGGAGATGAGCCCCTCCGAGTACAGGCTCTGCTGGCGGGTGAAGGTGTCCTCGGCCTGTTTGAGGTTGGCCTGGGCCAGGTCGAGCTGGGCCTGGGCCGCGGAGTATCCGGCCTGGCTCTGGGACAGAAGGCTCTGCGACTGGTCGGGGTCGATTTCCAGAATCAGGTCCCCGGTGTGGACCTGCTGGCCCTCCACGACGGCCACGCGGACGATCTGGCCCGCGGTGAGCGCCACCAGGTTCACCTCGATGGCGGGGCGGACGTGCCCCGGCCCGGAGACCACGCTCTCGATGGTGCGCTTTTCCACCGGCTCGGTGTTCACCTCGGACTCGGGCGCGCCCGAGGCGAGGACGTTGACGAGCACGATGGCCGCCAGCGCGCCCACGACGATAAAGATTATCGTCCGGCGCTTGCGCTTCTTCCTCTCGGCGGGGCTGAGATTTTCCGGCACGACGCCTCCCGTCGGCGTATCACCGCCCGGTCGCGGCGATTAAAACGTTCTCGATGAGCATCTGGGTCGTCACCGGGCCGACGCCCCCGGGGACGGGGGTGAACCAGCCGGCGACCTCGGCCACGTCGGGGTGGACGTCGCCCTGCTCGCGGCCCAGCTCGTTATTCCAGTTGTACCCGGCGTCGAGGACCACGGCGCCCGGCTTCACGAAATCAGGCGTGACCATCTCCGCCCGCCCGACGGCCACCGCCAGCACCTCGGCCTCACGCGCCACGCCCGGCAGGTCATGAGTCCGGCTGTGGCAGACCGTCACCGTGAGGTGCTCGGCCAGGAGCAGTTGGAACAGCGGCTTGCCCACGATGTTCGAGCGGCCGATAACCACGGCCCGTTTGCCGACCAGCTCCACGCCGGTGGTTTTCAGTAAATGGTGGACGGCGCGGGCGGTGGCCGGCACGAAGCGCGGACGCCCCAGGGCCAGGAGCCCCGCGTTCACCGGGTGCACCCCGTCCACGTCTTTCGCCGGGTCCACCGAAAAGTCCACCGCGTCCGGGTCGAGACCTTTCGGCAGGGGGCGCAGGACGAGGACGCCGTGGGCGCCGGTCTCGGCCTCTTTCAACAAATTGCCGAAATCCTCCGCACCCACGCCGGCGGGGAGCTCCACCGAGTGCACGACGAGGCCGCGCCGGGTCCCGGCCCTGGCCAGGGAGCGGGCGTAGGCGGCGGCGTTGGGGTCGTCCGCGGGCGTGAGAATTGCCAGTGTCGGCTCGACCCCGGCATTAATCAGCGCCTCGGCCCGGGCCGCGTTGGCCTGGCCCAGCTCGGCGGCGATTTTTTTTCCGTCGATAATTTCGGCGCTCAAAACGGTCCCCGTGGCGGGTGGTAAGTCGTGTTTTTATAGCGTGTGAGGCGAGTTTAGCCGCTC
>CAZNZF010000102.1:4673-7682 GCA_964577465.1 uncultured bacterium | reverse complement strand
CAGGGAGAGGGCTAGGGTGAGGGTAGGGGAAGGGAACGGCAGATGACCCAAGAACGCGAGAAAGCGCGGCGCATCCCTCCGGAGATGACCCGCCGCTCCCGCAGCCTGCGACGAAGCATGACCGATGCCGAGAAGAAACTCTGGCGCAACCTGCGCGGCCGCCTGTTTTCAGGGGCTAAATTCCGCCGCCAGTATGCCGTTTCAGGGTACATCTTGGATTTCTATTGCCCGGAATGTAAGTTGGCGATTGAGCTGGATGGAAACGAACACGCCCTGCCGGAGCGTGTGGTTTATGATGGGAAACGGGATGAGAAGCTGAAGGGGCAAGGGATAGCCGTGTTGAGGTTCGCAAACACCGATGTGCTGAAGAACATGGCCGGTGTACTGGAGAAAATTCTTGAGGTTCTGGGAAAGTGATGATTATTAAAAGAAGGAAATTTTGACCCTCACCCCGACCCTCTCCCTTGAAGGGAGAGGGGGACGGAAACATACCCTCACCCCTAACCACGTCGGTGCGCCGCTCCCACGGGGAAAGGGTGGAAAGCCTGAATGATGACCGAGCAACCGAACCTCCTAGCGCAGAAGATACGCGCCTACTTCGACGAGAAGGCCGGGAAGCCCCTCTCGCCGGATACAATCTCCGACGCCCTTCACGCCAACCACGAGGCGGTCCTTGACGCCCTCGAGGAGCTGGAGCAGGAGGGTCGCCTCTTCGCCAACAAGGCGGGGCGCTACGGCCTGCCGCGGATGATGGGCCTGGTCGTCGGCCGCCTGAAGGGCAACGAGCGCGGCTTCGGCTTCATCATCCCCGACGAGGAGGGCCAGCCGGACGCCTTCGTCGGGCGGGGGAACTTCGGCACGGCCATACACGGCGACCGGGTGGTGGGGCGCGTCCTGGGCGACCCCCGCGGCCAGGGCATAGAGGCGAAAATCATCCGCGTCCTGGCCCGGGCCCGGGAGACCATCGTGGGCACCTTCCGCATCCGCGGCGACGTGGCCTTCGTGGCCCCGCTCGATAGGCGCATCCACGTGGCGGTCATCGTCGCGCACAAGGACTGGTTCGGCGCGCAGCACGGCGAGGTCGTGGTGGCGCAGGTCCTGGACTGGGAGGCCCCCCGCGAGATTCCCGTGGGGAAAATCGTCGAGGTCCTGGGCGACCCGGACGACCCCGGCGTGGACATCCTGGCCATCGTCCGCAAGTTCGAGCTCCCCGACGACTTCCCCGAGGAGGTCGAGGCCGAGGCCGAGAAGTGCGACCCGGCCATCGCCGACGACGAGTGGGCCGGGCGGAAGAACCTCTCCGACACCTACATCGTTACCATCGACCCGGTGGACGCCAAGGACTTCGACGACGCCATCAGCCTGGAGGAGAAGGGCGGCGGCTGGCGGCTCGGGGTGCACATCGCCGACGTGTCGAACTACGTGGCCCCCGGCACGGAGCTGGACGAGGAGGCCTTCCTGCGTGGCAACAGCGTGTACCTCCCCGACCGCGTCCTGCCCATGCTCCCCGAGCGGCTCTCCAACTTCGTCTGCTCCCTGCGGCCCGGCGAGCTCAAGCGCACGGTGAGCGTCATCGCCGACCTCGACGCCAAGGGGGAAATCACGGCGGTGGAGGCGACGCCGTCGGCGATAAACTCCCGCCACCGGCTGTGGTACGAGCTGGCCCAGGACTTGATCGACGGGAAGAAGAGTCCCGACGTGCAGGAGTTCGCCCACGGTAAGACCCAGGCGGAGCTGGACGAGCTGGCCGACCGCCTGCGGCGGATGGACGCCCTGGCGAAGATTTTGTACAAGAGGCGCCTGGACCGCGGGGCCATCGACCTGGACCAGCCCGAGGCGAAAATAATCCTGGACGAGGCCACCGGCAAGCCGCTGGAGATTCGGGTCAAGGCGCGCCTGCGCACCCACCAGCTCATCGAGGAGTTCATGCTGCTGGCCAACGAGGCGGTGGCGAAACTTTTGACCGACGCCAAGGGGCCGGCGCTCTACCGCATACACGACAAGCCGGACCCCCGCGCGCTCCAGCACCTGTCCAAGTCGCTCAAATTCCTGCAGATGGACTTCTCCGGCGACGAGCTCGCCGACCCCCGGGCGATGCAGCGGCTCATCAAGGCCTCCGAGGGCAAGCCGCTCGAGCGGCTCATCAAGTACATGCTCCTGCGGAGCCTCCAGCGGGCGGTGTACTCGCCGAAGAACGTCGGGCACTTCGGGCTGGCCTCGGGCTGCTACACGCACTTCACCAGCCCCATCCGGCGCTACCCGGACCTGGTGGTGCACCGGTTGCTCAAGGCGCTCCACGCCGGCGACGGGCCGCCCTACGACCGGACCGAGCTCACCGAAATCGCCCTGCACACCTCGTCCACGGAGGAGCTGGCCGAGGAGGCCGAGCGCGAGGCGGACGAGTTCAAGAAGCTGGAGTACCTCACCGGGCACCTGGGCGACGTCTTCGCCGGGACCATCACCGGGGTCATCGCCAAGGGCGTCTTCGTCGAGCTGAACGACCTCCTCATCGAGGGGCTGGTCCACGTGGCGAAGCTGGGCGACGACTACTACAGCTTCCAGGAGTCGCCGGACCAGCTCGTGGGGCGCAACACGGGCAACACGTACCGGCTGGGGGACCAGCTTCAGGTGCAGGTGGTGGGGGTGGACCTGGCGGCGCTGCGGCTGGACCTGGACCCGGCGGGGAAGACTTCCGGGAAGAAGCCGGAGCGGGGACGCAGGCGGCCCCCGGCGGACGGCGAGCCCCACTGGCTCAAGTACCTGCCGCCCAAGCACCGCAGCCGCGCGAGCCGGAGGAAGAAGTACAAGAAATAAAAAAGGACGGGTGTGGACACCCGCCCCTACGGGCGTTGGACGACGTAGGGCGGCAATTCCGTGTGCCGCCCATTTTCACAATTGAAAAGGGCGGGGTACAGAGCCCCCGCCCTACGGTAATTTGCGCATCCGTTCCGTAGGGGCGACCGGTAGGACGAGTCCTCCACGGTCGCCTGCGGAAAAAGGCGGCGGGGA
>CAZNZF010000102.1:0-4573 GCA_964577465.1 uncultured bacterium | reverse complement strand
GGCGTCTCGTAGCTCACGAGCTCCAGCACGCCGTAGCCCCACAGACCCTCGCCCCGGACCAGCCCCACGCCCCGCTCGAAGTAACCGTGCGAAGTCACGGGGTCCTGGATGTCGCTTTCCAGCGTGAACTCCACCCGGCGCATACCGGAGTGGGTCTCGCCCTGGACCTCGAGCTCGACGCCGGTCTCCAGGGTTTCCGAGGTCAGCGAGGCGGTAAAGCCGTAGCCGCCGGGGGTTCCGTTCACATAAACGTAGCCCTCGCCGTCATCGGAGACGGGGTCGTCGAGCGTCCCCGAGATGTAGGCGGTGAGCGGGTCGGAGTAGCGAAACTCCATCTCGACCCACATACTGCCGCCCAGCTCCACCCAGAATTTCTGGTCCCAAATCTCGAAGGCCTCGTCCGAGGCGGGGCAAACCGCGACGAGCATGCCGTCGTGGCTGTCGTAGTCGCCGAACTCGTTGACGAAGCACTCCTGGTCCCCGTACTCGGCGGTGTCCTCGATTTTCACGTCGAACTCGAGGTCCCCCTGCACGGTCGCAATGTAGAGCCAGCTCCAGCCGACGGCCTGGGGCCACCACATGGATTCGCCCTCCACGCCGGTCGGCGAGGCGCAGCCCGAGAGCAGCAGAAACGCCGGAACGATAACGACCGCAATCAGGCCCCTTGGCACCGGGCGGTCTTCGTTATTTCTTTTTTTCCTCTCCATCCTCATCCTCGTCCTCCCCGTGGTAGGCCTCGTGGAAAGCCTTGGCGAAGGCGCCGATGCTGGCGGAGAAGGACCGGCCGAACCGTTCGAAGCTGTTTTCCACCTCGGGCCAGGCATCCTTCACCTTTTCCGCCCACTCGTCGAGCTTGTCTTTGGCCACGCGGGAGCCGTGGCCCATCTCGGCGGCGATTTCCTCCAGCACGGCCCGGAACTTTTTCTCGTCCATCTCGCGTCCCTCGCTTTCGGTGTTCATCACCGGCCCAGGTTCGACGACCGCCCCTCCCGGCGGCTACGGTTCGTCGTCCTCCGGCTCGGCGAGCTCCTCGGCCGGCCCCTCGAGGTACGTCCGCAGGTCTTCCAGGAGCGCCTCCCAGCCGTTGGTGTACTCCTCCACGTTGTACTGGAGCTTGGGTCCCAGGGCCTCGAAGCCGGAGTGGACCAGGGTCAGGTTCGTCGTGCCCCGCTTGGCGGCCAGCCTGAATTCCACCTGCGTGGCCACGGGCCAGTCGTCGTCCTGCCAGCTCAGGCGCAGGAGCCGGTTTTTCTTGGCGGCCAGGACCTTCCCCCGGCTGACGCGCTCGTGACCGTCGCCGTCGCGCCAGTACTCGAAGAAGGGGGAGCCGGTCTCCGGCAGGAGCTGGATGCCGTACGCCCACCAGATACGCCGGGCGGCTTGGTTGAACAGGGCCTTCCAGACGTCGGCCGGGGGGCGTGAAAGCTGCACCTGGAGCTGGATGTCGGCCATGGCACTCCTCTGCGGCGCCTGTAAAGTTAGCACACGCAACCCGGAGCTGTCATCTTTTATCGGGACTGCCAGCCGTTGTAGTGGACGAAGGCGGTCTGGGGTCTGCGCTCCCGGGGGGCGGTCTCGGACTCCCGTTTATCGGGGGGCAGGTCGGCGATTTTTCCCGGATAGCCCACCGCGACGGCCGCCATGACCTCGTGGTCCTCGGGGATGGGGAAATGTTCGGCGAGCTTTTTCCGCGAGAAGCCGGCCATCTGGTGGAAGCCGAGCCCCCGGTTCACCGCCTCCAGCGCGGCCAGGACCGAGGCCATGCCCTGGTCGTGCTCCGCGAAGCGGTTGGGCTTGCCGTTGTAGGTGAAATTTTTCCGGGTGACGGAGAAGATGAGCACCGGCGCCTTCCGCGCCCAGGCGTTGCCCTCGGAGAGGCACTCGCGGGCTTTTTCGAGCGCGTCGGGGTTCTCGGCGGTGAAGACGAGGAAGTTCCAGGGCTGGTCGTTGAAGCAGGAAGGCGCCCAGCGGGCGGCTTCGAGGATGCTCTCCAGCTTCTCCCGCTCCACGGGGCGGTCGGGGTCCAGCGCCCGGGGGCTCCAGCGGGAGGAGATGAGCCCGTGGATGTGGTGGTCCGTGGGCGCCGGGCGCTCTACGGGTGTCAGGCCGGGCTCCGTCATCTCACTCCTGTGCTTCGGCGGTTTCCGGGCCCAGTGTAGGTCAACGGGGTTGAAAATGCAAAGGGCCGCGATAACGGCCCCGTGTCGATTGCGGGTGAACCTTACAGCATCTCCAGGCCGACGATGTGCCCGTTGTCCGGGGACAGGACCAGCTTGTAGCGCGTGCCGCAGCCCTGGCACGTCCCGATGCCGTCCTGCACCTCGGCGGCGTTGAACAGGAGCTGGGCGTAGCAGTTGCCGTTGGTGCAGCGGAAGACGACCCGCGTGCCCATTCCCATGGCGTGGGCCACCACCTCGCCGCCCTTTTTAATGAGGACATCGTCGAAGGAGGGCATACCGCATCCTTTTCTATTTCAACGCCTTAGCCGGTCCCGGCCCCAGATTAACACAGAAAGGCGCCCCGTTTCAAGGGCGCGTCGGCCGATTCTCCCGGCGACGGCGAATCACAGGTCGATTCCGGCGTTGAAGCCGAAACCGAGTCCCACCGGCGACTCCTCCAGCTCCCACTCGACCGTCTCTCCACCGAACTCGTACTCCACCGTGTCGGCGGTGTTCATGTGGAAATCGACGCCGAAGCCGACGGAGAACACCTCCGAGATGCGGTAGTCCACTCCGATTCCGGCGTCCAGGCCGAATCCGCCTGTGTTGTCGTATTCGGTCGAGTATGTAATCCCGGAGTAATCGGCCTTGGCCGTCGCGGACAGAATGCCGTAGCCCGGCGCCACCGAAAGCCAGGGCCGCAGGGGACCGCCCGTGGGAACGGAGTACTTGAACCGGGCCCCGATGACGAGGTCCGTCCAGAAGACCTTCCCGTCGCCTTCGCTCCACTCCAAGGGGTAGGTGTCGGCGGGGAACAGCCCGCCGAAGTACGGCCCCACGTCGAGACCGGGAAAAAGGCTTATATCGAAGCTGAAGCTGAATCCCAGCATGACGCCCCGATCCCAGTTACCGCCGTCTATATAGGGGTCGTGAAGCGGGAACAGGAGCCGCGGGGAGACGGTGAAGCCGAGGCCCACCGCCGCCGCCTGGGACGCCAGAATCACGACGGCCGGGAGAATCGCCGCCCTGCGCATGGTCCCCCCCTTTAGAACAGGAAGCCCAGGTTCACCCCGACGCCGAGCGCCGAGGCGTTGTCGGCCAGAACCTCCGAATCCACCCCCACGCCGGTCAGGCGGTACTCGCAGGAAACGCCCACGCTGAAGTAGTCGGACATGTACAGGTCGAGGCCCAGCCCGGCCTCGAAACCGTAATTCCCCCCGGAGGAGTCCGTCTGCCCCACGCCCTTCTCGGTGACGGTGAGGTCGGTTGAGACATATCCCCCGGCGACGCGGACCCAGGGGCGGTAGCTGCCGGTGGTGACGAAATCGTAGCGCGCCCCCAGCCCGAAGAAAAGCTCGGTCCAATCGTAGGTGTAGGCGTGGTCGAAGTCCGAGTAGGGGTCGTCCAGGGAGACCTGGTCGGTGAAGAAGGAACCCGAGGCGCAGGGCCCCAGGGCGAATCCGCCGCCCAGATACAGGTCGAGCATGAAGCCGAAGCCGTACTGCACGCCCGCGTCGATGTCCTGGTCCCAGAAGGCGCTGAACTCGTAGGGTGAGCCCACGGTGAACAGGCCCCGGGCGGAGAGGGTCACGCCGACCTCCAACGCCCCGGCGGCCAGCGCCGCGAGGAGCAACAAAACGACGGTCCGCTTCAACCGGCCTCCTCAGTTAAAGGTCCGAAAAAAGGATACCACATCCCCTCCACCCTTTGGGGGGCGGCGCGCCGACGGGCCGGGGTGATGGGTAAAACGGGCGGGTGTGGACGGTGGCCCCTACGGGGAAGATGTGAATCGGTGTTGACCTCGTAGGGGCCGACCTGAAGGTCCGCCCCTACACCATCGCAATTTACGAAGCACATGCCGGAGTGAGGGCCGCCGTAAAAAAGGAGGGCGTAGACGCCCCCCCTACGACGCATCATGTAATCACCGCACGGTTCCCACTACCGCCCCTACTGTTCCTCGATGTACCCGATTTTCCCGGGACTACCGCTGTCGCCGTGGAGGAGGTAGGTCTTCTCGCAGCAGTGGCTGACCCAGGTGGGCCGGGCGCCGGGGTCGAAGTCCAGCTCCGCCAGCATCTGGTGCCGGCAGTAGGGGCAGACCCAGGCGGCGAAGCGACCGAGCGCCGTGGCCCGGACGACCTCGCCGTCCTTCATCCGCACCTCGACGTGGTAGTAGGTTTCCATTTCCGCCCTCCCACGAAACCCCTTCACTCATAAGATAGCGAAAAAAATCCCCCCGCGCAAGGGGGGAAGCAGACCTCGATTCACGTAATGTAGGGCGGGGATTACCTCCCTACATTTTTAAATTAAATTGTTTATTCTCATAAACCTAATAAAGCGGGGTAGATCATCAAAAAATACTAAACCACTATTTGCCGATTTCCAGTAAATAGTGCTTTCAAAATCAGAATATT
>CAZNZF010000101.1:0-7932 GCA_964577465.1 uncultured bacterium | reverse complement strand
TCATCGAGTGCACGACCGAGCGCGTGGGCGACGGCGTGGACATCGTCCTGTCGACACAGAGCGAGGAGCTGCTGCCGGTCGAGGCGATTGTCGTTAAGATGTAGGGCGGCCCCTACGTCGAATCACCGTCGTCCGTAAATGTAGGGCGGGGAATCCTTTCCCCGCCGCTTTTTTTACCCCTCACCCTAGCCCTCCCCCCAGCGGGGGGAGGGGACATGACCCCCGCCCCGGACGGGTCGCGTGAATTGCCAATTCTCCGCGGAAGCGGCATAATCGGCGGCGGTGGGGATACCGAACCGGGACGCTCCGTGAAACCGAAAATCGACCTCCGCAGCCCGCTCTTCAAATGGGCCGTGCCCGTGCTCCTGCTGGCGCTCCTGCTGGCGCACGCCTGGTACTACATGCCCTTTTACTCCGACGACGCGCTGATCTCCCTCCGCTACGCCCAGCGGCTGCTCCAGGGTCAGGGGCTCACCTGGACCGAGGGCCCGCCCGTCGAGGGCTACTCGAACCTGATGTGGATTTTCCTGGTCTCCCTTTTGGGCGCGCTGGGGATGAACCTGCTCGTCGCGTCGCGCGTCCTGGGGGTGCTGTGCATGGGCGGGGCGGTGGCCTTCGTCTCCGCCTGGTATCTGCGGTTCCGGCGGCGGACCGCGCCACCGGCCGGACTGGAGGAGACCGATCCGGTAGGAGGTCGGTCGCTCCCCGGGCTGCTCGTGGGCCTGCTCTTCTTCGTGGGCGTCGCGCCCGTGGCGGTCTGGACCATCGGCGGCCTCGAGCAGCCGCTGATTGCGGCCTGCCTCGCCGGGGCGATTCCGCTGTACTGGATGGCGGCGGCCGGCGATTTCAAGAAGCGGTCGGTCGCCTTCTGGCTGTCGGCCCTTTTGGGTGTCCTGTGCCTGACCCGGCCCGACGGCCCCCTGTTCACGGTGGCCGTGCTCGGCTCGGCGCTGCTGCACTGCGCGTTCACGAGGCGCCGCTGGTCGTGGTCCTTCGCGCTCATCGTCGTCTCCATCCCCGTCCTGCTCTACGGCGGCCAGCTCGTCTTCCGGCTGGCGTACTACGGCGCCTGGGTGCCGAACTCGGCCCTCGTCAAGTACTCGCCCTCGCTGCACCACCTCATCGGCGGCCTCGAATACGTGTGGAAGGGCATCCTCGCGCTGGCCCCGGCGTCGTTCCTCGCGCTGGCCTTCCTGGTCGTGGGGACGGTTCACCCCCGGAGCCGGGCGCGCTTCCTCCCCCTGTTGCTGCTGACGGTGCTGTGGCTGGGCTACGTGGTTGTGATAGGGGGGGACGTATTCGCCGCCTACCGGCATTTCATCCCGCTCGTCGTGGTCTGGTGCTATGCCCTCGCCGAGGGCGCCGCCCTGCTGTGGGAATGGTTGAAGGGCCGGACCGCCCGGCGCGCCGTCCTCTTCGGGGGCCTCGTCGTCGTCGCGGCGCTGACCTTTCTCCTCCAGTTCGATAACCCGCAGAGCGAGAGAGCCCTTGGGGAGCGGTGGGAGTTGTACGGAAGGTCGTTGGGCGTCACGTTGAAGGAGGCGTTTGCCGATGAACGTCCCCTGCTCGCCGTGACGGCCGCCGGCTGCCTTCCGTACTGGTCGGAGCTGCCCTGCCTGGACATGCTCGGCCTCAACGACTACTACCTGCCGCGTCACAAGCCCGCGGACATGGGTGAGGGTGTCATCGGGCATGAGCTCGGCGATACCGCCTACGTCCTGAAAAGGGCTCCCGACCTCATCGTCTTTCACGTGGGCTCCGAGCCCAACTATCGTTACGGGTACGAGCTGGCCGCCAGCGGTGAGTTCCGACGGCGATACACGAAGATGCAGGTGCGGACGGCGCTGCGCCCGGTTTACACCGCCCTGGTCTGGTTCAGGGTGGACAGCGAGAGGATAGGGGTCGAGCGGTGCGGGGACGGGCTGAGGATTCCCGCCTACCTGATGAACGCCTTCGAGGGGACGACCGCCTTCCTCTACGACGGCCGCCTGGTCGTGGGGGTGAAGGCGGGCTGCCCCGTTGGACTGGCGATCGATTACATGCCGGGCGTTCGGGGCGTCGAGGTGGTCAGCCGGTACTCGGGGCTCATCGAGTGCACGACCGAGCGCGTGGGCGACGGCGTGGACATCGTCCTGTCGACGCAGAGCGAGGAGCTTCTGCCGGTCGAGGCGATTGTCGTTAAGATGTAGTGACGGAAACGTCCCGCCGCGGATTGCGATGACGTAGGGGCGGGCGTCCACACCCGCCCGCCGTCGTAAACGTAGGGCGGGGAATCCTTTCCCCGCCGCTTTTTTGACCCCTCACCCCTGGCCCCTCTCCCACTGGGAGAGGGGGACCGCTTCACATCCCGGCCTTCACACCGGTCCGGGTCGCGTGAATTGCGAATTCTCCGCGGAAGCGGCATAATCGGCGGCGGTGGGGATACCGAACCGGGACGCTCCGTGAAACCGAAAATCGACCTCCGCAGCCCGCTCTTCAAATGGGCCGTGCCCGTGCTCCTGCTGGCGCTCCTGCTGGCGCACGCCTGGTACTACATGCCCTTTTACTCCGACGACGCGCTGATCTCCCTCCGCTACGCCCAGCGGCTGCTCCAGGGTCAGGGGCTCACCTGGACCGAGGGCCCGCCCGTCGAGGGCTACTCGAACCTGATGTGGATTTTCCTGGTCTCCCTTTTGGGCGCGCTGGGGATGAACCTGCTCGTCGCGTCGCGCGTCCTGGGGGTGCTGTGCATGGGCGGGGCGGTGGCCTTCGTCTCCGCCTGGTATCTGCGGTTCCGGCGGCGGACCGCGCCACCGGCCGGACTGGAGGAGACCGATCCGGTAGGAGGTCGGTCGCTCCCCGGGCTGCTCGTGGGCCTGCTCTTCTTCGTGGGCGTCGCGCCCGTGGCGGTCTGGACCATCGGCGGCCTCGAGCAGCCGCTGATTGCGGCCTGCCTCGCCGGGGCGATTCCGCTGTACTGGATGGCGGCGGCCGGCGATTTCAAGAAGCGGTCGGTCGCCTTCTGGCTGTCGGCCCTTTTGGGTGTCCTGTGCCTGACCCGGCCCGACGGCCCCCTGTTCACGGTGGCCGTGCTCGGCTCGGCGCTGCTGCACTGCGCGTTCACGAGGCGCCGCTGGTCGTGGTCCTTCGCGCTCATCGTCGTCTCCATCCCCGTCCTGCTCTACGGCGGCCAGCTCGTCTTCCGGCTGGCGTACTACGGCGCCTGGGTGCCGAACTCGGCCCTCGTCAAGTACTCGCCCTCGCTGCACCACCTCATCGGCGGCCTCGAATACGTGTGGAAGGGCATCCTCGCGCTGGCCCCGGCGTCGTTCCTCGCGCTGGCCTTCCTGGTCGTGGGGACGGTTCACCCCCGGAGCCGGGCGCGCTTCCTCCCCCTGTTGCTGCTGACGGTGCTGTGGCTGGGCTACGTGGTTGTGATAGGGGGGGACGTATTCGCCGCCTACCGGCATTTCATCCCGCTCGTCGTGGTCTGGTGCTATGCCCTCGCCGAGGGCGCCGCCCTGCTGTGGGAATGGTTGAAGGGCCGGACCGCCCGGCGCGCCGTCCTCTTCGGGGGCCTCGTCGTCGTCGCGGCGCTGACCTTTCTCCTCCAGTTCGATAACCCGCAGAGCGAGAGAGCCCTTGGGGAGCGGTGGGAGTTGTACGGAAGGTCGTTGGGCGTCACGTTGAAGGAGGCGTTTGCCGATGAACGTCCCCTGCTCGCCGTGACGGCCGCCGGCTGCCTTCCGTACTGGTCGGAGCTGCCCTGCCTGGACATGCTCGGCCTCAACGACTACTACCTGCCGCGTCACAAGCCCGCGGACATGGGTGAGGGTGTCATCGGGCATGAGCTCGGCGATACCGCCTACGTCCTGAAAAGGGCTCCCGACCTCATCGTCTTTCACGTGGGCTCCGAGCCCAACTATCGTTACGGGTACGAGCTGGCCGCCAGCGGTGAGTTCCGACGGCGATACACGAAGATGCAGGTGCGGACGGCGCTGCGCCCGGTTTACACCGCCCTGGTCTGGTTCAGGGTGGACAGCGAGAGGATAGGGGTCGAGCGGTGCGGGGACGGGCTGAGGATTCCCGCCTACCTGATGAACGCCTTCGAGGGGACGACCGCCTTCCTCTACGACGGCCGCCTGGTCGTGGGGGTGAAGGCGGGCTGCCCCGTTGGACTGGCGATCGATTACATGCCGGGCGTTCGGGGCGTCGAGGTGGTCAGCCGGTACTCGGGGCTCATCGAGTGCACGACCGAGCGCGTGGGCGACGGCGTGGACATCGTCCTGTCGACACAGAGCGAGGAGCTGCTGCCGGTCGAGGCGATTGTCGTTAAGATGTAGGGCGGCCCCTACGTCGAATCACCGTCGTCCGTAAATGTAGGGCGGGGAATCCTTTCCCCGCCGCTTTTTTTACCCCTCACCCTAGCCCTCCCCCCAGAGGGGGGAGGGGATATAGGTCGGCCCCTACGAGGTTGACGACCGTTATGTAACGTAGGGCGGGGATTCCAATCCCCGCCGCTTCTACTCCTTTCCCTGGCCCGTAAGCGCGCTTCCCCCCAGAGGGGGGAGGGGATATAGGTCGGCCCCTACGAGGATTATTCCAATATGTAGGGCGGGGGCTCTGTACCCCGCCCATGATTCGTCGTAATGCGAACGGGCGGCACACGGAGTTGCCGCCCTACATCGAGCGTCAGTAAATATCGGTCGCGTTGCTACGGCAGGGAGGCCACCGGCTGGAACACGTTGCCCGCCAGGCGGTACAGGTCGCCCCCGGCGTTGAACGCGTACACGATCCAGTCGTCCAGGTCCGGCTCGTAGAAGGCGGTGACGTCGTAGGGCCCGCCGCCGGGAATCTGGTCAATGCTGACGAAATCCGTCGCCTGGAGCCGGTGGAGCATGCCCGAGCCGTTGACGGCGTACACGATCCAGTCGTCGGCCTCGGGGTCGTAGAAGGCGGCGACGTCGTAAGGCCCGCCGCCGGGCATCTGCGTAACCTTGTCGAAAGCGTCGCCGTGCAGCATGTAGAGCCCGCCGGAGTCGGCGAGCGCGTACACGATCCAGTCGTCGAGCTCGGGGTCGTAGAAGGCGGAGACCTGGGGCGCGGCCAGGACGACGACGGCCGTCAGGCACAGGAACAGGGCGATCTTCTTCAACACAACCTCCTCGTTCGGGGATTTTTGTATCCACCGTCCCAAGTAGTGTAGCACACGGCGATTGTCGGGGGACAGGGGCGCCCCGATTGTGCTAACATCTAGACGGTTACGATGAGTAGACCTCCCGACCAAGGAGCGGATTGAGCGCGCAGGGTACGAGGAAAAAGGGGCGGAAGGCGCTGGTGACCCTCGCCGTGGCGGCGACGGCCGTCGTGCTGGCCTTCCTCTTGAATCTGACCGCCTTTCTCGATGACTTCGAGCTCGCGACGATGCGGGCCCGCGTGCTGTTGCGGGGCAAGTGCTACACCGGCGCCGAGGAAGCGGGCGCCAAGGTCCCCGGCATCGCCATCATCGACATCGACGACCGCAGCCTCCTGCCGCCCGACCGGGAGGGGCTGGGCCGCTACCCCGACTGGACCCGGGAGTACTACGCCCAGGTGGTGGACCTGGTGGCCCAGGCCGAGCCGGCGGCGCTGGTCTTCGATATCCACTTCTTCGAGCCGGCGGGCAACCCCGACTACCCCCGCATCGACCGAAAATTCCTGGAGAGTGCGGGCTCGGTGGAGGAGGTCGAGGACTACGCGGCCTCCCACTCCGAGGACGCCGTCCTCGCCGACTCGGTGGCCCGGGCGGGGGACGTGATTCTGGGCCTCTCCGTCACGGATTTCTCCGCCGAGGAGCAGTTGCGCGACGTCTCCGGCAACCCGTTCATCGCCCGCGCGCTCGACTTTCCGCCGGAAATCAAGCGCAACCTGTACTACTTCGCCGGCTGGTCGCCGCCCATCCCCGAGCTCGCCCAGGCCGCCCGCATGCTGGGGCACACCAAGATGAACCCCTACGAAGAGATCATCTGGCGGGTGCCGCTTCTGATCTCCGCCGAGGGCCCGCGGGCCGGGGAGGTCCTCGTCTTCCCCAGCCTGTCCCTGGCGGCGGTGGCGATGGCCGAGGGCGTGCCGCTGGATAAAATCGGCTTCGACCCCGACGTGGGCGTCCTGTTGGGCGATTCGAAGGTCATCCCCACCACCCCGCAGGGCGACCTCGTCCTGAACTACCTCGGCCCGCCGGGGCAGGGTCCCGAGGGGACCTTCAACTACTACTCCTTCACCGACATCGAGTACCTGGCCGTGCGCACGGACATGTCACCGGAGCAGAAGGCGGTCCAGGCGTACGACAACTTCCACGGCAAGGTGGTCCTGGTGGGCGGCACCGCCGAGGGCCTCTTCGACTTCATCTCCAGCCCCTTCTCCAACACGCACCCGGGCCTGGAAATCCACGCCACCGCCATCGCCAACATGCTCTCCGGCGACTACCTCGAGCGCCTGGACCCCGGCCCGGCCCTGGGGATTTTCATCGTCCTCACCCTGGGGGTGGGCTTCCTGGTGGCCTACCTGCGGTGGTGGGTGGCCATCCCGCTGTCGCTGGTCCTGTTGGGCGGCTACATCTTCCTCGCCGTCTGGGCCTTCACCGCCCACAACCTGTGGCTGGAGATCGTCCGGCCCGGCTCCGGCATCCTGCTGGCCCTGGTGACCGTAATCGGCTTCAACTACGTCACCGAGCAGCGGGCCAAGCGCAAGATAAAGGACACCTTCCAGCACTACGTCTCGCCCGCCGTGGTGGAGCAGATGATAGACAACCCCGACCTGTTGAAGCTGGGGGGCGACAAGCTGGACCTCACCGTCATCTTCACCGACGTGAAGGGCTTCACGCGCATCTCCGAGCAGATGGAGCCGACGGACCTGGTGCACCTGATGAACGACTACCTGACCCCCATGGCGGACATCATCCTCGTCAACCGGGGGACGGTGGACAAGTTCATCGGCGACGCGGTGATGGGCATCTTCGGGGCGCCGGTGCCGGTGGAGCACCACGCCGACGCCGCCTGCCACACCGCCCTGGAGATGCTGGCCAAGCTCGCGGAGCTCAACGCGGCGTGGAAGCCCCAGGGCCTGCCGCACATGTCCATGCGGGTCGGCATCAACTCCGGCCCGATGGTGGTGGGCAACATGGGCTCCCACACGCGCTTCGACTATACTGTAATGGGGGACAACGTGAACCTGGGCGCCCGCCTGGAGCCGCTGAACAAGGTCTTCGGCACCCAGGTCATCCTCTCCGAGTTCACCCGCGAGCGCCTGGTGGACCGCTTCATCCTGCGCAGCCTGGGGAGCTTCCGCGTCATGGGCAAGACGGAGCCGGTGATGTGCTACGAGCTGCTGGGCATCGGCTCGCCCAAGCCGGAGGTCGAGGAGCTTCTGTCCGGGTTCGACCGCGGGCTGGAGCTGTGGGCGGGGCGGGAGTTCAAGGCCGCCTTCGAGCAGTTCGAGCGGCTGGTCGCCCGTTTCCCCCAGGACGGGCCCACCTCCTACTACGCGAGCCTGTGCCGGGAGCTGGCCGCCTTCGAGCCCGGCGAGGACTGGCAGCCGATCCACACCATGCTCTTCAAATAGTCGTACATCGGCGCCGTCGCCACGGGCGGTTGCGTGATTCATCAATCCACAAGGGGGGATTCGTAATGCGATACTTACCGGTTGTGCTGGTTCTATGTGCCTGCGCGGTTTTCGCCGCGGGCACGGACCTGGCGGGGGGAGTCGAGTACGGTGGACCCGTGTACCTGACGGCCGAGCCCAGCAACGGCTTCCTGGACATTCTCTACATGACCGACGAGTTCAGCATGGGCCTCTTACGGGACGGCATGGCCACGTCCCCCGCCTACGGCTTTGTCTCCGCCGACGACTTCGTCCTGGAGGAGGACTCGACCATCGAGGACATCACGTACTGGGTCATGGTCAACTCGACAGCGT
>CAZNZF010000100.1:4097-7986 GCA_964577465.1 uncultured bacterium | reverse complement strand
CTCGGCCTGGGGCGCCGCCTGGAACGCCCGGTCCAGGCGCTCCATCCCCGGATGAACCCGTCCGCCCGTCCGCTCCAGCCGCGCCAGCTCCCGCCGAATCCACCGCCGCACCATCCCCCCCAAGGGCCACATGAAAACGTACCGCTTGCCGGTGAACTGCTTTTTAATCCCCTCCGCCCGGCGCCGCGCCGGCTCCGCCCCCCGCTCGTAGTACGCCCGCAGCGTCTCCCGGTAAGCCCTCCACTCCCACAGCGCCCGGAGGGTCGGCCCCGCGGGCAGTAATAAAATGTAGCTTAAAATGAATGGGAAAAGCCCCACGCGGCGCTGGTCCACGAGGTGCACCGCCTCGTGCCGCAGGATTAAATAACCGGTGCGTGTCCCGAACAGGCGTTCGGCGAGGTACACCGTCCCGGACCAGGTGAACGCGTCGAAGCCGGTCAGCCCCAGGCCGAAGGGCCTCCCGATGACGTCCATGGCCCGGGCGAAGCGGTTTTTTTCCAGGACGCAAAGGCGGAGCGGGCCGAGCCCGGCCAGCGCCTCGACCAGCCGCCAGAACACCGGCCAGTCGCCCTCGCGCGGCGGCCGGTCCGGTGATATTTCCGATAAATCGGCCATGCGTCAGATGCCGAGTTGGGCCCCGAGCGGCCCGAGGCGGGGGTCGTTCCCCGGCAGCTCACGCGCGCGCTCCAGGGCCTCCCTCGCGCCCGGGATGTCGCCCGTGGAGGCCAGGAGCTGGGCCCGGGTCAACCACAGCCCCTGGTCCTCGGGGAATTGCGCCAGCCCCTGTTTCAGGTATCCCTCCGCCCGGTCCGTCCGCCCCAGTGAGAGGCAGGCGTAGACGGCCAGGGAGTAGGTCTGCGGCGCGGAGCCCCAGCGCAGCGATTCCCCGGCGTACCCCAGGGCGAGGTCGGGCCGCCCGAGCTGGAAGTACACGGCGGCCAGATTGGAAAGACAACTGGAGTGGCGCGGGTCCTTCGACAGCGCGTCCTCGAGGAGGGTGACCGCCTCGCCCTCCTTCCCCCGCAGCGCCAGCACCTGGGCCAGGTTGGCCGCGTTGTCCGGATGGTGCTCCGACAGCTCGTAGGCCTCGCGCAACAAGCCCTCCGCCTCCTCCAGGTCCCCCCTCGCCTGGGCGTGGAGGCCGAGGTTGTTGTAGAAGAAGGGATTGTCCGGCTCCTCGCGGACGGCCTCCTCCAGCGCCGCCACCGCCCCTTTATCGTCCCCCAGCCGGTCGCAGGCCTCGGCCAGGACGCCCCAACTGTAGGCCGGCTCGGCGGTGTGCCACGTGCCCCAGTTGACCAACGCCGCGGCGGGGACCAGAACGAGGGCGGTCTTCCCCAGGGCGCGCCAGTTCTTTTGTCTCAGCTTCCCCCATAGGTCATGGAGCGCCCAGGCGGCGAAGGGAACGAGCGGCCCCACCACCGGCGCGCGGTAGCGTCCCGTCACGAACAGCCCCACCACCATCAGGAAGTAGAGAACCAGGAAGACGACGATCAGACGGTGCTTATTGCCCCACGGCCGCCACAGAACGAGCCCCACGAGCCCCAGCGGCATCACCAGCCAGAAGCCCAGCGGCATCAGCCACAGCGCCCAACCGCCCCGCTCCCGCACGAAGTAGTAGTCC
The DNA here is from genome assembly GCA_964577465.1 of uncultured bacterium. Lineage (GTDB taxonomy): Bacteria > RBG-13-66-14 > RBG-13-66-14 > RBG-13-66-14 > RBG-13-66-14 > RBG-13-66-14. Next base: position 6,362 of record CAZNZF010000100.1, on the reverse strand, counting down.
AGGTGGTTGGGCATCTCGTAGGCGTTGAAGAACAGGAGCGCCTTCTTGCCGAAAAGGCCCAGCGCCCGGACCGGGTTATCCACCATGAACTCGACCGCATGGCCCCCCCACCAGGCCGAGACCTCGCTGGGCTTCAACACCCGCCCCTCCGCCGCCTCGGCCCGTTTCCGGCTCGCCTCGAACAGCCGGTCCCGCATGTCGCCCGGCACGCCCCAGTACCCCGTCGCGTTCTCGTTGTTGCCGATCCAGAGGTTTATCCCGGCGTTGGACGAGAGCAGCACTGGATCTTCGGCCGCCACGGCGTTGCGCAGTGTAATCGGTAAAATCAGCGCGAAGCACAGGCCGACGACCAGCGCCCCGGCGCCCAGGGCCTTGAGCGGCTTCCATCCCCCCCGGCGCCACAGGACGAAAATGATGAACACCGCCAGGACGACCGCCACGAGCCAGGCGTTGGGCCGGCCAAGGCTGGCGAGCCCGAAGGCCAGCCCCGCCCCGACCAGGTGCCGCCACCGCCTCTCCTCCAAAAACTTCACCAGGGCCAGCAGCCCCAGGTTTATCGCCAACAGCTCGTAGGCGGTCATCAGCAGGTCGAGCTCGAGGAAGGCGATGTACCCGTACAGGGCCGCGCCGAGCCCGGCTATTCTCCCCACGATTTCCCCGCGCCTTTTCTCCTCCTCCGTCCCCCCGCCGAACAGCCGCCGGGCCAGCAGCAGAATCACCACCGCGTTCAGCGCCCCGGCCAGCGCCTGGATGAGTCGCGCCGCCAGCAGCGATTTGCCGAACGCAGCCCAGATGAGCGCCAGGATGTACGGGTACCCCGCCGAGGAGTGGAAGAAGACCTCCCCGCCCGCGCCGAGGTCCCCGGCCAGGATTTTATCCGCCAGCACCTCGTAGGAGTAAGCGTCGGCCACGTCGGCCCGGTATAACGGCTCATCCATCGTGGTGAGGATGAACACCAGGCGCGGGAGGAGGGCCGCCGCGAAAACGATGAGCGGCCAGCGCCTCTTCTTTATCCACGATGCGATGGAATTCATTTTCACGCCCGTAGTTTAACCCCCCGCCTCCCCCGGGGCAAGGGGGAGCACCCGTCCCCCTCACCTTCCTCTTGACATTTACGCCCTCACTATCATATCCTTACCCGCCGCCGCAGCCTCCAGATCCCGACACGTCAAAAAGGCGGCGGAGCCTAGGTTTACGGATTCTTGCCCCCACCCCTTCAGGTGCCGTGGGTGTGGGTTTTTGGTTTCACCAGGACGAAGGGATTCAGCAACCCATGCCGACCGTCAACCAGCTCGTGCGCAAGGGACGCCACGCCAAGAAGAAAAAGACCAAGGCCCCGGCCCTGGACGCATGCCCCCAGCGAAAAGGCGTCTGCACCCGCGTGTGGACCGTGACCCCGAAAAAGCCGAACTCGGCCCTGCGAAAGGTCGCCCGCGTCCGGCTCACCAACGGCATCGAGGTCACCAGCTACATCCCCGGCGAGGGGCACAACCTCCAGGAACACTCCATCGTGCTGGTGCGCGGCGGCCGCGTCAAGGACCTCCCCGGCGTCCGCTACCACATAATCCGCGGGACGCTCGACTCCATCGGCGTCTCCGGACGGCAACAGCAGCGCTCGAAGTACGGCACCAAGAGGGAGAAATAACCCATGCCCCGCAGAGCAAAAGTCCAGCGCCGCGACCTCGCCCCCGACCCCGTGCACGGGTCGCCCCTCGTCACCCGCTTCATCGACTGCCTCATGCACCAGGGCAAGAAGTCAGTCGCCGAGGGCATCTTCTACGAAGCCATGGCGATGATCGAAAAGAAAACCGGCACCGAGGGCATCAAGGTCTTCCAGGACGCACTGCGCAACGTCAAGCCCAACCTCGAGGTCAAGAGCCGCCGCGTCGGCGGCGCCACCTACCAGGTCCCCATCGAGGTCGTGCCCGAACGCAAGATCGCCCTGGGCATCCGCTGGATCATCTCCTTCGCCCGGAAAAGACACGAGCACTCCATGGCCGAAAAACTCGCCCTGGAGCTCATAGACGCGCACAACGGGGTGGGCGCCTCCGTCAAGAAACGCGAGGACACACATCGCATGGCCGACGCAAACAAGGCCTTCGCCCACTTCCGTTTCTAACTAAAAAGGAGACAAGGGGTTTAAACCCCTTGCCTTTCCTCTCCCCCCTCGGGGGAACCACCAGGGGATTCGGTGCCGTCCCCTCTCCGCGACGGGATACGCACCGACCCCTCCTCGGACCAGGAGGGCCAGTCAAGGGGGCCGGT
>CAZNZF010000100.1:0-3997 GCA_964577465.1 uncultured bacterium | reverse complement strand
GTTATTCGGGAAGCCCGATGACCATCCCGCGACGTAGCCCCGTGAGCTTTAAAAAAGCTGGAAGGGCCGTCAAGGGGGCCGGTTAAAGCGGGGGAGTACGTTCCCTGCATAAGTTCCCGGAAAGACGACTGGCCGAAAAACCCCGTTAGGGCCGTGGACGAGCCGCCAGGTTCTCACCGCGACCGATAAGGGGTCCTGGGGGGGCGATAAAGCCCCGAGGTCGTTTAAAAAACGGCCGCCGAGCGGACCGCCACGCGGTCTTTTACGACAAAAGACGACCCTTTTTCGGGGACCTCCCCGGGGCGGATGCCCGTGGGGTGCGGTTATACAATTCGTGAGTGCCGTGGAGCCACACCCACAGAAGGCCGGGATTGCCCTGATCCGAAACGTCGGCATCACGGCCCACATCGACGCCGGAAAGACGACGCTCACCGAGCGCATCCTCTACTACTCCGGCAAGACCCACAAGATCGGCGAGGTTCACGAGGGCACCGCCGAGATGGACTGGATGGAGCAGGAGAAGGAGCGGGGGATAACCATCACCTCCGCCGCCACCACCTGCTCCTGGCGGGCTCACCGCATCAACATAATAGATACACCGGGCCACGTCGACTTCACCGTCGAGGTGGAGCGTTCTTTGAGAGTTCTGGACGGGGCCGTCGGCGTCTTCTGCGCCGTGGCCGGGGTGCAGCCCCAGTCCGAAACCGTATGGCGCCAGGCGGCGCACTACGGCATCCCGCGGCTGGCCGTCATCAACAAGATGGACCGCGTGGGCGCCGACTTCGACCGCGCCGTGGAGAGCCTGGTCGTTAAACTGAAGGCCAACCCGATCCCCGTCACCATCCCCGTGGGCGCCGAGGACGCCTTCACCGGCGTCGTGGACCTGGTGACCCTGGAGTTCGTGACCTTCTCCGACGACGACCTCGGGCTGACGGTCACCCGGAAGCCTCTGGACCAGGTTCTGGCCGCAATGGCCGCCCCCTACCGCGAGCGTCTGCTCGAGGTCGCCGCCGAGTACGACGACGCCCTCATGCAGAAGTACCTCGACGGCGAAGGGCTCACCGCCGATGAAATCCGCGCCGGCCTGCGCGCCGGCACCCTGGCCGGGAAAATCCAGCCCGTGCTGGCGGTGAGCGCCCTGAAAAACAAAGGCGTGCAGCCGGTCCTCGACGCCGTGGTGGACTTCCTCCCCAACCCCCTGGACCGGGGCGCCGTGAAGGGGATCAATCCCAAGACGGAGCTGGAGGAGGAGCGCAAGCCGGACCCCGCCGCGCCCATGACGGCCTACGTGTTCAAGACGGCCTCCGACACGTTCTTCGGCAAGCTGACCTTCTTCCGCACCTACTCGGGGACGCTGAAGGTGAAAGACTCGCTCCTGAACAGCCACACCGGGCGCGGGGTGCGCGTGGGACGCCTCCTGGAGATGCACGCCAACCGGAAGACGGACATCGCGGAGCTGGGCCCCGGCGAAATCGGCGCCGCCGTCGGTCTCAAGGGCTGCCGCACCGGCGACACCCTCTGCGACCGCGACCACCCCATCGCCCTCGGCACCATCGAGTTCCCCGAGCCGGTCATGCGGGTGGCCATCGAGCCCGGCTCCACCGCCGACGAGAAGAAGCTCGCCGACGCCCTGGAGAGCCTGGCCGAGGACGACCCCACCTTCACCGTCGCCGAGGACCCGGAGACCGGCCAGTGCATCATCTCCGGCATGGGGGAGCTCCACCTGGAAATCATCGTGGACCGGCTCCAGCGGGAGTTCGGAGTGCGCTGTCGGGTGGGTGAGCCGCAAATCGCCTACCGGGAGTCCGTCTCCGGCCCCGGCGAGGAGGAGTTCACCCTGGACCGCCAGCTCGCCGGAAAGGCGCAGTACGGAAAAGTCCGCGTCGCCGTGGAGCCCGCGGGCTCCGGGGAGGGTTTCTCCTTCTCCGGTCGGGTGGAGGGGCTGCCGAAACCCTACCACGAGGCCGTCGAGGAGGGCTGTCGCCAGGGGATGCAGGTGGGCGTCCTCGCCGGGTATCCCATGGTGGACGTGCGGTGCCGACTGGTGGACGCGGGGTTCGACGAGGAGCTCTCCTCCTCCGATGTGTTCCGGGCGACCGCCTTCCGCGCCTTCCACCTGGCCTGCGCCAAGGCCGGCCCCATCGTCCTCGAACCGGTGATGAGCCTCGAGGTCACCTGTCCCGAGGAGTTCCTGGGCAACGTCCTCAAGGACCTTTCCATCCGCCGGGGGCAGATAACCGAGACCCGGGTCCTGCCCGGCTTGCAGGTGGTGGATGCCCGGGTGCCGCTTTCGGCCATGTTCGGATACTCGACGGCGGTGCGCTCGCTGACCCAGGGCCGCGCCGACTACCACATGCAGTTCTACGCTTTCGCCCCGGTGCCCGAGGATTCGCCCGCCCGGTGGTGGTGACCCAATCCGTTGAAGTTGAAAGCCTTGTGTTGTCCGGTAATCGTCCGTTGAAGACCGCCGCCCCCGTCCGGGACGGTGGAGGAAAAAATCGCATGAATGGGCTGGTAATCCGCGCCGAGATGTGTTATATTGCACCGCCCCCGCGCTTAAAGGCCGTTCATGCCCGAGGCGCGGCCCAAAGGCTTTGACCGTTCCCGATGACGGAGTCCTTTAAAACAGACTTTACGTCACACTGGCTCTCCAGCCGTTTAATAGGAGGCCAAGATGGCTAAGGAGAAATTCGAGCGCACCAAGCCCCACGTCAACGTGGGCACCATCGGTCACGTGGACCACGGCAAGACGACCCTCACGGCGGCCATAACGCTGAACCTGTCGCGCCACAACCTGGCCACCTACGTCAGCTTCGACGAGATCGACAAGGCCCCGGAGGAGCGCGAGCGCGGAATCACCATCAACACCGCCCACGTCGAGTACCAGTCCGACAAGCGGCACTACGCCCACGTGGACTGCCCGGGCCACGCCGACTACGTCAAGAACATGGTCACCGGCGCCGCGCAGATGGACGGGGCCATACTCGTCGTCTCCGCCGCCGACGGGCCCATGCCGCAGACCCGCGAGCACATCCTGCTGGCCCGCCAGGTCGGCGTGCCCTACATCATCGTCTTCCTCAACAAGACCGACATGCTCGACGACCCCGAGCTCCTCGAGCTCGTCGAGATGGAGTGCCGGGACCTCTTGACCCAGTACGAGTTCCCCGGCGACGAGATACCCTTCATCAAGGGGTCCGCCCTCAAGGCCCTGGAGAAGGGCACCGGCGACAAGGACGACCCCGACATCAAGTGCGTCTACGAGCTTCTGGACGCCCTGGACAACTACATCCCCCAGCCCGAGCGCGCCACCGACAAGCCCTTCCTCATGCCCGTCGAGGACGTCTTCACCATCACCGGGCGCGGGACCGTCGCCACCGGCCGCATCGAGCGCGGCGTCGTCAAGGTCGGCGACAAGGTGGACATCGTGGGGATGCAGGATAAAATCGATTCCACCACCGTCACCGGCGTCGAGATGTTCCGCAAGCTCCTGGACCAGGGCGAAGCCGGCGACAACGTGGGCTGCCTCCTGCGCGGCACCGAGCGCAAGGACATCCAGCGCGGGATGGTGCTGGCCGCTCCCGGCTCCATCACCCCGCACACACGGTTCACCTCCCAGGTGTACATCCTGACCAATCAAGAGGGCGGGCGCCATACCCCCTTCTTCCCCGGGTACCGGCCCCAGTTCTTCTTCCGCACCACCGACGTCACCGGCAACATCGCCGAGCTCCAGGACGCCGAGATGGTCATGCCCGGCGACACCGTGCGCATGACCGTGGAGCTCATCACCCCCATCGCCATGGAGAAGGAGCTGCGCTTCGCCATCCGCGAGGGCGGCCGCACCGTCGGCGCCGGCGTCGTCACCGACATCCTCAAGTAAGTCGGTGGAGCTGGTTGGGGGAGCTGGTTGGGGGAGCTGGTTGGGGGAGCTGGTTGGGGGAGCTGGTTGGGGGGGGGCTGGTCGGAGATAGGGGCGGTTTGTGTAAACCGCATATCGCCC
>CAZNZF010000099.1:0-8069 GCA_964577465.1 uncultured bacterium | reverse complement strand
CCCAGGGCGGCCACGCTCTTCGAGTCCACCAGGCGCCCGTCGAGGAGCATCCGTTCCACTTCGGCCAGCGGCGTGGGCGCGAGGTGGATGAGCTCGTCGTCGTCGGGCCGGGGCCGCTCCCGCTTCAGCTCCGTGGCGAGGTACAGGTGGATGAGCTCGTTGCAGAAGCCGGGGCAGGTGTAAACGCCCGACAGCCGCTCCATCTTTCCCGCCCGGTATCCCGTCTCCTCCAGGAGCTCGCGGTGCGCGGCCGTAAGGGGCTCCTCGCCCGGGTCGATTTTCCCGGCGGGGAGCTCCAGCAGGTCCACCTCGGGCCCCTTGCGGTACTGGCGGATTAAGAGGACCGTGTCCGGGTCGAGCAGGGGGAGCATCAGCACGGCGTCGGCCACGCGGACCAGCTCCCGGACGGAGTGCCGCCCGTTGGCCAGCCGCACCTCGTCCACCCGGACCTCCATGATCCGGCCGGAGTAAATCAACCGACTGGAAAGGCTCTGTTCGCTCAAGTCCCCTCCTCGACCTCCAGGCCGGTGATGAGGAACTCGCGGCCGCCGAGGACCGTCAGGTCCCTCCCCCCGCAACCGGGGCAGATGAAGTACGGCTCGTCGAGGGTGAACTCCTCGCCGCAGCCCTCGCAGCGGACCCGCCCGTCCCGGCGCTCTATCTCCATCTCCGAGCCCGCCAGTCGCCCCCCCTCAGTGAGCGCACCGTAGCAGAACTCGATACTCTCGGGCACGAAGCCGGTGAGCCGGCCCAGCAGCAGCTTCACTTTAATCAGATGCGTGCCCTCCGGGAGCCGGTCCAGCTCCTCCTCCACGGCCCGCACGATTTCCCGCGTGACGCCCAGCTCGTGCATGGTTAAAAGCGCAGGTCCGCCAGGACCCCGCAGGCGTAGTCCACGTCGTCGAAGGAGACGTCCTTGTGGGTGACCAGGCGGAACTTGTCCGGGCCGAAGGGGAAAAAGCGGACCCCCCGCGCCCCGGCCTCGTCCGCCACCCGCTGCGATGGGACCTCATCGAGCAGGGGGATGACGATGTTGGTGTGGACATCGGCGGGGTCGAGCCGGGCCCAGGAGGTTCCGGCCAGGGTCTTCGCCAGGCGCTGTGCCTTTTCGTGGTCCTCGGCCATGCGGGCCCAGTTGTGCTCGATGGCGTAGAGTCCCGCCGCGGCGAGTATCCCCACCTGGCGCATCCCGCCGCCGCATATCTTCCGCAGGCGGTGCGCCCGCGCGATGAAGTCCGCCGGACCGGCCAGTATCGAGCCCACGGGGCAGCCCAGGCCCTTGGAGAAGCAGCTCATCACCGAGTCCCCCACCGAGGCGAGCTCGGCCATCGATTTCCCGGTGGCCACCGAGGCGTTCCACAGTCGGGCGCCGTCCAGGTGAATCCGCACCCCGTGCTCGTCGGCGAAGGCCCGCAGGGCGCGGAAAATCTCCTGGTTCGGCACGACGCCGCCCAGCCGGTTGTGGGTGTTCTCCAGGCATAGCAGGGATGTGCGCGAGGAGTGGAACTCGCCGGACTTGTAGCGCCTCCTCACCGCGTCCGGGTCGGGCGCCCCGTCAATCACGGGCACCTCCCGGGTGAGCACCCGGGCCAGAAACCCCGGCGCCCCGTACTCGTACTCCAGGATGTGGGCGTCCTGGCCGAGGATGGCCTCGTCCCCGCCCGTGGTCCAGGCGGCCACGGCCACCTGGTTCGCCATGGTGCCCGAGGCGGTGAAGAGCGCCGCCTCCTTCCCCACCAGCCCGGCATACACCCGCTCGAGCTCCTTCACCGTGGGGTCGTCGCCCAGGACGTCGTCGCCGACCTCGGCGGAAACCATCGCGTCGAGCATGGCTTTATCCGGCCGCGTCACGGTGTCCGAGCGCAGGTCAACGTCCCTCGTCGCCATGAGCACCTCCCGTGGACGCCGCGTCGGCGCCCTTCTCGCGCATCAGCCTGAAGTACCGGTAAATGTAAACCGCCAGGGAAACCGCCACCAGTGCGGCGCAGAGCCAGGACAGGGCCGTCTCCAGCCAGAGATGGCCCGTGCGCAGGGTGTAGACGACCAGCGTCGCCCCGATGACGAAGGCGGCCGCCTTTCCCGCGTAGTTGCTCATCGGGGTCTCGCGCCGGCGGTGCCGCAGGAGGCACCCGCCCAGGAGAATCAACAGGTCCCGCCCCACGACGACGACGGCCAGCCACAGGGGGAGGCCCCGGTAGATGACCAATATAATCGCCGCGGCGCCGATGCAGACCTTGTCCGCCACCGGGTCTATCACCTTGCCGAACTCGGTGACGGCGTTCCACCGCCGGGCCAGAAGGCCGTCCAGCCCGTCGAAGGCCATGGAGACAATCATCAGCCCGGCCGCGGCCCAGGGCGCCCAGACGTCGGGCAGCGTGACCAGGTAGAGCACCACCGGCAGCATGACCAGACGGGTAACCGACAGCAGGTTGGGGACCTGCCGCCGGATGCCGGTCGCCGGGGGACGGTCGTTCGGGGAGGCGGGGCTGTCGGCGAATTCTCTCGGCATCGGGCTCAATCCGTGGGTGGGGGCATCTCGCCGGTTTCCCCCTCGACGTCGGAAACGCCGTGGCGGTGGGGGACCTCCGGCTCGACGCCCGGACCGGTGACCTGGCGGCTGACCAGGAACTCCAGCCCGAGCTCCGCGGTGACCCGGCTCACGGCGCCGTCGTGGAGTTGGGCCAGCTCGGCGCGGAAGGCGATGCTCCGGGCGGTGAGCGCCGCTCGGATCATGGTGTACTCGAAAAAGATGAAGCCGAGCCCGGCGATGACGAAGCAGACGATGCCCAGGGCCAGGCTGATTTCCCAGGGCTTGAGCACGTAGAGCACGAGCCAGGCGGGGATGATGTAGATGAACGCGCGCCCTATGGCCGCCCACAGAATCGCCCCCCAGCCGGCTTCGGCCCCGGTGTGGCTGGCCATGCCCGTCCGTACCTGAAGGGCCTTAAAATCGGGGCCCAGCTCCACGCGCAGCCAGGCGTACAGGGGGTAGAGCCGCCGGCGGAGACGGACGAGGAGATCGGGATGCTCGCGGAATCCGGCCGCGCCTCGTCGGGTGAAAAGCGTGTAACGGCGCCGGTAACCGCGGAACGGGGCCTCCCCGGAGTCCAGCCAGGCCCGCAGCGCGGTCAGGGCGGCGAAGTACCGTCCACCGTCCAGCGGATTCTCCGAGGCGAGGGAGGCCGCGTAGGTGACGTCCTTCACCGGAGCTCCTCCCAGGTGGCCCAGCCGAAGGGCGCGTTCGCCTCGCGCCGGGCGAGGAGCTCCTCGGCCTCGGGTGGAATCCCGCCCTCATCCATCCGCTCCAGCGCGGTAATCAGGGCGTGGAAGCACTCCCGGTGCTGATTGTACCGCAGTTGGGCGTAGTCCCGCGCCGAGTGGGAGAAGATGAGGAACGGCCAGTCGGAGGCCTCCAGGAGGAGGAGTTCCCGGGTGGCGGCGGCCAGAAGGCGCCGGGCCAGTTCCCGCTCCTCGTCCCCGTGCTTCACCGTCGCGGCGGCCAGACGGTCCTCCGCGGAGTAAACCGCGTCCCAGTAATCCCGCGCGTGCTCCCCCAGCCACACCTTGTGGTAGCCGTCGTAGCCCCAGGAGCCCTCACGCAGGACCACCGGCTCGGCCGGGACGCGCTCCAGCGCCTCCGAGGGGGAGGCCGGGGTGAGCCGCTCCGAGCCGGCGACGCCCTCCAGGACCAGAGAGAGCCACTCCGGACCCTCGTACCACCAGTGCCCGAAAAGCTCGCAGTCGAAGGGCAGGGTGATGACGACCCGCTCGCCGGGGGCCTTCGACGCCAGCTCCTCCAGAACGCCCACGTAGTGTCGGGCGTGCTCGGCGACCTTCGCCCGGGCCGCCTCGAGGTCGTAGGGGGCCTTGTGGCCCACGTAGACTTCCTTGCCGGTCACCCGCCAGTAGCGCAGGCCGCTGGGCCACCTCCGCCGGTGGAACTCACGGTAATCCGCGTCGCCGGGGTAGCCGAAGAAGCCGTCCCACACCTGCCGGTTGGCGGCGGAGTCCCGGACGAGCACCCGAAAAGCCGACCCGTCGGGGGTGTAGACGCCATAGGGGGAGCGGTCGGGGTAGGGGGTGCGGAACTGCCGGCGGGAGTCGCGGTAGTCGGCCAGGAGCACCGGGTCGCCCGGCGTGTCCTCGGGGATATTAGTTTCGACCAGGTGGGAGTCCACGAAGGTGTAGCGGACGCCAGCCGCGTCCAGGTGCACACCCGTACTCTCCCGCGGTGAGGGGGAATCCGCGGTGAACGGACGTCGCCACTCGCGTCCCGGCCGATAGGCGCACTCGGGAAGCCAGAACCCGCCCGACCAGCCGCCCAGATGCCGCCCGTGGGCCAGAAGCCCCAGCCGGACCTGGCGCTCCACGGCGTCCTCCCGGCCGAGGAGCGGGAGGTAGCCGTGCGTGGCGGCCCCCGCCGCGAATTCCAGGAACCCTCCGTCGGCGAGCTCGCGGAAGCCGCCGAGGATGCCACCGTCGAGACTGTCGAACTCCTCCGCCTGCCCCCGGAGCTCGGCCTCCCAAACCCGGGCCAGCCCGGCGAGGCGCGTATCGCCCTCCGCTTCGAAACCGCGGGCGTCGGCGTCGGCCGCGGCGGCGTGTCCCCGCAGGTACTCCCGGAGGCCGCCCTCGAACCGCGGGTCGGCGAGCTGCTCCGCCAGCGTGGGGGTGAACCCGATGCCCAGACGGAAGGGAACCCTGCGCCCCGCCAGTCCCCGGAGCCGTCGGAGAAGGGGCATGTAAACCCCGGCGGCCGCCTCGTACAGCCACACCGACCCGTGCGGCCAAGTGCCGTGACCCAAAAGGTACGGGAGGTGGGCGTGGAGGTAGAAAACGACGTCGGCGAACTGGGCCATGGGAAAAGTGGGGGCGCGCTTTCGTGCGCAGGGCAATCTTACCGGCCCGCGGGCGCTTTCACAAGGGTTACTTTGCCGTCCCCGTCGCGGCTGCTATAATCCCCTCGAAGATGGACGATTCAACCGAGCTCCGAAAGTGCCGCGACGCCGCCTACCGCCTCCTCGCCCGGCGGGACCACGCCCGGTGGGAGCTGGCGGTAAAGCTGGAGCGGCGCTTCGAGCCCGGAGTCGTAGGGACGGTCCTGGCGGGCCTCGTGGAGCGGGGGCTGCTGGACGACCACCGCTTCGCCCTGGCCTTCGCCCGGGAGCTGGAGAGACGGGAACCCTGCGGGGAGCGGCTGATTCGGATGAAGCTCGGCCGGCGGGGGGTGGAGCCGGCGGTCATCGGGGAGGTCCTGGCCGAGATGTCCCTCGACGAGGAAGAGCTGGTGGAGGAGGCGGCGCGGTCGAAGCTGCCCTCCCTCGCCGGGCTGGACCGGGAGGCCGCGGCCCGGAGGCTCCTGTCCCACCTCGAACGGCGCGGCTTCAGACCGGAGCTCGTGCGCGGAGCCGCCCTGCGCGCTTTAGAGGATTGGCCCGCCGCCAAACGACACGACGAGGAGGACGGATGACCACCCCGGCCGATAAATCCGCGGAAAAGGCCCTGGGAAAATACCGCCGCCTGGGCGGCGAGGACCTGGTCGCTCAGCTCCGGGCCCTGGGCTACGACGCGGTCTTCGTCCCGACCCGTGCGAAGGCCCTGGAGGAAATTCTGGCCCGTGTGCCCGCGGGGGCCACGGTGGGCGCCGGCGGCTCGCTCACCCTGGGCCAGTTGGGCGCCCTGGAGGCCCTCCGCGAGCGGGGTCACGAGGTTTTTACGCCGTCCCCCGACGCAACCCGGGAGGAGAAGACCGCCCTGCGGAAGAGGGGCCTGACCGCCGACGTCTTCCTCACCGGGGTGAACGCCGTCACCGCCGACGGGGAAATCGTCAACCTGGACGGCACCGGCAACCGGGTGGCCGCCACCTGCTTCGGCCCCGGGCGGGTCATCTACGTGCTGGGCATCAACAAGCTCACCGGCGACCTGGAGGAGGCGCTCTCAAGGGTGAGGAACTTCGCCGCGCCGGCCAACGCCATGCGCCTGGGGCTCGACACCCCCTGCGCCGACACCGGCTTCTGCCACGACTGCGACTCCGAGCACCGCATCTGCAACCGGCTGGTCATCCACCTGCGCGCCGGGCGGGGGGAGCACTCGGTCATCGTCGTAGGCGAGACGCTGGGGCTCTGACGCGGCAGGATGGAGGCTTCCGTGGGATGTCTTAAACGTAGGGCGGGAACTCCGTGCCCCGCCCGTAGTTATGGCGACCCTTGCCGGCTGCGCCGACGTAGGGCGGGGATTCCTATCCCCGCCGCTTAGACGCACATACCCCGACCCTCACCCTAGCCCTCTCCCTGAGAGGGAGAGGGGATAGCTGCATCCCCCTCCCCCGCCCGTAAGCGCGCTTCCCCCCCGAGGGGGGATGGGGCGATTCGACCAGATGTAGGGCGGGGACTTTAGTCCCCGCCGGTTTTTAATAAACCGTTGCCTGACCGCATATCGGCCCCTACGTCGGCTCAGGCAACCGGGGACACATCCCTCACTGCGTAATCCACGGCGACCGCTCGACTGCAAAAAAGGAGGCGACCCCTCCTTATTTTTCATCAATTCCGCCCCGCCTACTGGACCATGTAGTAGATGGGGTCCACGGCGATGCCGTTGAGCCGGACCTCGTAGTGGAGGTGGGGTCCCGTGGTGGCGCCGGTGATGCCGATGCAGCCCACCACGCTTCCGGCGTTCACCCGTTCGCCCACCTGGTAGGCCACGGAACTAAGATGCGCGTAGCGGGTCTGGTAGCCGTTCCCGTGGTCGATCCAGATGGTCAGCCCGTAGGCCCCCTTGAAACCGGACTCGACGACGACGCCTGAGGCCGGCGTGCGGACCGGGGTCCCGATGGGCGCCGCGATGTCCAGGCCCTTGTGGGTGCCGTGCCAGCGCGGCTCACCGAAGTAGCTGGTGATCACCCCCTGGACGGGAACGCCGTAGGGGACATCGGGGCTGATGGTGGAGATGCGCTTTTCCAGTTCCCGGACCAGTTGGTACATGTCCTGGGACAGGCCGGCCATGTCGGATAAAAGAGATGCTTCAGCGGTGGCGTATTCCTCGGTGTCGTGGTTGACGAAGTTCAGCCCGAAGGTGGTGACGGCCACCTGTTCATCCCCGGACCTGGGGCCCACGGAAGGCCCGAGGGGGAGGCCCGTCCCCCCGCCCTGCCCCAGGATGTCGGCCGCCTGTTCCTCCTCCAGCTTGAACCCGGCCATGATTCTCAGGTTCTTGTAGAAATTCTGGAGCTGGGTGAGCTGGAGGCGGATGCCGCTCATCGAGCGCTCGTAGGCCCGCTTGTCGCGCTCGGCGGCGGCCCGGAGCGCCGAGAGCTCGGAGCCGGATATCATCGCCGCCTCTTTGTACTCCGACACCCGCCGGGCGAGAAAGTCGCCGCGCTCTTCGAGCGGCTTCAAATCGTGGACCGTGTCGTTGTACAGAATGGCGTAGTACAGCGCCGTCCCGCCCAGCCCCAGGACCAGGGCGGCGATGAATATAACGGCCCCCACGAGCACCCAGCGCCTGACGAGGTACGGCCGCGCCGCGCCGCCTGTGTGGGGCACGATGACCACGGAGATGTGTCGGGAGAGGGGCATTGACGATTACTCCGCGGGGACGTAGATAAACCAGTCACCGTTGCGGCGGACGAGGGTGAAGGAATACTGATCCGAGTACCGGTTTCCGTACGAGTCGAGGAAAACCTGGCGAGCCAGCACCAGGCGCTCATCCTCGGAGCGCTCCTCGACCTGGATCACCTCGTGCTCCACTATTTCATCCAGGAAGTACTTACGCTCGGCGGTGGGGATGAGCTCCCGTCGCGCGGACTCCACCTCGTCCGGGGAGAGGCCGTCCCACGCCGGGAACCACAGACAGTTCACCAGCCCCTCGGCGTCCCGGGCGTTGTTCGCCCGGACGAAATCGTCGTAAACGCCCTCCGGGGCGGACCCGCCGCAGAAGATGAGGAACAGTGGGATAATCGGAAGCAGGTTTCGCCACATCGTCCATCGGCTCCGCATCGGCGAAAGTAGCAGAAGAATTCCAAAAAAACAACCCGCGGCGTAAGGGACGCCCGGTCAATGAGAAAGACCGGC
>CAZNZF010000098.1:2895-8233 GCA_964577465.1 uncultured bacterium | reverse complement strand
CGGAGTGTATAAGCGGCGGGGACTAAAGTCCCCGCCCTACATCACCCCCCACACTATCCCGTAGGCGCGCCTCGGATAAAACGGCGGGGATAGGTATCTGCGGCCGAAGGCAAATCCCCGCCCTACGTTTCTCTCCGTCACACATAACAAAAATCCGGCGCCTTTACGACGCCGGTTTTTTATGGTGGACCCGAGGGGATTCGAACCCCTGACCTCCTCCACGCCAAGGAGGCGCGCTCCCAACTGCGCCACGGGCCCTTGAGGTGCGGCATACTAGCACAGGGGCGGGATTTTGTCAAAGTCGGACGCCGCCCCCGAAATGCGGTCTAATGGCCGAACAGCTCGTTGTACTTATCCGCGACCGCCTTCACCTTGGGGTCGTCCTCGGTGTACTTGAGCGTGTTGTAGGTCAGGTAGAGGTCCTTGACGACGGCCCTGTTTTCGGGGTCGACCTTGAAGAAGGCCGTCTCCAGGTACTTCACGGCGAGGACGAGGTCGTCGAAAGCCATCTCGTTGCGGGTGATGTAGTAGACGCCGGCGTCGGAGAGCGCCTCGGCGTAATCGGTTCTGGCTTTCTCTAAGTTTTCCTCAGTCGCGGTGTTGTAGTCGTTCTCCGCGTCCACGACGAGGGCCTTGTAGGCGTCCTCGGCGCCGGGGTCGCCCATTTCGTAGAGGACCCGCGCGCGGGTGCGCTCCACCTTGACGTAGCCCGGGAATTTCTCCAGCCCCATCTCGCAGACCTCGAGGGCCTTGTCGTAGAGCTTGGCCTCGGCGATGGTGGCGCTGCCGACGTAGTACACCGTCCGCTGGGTTTCTTCGTCGGGCATGGTGAAGCGTCCGACGGTCTCCATGTTGTAGAGCTTCTTTATGGCGAGGTAATACTCCTCGGCGGCCTCGGTGTTGCGCTCCATCAGCCGCAGGCATTCGGCGGCGATGTAGAAGGCCTGGTAGTGGTCGGGCTCCAACTCCTCGGCGAACCGGGCGTAGGAGAGCGCCTTCTCGTATTCGCGGCCGTTGATGGCCTTGGCCGCTTCCTGACGCGCCACGAGGAAGTACTCGAACTCGACGATGATTTCCTCCATCTCCTTGCGGGATTCGGGGTCGAGCGCGATGGCCATGTCGTAGTACTTCATGGCGGTCTCGAAGTCGTGGAGCTGGGCGTAGCCCCAGAAGAGCATGACGTAGGCGCAGGGCTCATTCTTGCCCTCGCCGGCGATGTAGTCGAGCATCTTGTCCACGGCCCTCTGGGGCGCGCTGGCGCGGCGGATGTCGGTGGCGGCCCCCTCGCACTGGTACGTGCGCATGGTCTTGCAGGAGGCGACAAGCGCGAGGCACGCGGCAAGCAGTAAAATCGCAACGAGGGTCTTGCGCATCGAACACTCCTTTAACTGGCCGGTTTCTAAGGCTCTCATCCGGTCGGGTGATGATACAACCGGGGGTGGAAAAAGTAAACCGGGCCGACACCTCCGGTAATGAGCGCGCGGCGGTTGTATAAAAACCGGGGCCTGGCCCCGGCGGTGAAGCACGCGTGCGCTAAAAGTCCGGCGGAAGCTCGTCGATTTCCGCCTGGCTGAAAACCGGCCCGTCCAGGCAGACGTACTTGGCGCCGACGTTGCACCGGCCGCACTTGCCGATGCCGCACTTCATCCGGTTCTCCAGGGTGGTGATGACCCGCTCCGGCGCGAAGCCCATCTTGGACAGGCTCTGGAAGGCGAACTTTATCATGATGGGCGGGCCGCAGGTGACGACGAAGGCGTCCTTCGGGTCCAGACCGACCTCCTCCATCACCGGGGGCACGAAGCCGACCTTGCCCTTCCAGTCCGGGGTCTCGCCGCCGGGGTCCACGGTGAGGATGAGCTTCGCGTCGCGTGAGGCCCACTCGTCGAACTCGCGCTTGTAGAGGAGGTCGCCCACGGAGCGCGCGCCGTAGAGGATGGTGACGTCCCGGAAATCCTTCCGGTTGTCCAGGACGAACCATATCAGGCTGCGCAGCGGGGCGATGCCGATGCCGCCGCCCACGATGTGCAGGTTCTTCCCCTTCATGGACTCGTAGGGGAAATGGTTTCCGTAGGGGCCGCGGAAGCCGACGGGGTCCCCCGTATTCCGGCGCGAGAGGCCGCCGGTGACGCGGCCCACCTCCTTGAAGGTGCACTCGATGAAACCTTTTCGCGTGGGGGAGCTGGCGATGCAGAAGGTGGACTCCCCTTCGCCGAAGGCCGAGTACTCGCCGAACTGCCCCGGCTCGAAGGTGAACCTCTCACGGACCCCTTCGTCGGCGAACTCGATCCGGTAGGTCCGGGTGTCCGGGGTTTCCTGGACTATGTCTTTGATTTCCGCCAGCTGGGGCGCGTAGACGTTGGGCATGTTCTCCGTCCTTTCGGGCGGTCGACTCGTCAGAGCAGGATATCCTTACGCCGATAAAAGATGTGCGAAACCAGAATGCAGAGCGCGGTCAGGCCGATGAAGTAGGCCACCCGCCACCAGTCGCATCCGAATTGCCCGACCGCAATATTGGTGTCCACGAAACGGAAGGGGCTGATGAATCCGTAGGCCCGCGTGGTCTCGGATATCTGGGTGAAGCCGTTGATGAAGTAGAGCCCCAAGACCACCCCGAGGCCCACCTTGGTGGCTGACCGGCCCCTCACCGACAGGGTGGAGATGAGTATCCCCAACGCGCCGATGGTCAGCATCAGAAGCCACGTCTGCAACGCGACTATCAGGAATACGCCGGCGTCGTACGGGGTGTCCGCCATTATCGCCAGTGTCGCCAGGCTGGCCAGGACGATGACCAGGTTCAGGGCGGTGATCAGGGTTCCCATGGCCGCCAGCTTGGAGTTGAGCACCTCGCACCGCGTGACGGGTTTCGTGAGCAGGAACTCGGCCGTCTTCTGGGATTCCTCCTCGGCGATGAGCTTCGAACCGAACAGCATCGCCACGATGCTCCCCAGCAGCAGGGTGTAGAAACCGTAGTAGGTTACGAAGAACCCCAGCGGGCTTGTCATGTTGTCCAGGTTTACCCCGAAGACGGTCAACATGCTCTTGAAGAAGGGGTTGTTGAAAAAGGCGTCCAGTTGTTTGAAAAGCTGGCCCTGATTGATGATCGGATAAAAGAACGTGATTATTACGTTCAGACTGACCAGAGCCCCGCTCCAGACGAGGATTTCCTTCCAATGCCGCCGCAGTTCCATGTAAAAGACGTTCGCGTTCAACCTTCCTCGTCCTCTCTGTAGAAGTGGAGGAAGACCTCCTCGAGGTCCGGTTCCTCGAGGGATAAATCCTTGACCGGCATCCCCGCCAGGAGCGCGAGCAGGTCCCCGATGCGCCCGTCGAAGAGGAAGCGGCAGTCGTGGTCCTTCACCTCGAGGTCGTGCACGCCCTCGATGTCGAACACGCCGGGCTCCGGAGCTTCACTCAGGCTCAGGCGGACCTTCTTGAGCTGCTTGCGGCGCAGGGATGAAATCTCCTCGACGCCGACGACCCGGCCGCCTTTGAGAATCGCCACCCGCCCGCAGATTTTTTGCACCTCGGACAGGACGTGCGACGAGTAGAAGACCGTCGTCCCCCGGGCGTTCTCCTCGCGCAGCGTCTCGGTGAGGCGGGCCTGGATGAGGGGGTCGAGGCCGCCCGTCGGCTCGTCCAGAATCAACAGCTCCGGCGAGTGGAGGAGCGCCGCCAGGATGCCGACCTTCTTCTTGGTGCCCAGGGACAGGTCGGCGAAGTTTCTGTCCAGGTCCACCTTGAAATGTTCGGCCAGCTCCCGCGTCCGCTTCCCGTCCACCGCCCCGTAGAAGCGGGCCGAGTAGGCCAGAAGCTCGCCCACACGCAGGCGGTCGTAGCAGTTCACCTCCGCGGGCAGATACCCGACGCGCCTCTTTATCGCCTTCGAATCCCGGACGATGTCCAGGCCGAAGATTCTTCCCTCGCCGCGCGTCGGGTACAAGAGGGACAGAAGGGTGCGGATGGTGGTGGACTTACCGGCGCCGTTGGGCCCGATGAAGCCGAAGATTTCCCCCGGCTCCACCGCCAGGTCCACGTCCTCGATGCCCCGCGTTTTGCCGTAAAACTTGGTCAGGCCGCGGGTTTCGATGGCATAGCGGTGAGCGGTGTCCGTCGCCAATCTTGCGGTGTCCCTTTTATAAAAAACCGCGGGCGGGGGGTCCGTCATCCGGGCGGACTACTCGCCCAACTCGGCCACGGCGCCCATGACCTCGGTGATGTCCTGGCCGACGGGGCAGACGCGGATGCAGCGTCCGCAGCCGACGCAGCCGGGCAGGTTCCACTTGTCCAGGAAAATCTTGAACTTGCAGGTGAAGCGGTTGCGCCAGCGCAGCGGCTGCCGCCCGCGCGGGTTGTGCCCCGAGGCGTGGAGGGTGAAGTGGTCGAACTGGCAGGCGTCCCAGTTCTTCTTGCGCTCGCCGGCGCCCAGCTTGCCCTCGTCCACGATGTCGAAGCAGTGGCAGGTGGGGCAGACGAAGGTGCAGGCGCCGCATGAAAGGCAGCGGAACGCCATCTTCGGCCACTTCTCGGAATCGTAGTTGTCGTAGTCGTCGAGCCAGGCCTTGATGCGCTCCGGGGCCTCGGTGAGGTCATGGCGCAGGTCCTTGTACGCCTTCTCGATGGCCTTGTCCCGCAGGGCTCGCTCGGGCGCCGGGGCGAAGATTTTTTCGTGCCTGGCCAAAATCTCCTCGCCCGTGGCGCTGCCGGTCTCGACGTAGTAGCCGTCGTCGGCGAGGGGGGTCAGCAGGATGTCCGCCCCCTCGACGCCGTCGGGCCGGCCGCCGGTGGAGGTGCAGAAGCAGGCGTCGTCGGCGGCGGTGCAGCTCACGGCGATGATGACGGTGGCCGCGCGCCTCTTTAAATAAAACTCGTCCTCGTACTCCCCGGCGAAAACCGCGTCCAGGCTTTGCATGCCGCGGGCGTCGCAGGGTCGGCAAAAAATCACCGTGGGCGGGTACACGTCGAGGAGGAGGTCGCGGACCCGCGTCTCGGCCGCGTCGCAGGAGTAGGCGAGAATCGGCTCCGTCCGGGGGAAGATGAAGTCCTTGGCGGAGTTGGCGGTGCAGATATAGTCCGCCTCGTAATCCCCTATCGAGGAGAGCTCGTCGAGAACGACGTCGTCGCCGCGCCTCTTCGGTCCGATTATTCTGTAGTTGTCGCCCGTGAGCGCCTGGAAGAGGTCGTTCAGGTCCCGCAGCTTGCCCTCGCGCATGGCATCCCTCTGGTAATGATGATGTTGGTCTATCCCCCGTAGGGGCGGGGCTCTGTCCCCGCCCGCTCACCGACCGCAGAGGACTCGTCCTACGGGTCGCCCCTACACCCTTCTGGTGGTCACACCGCG
>CAZNZF010000098.1:0-2795 GCA_964577465.1 uncultured bacterium | reverse complement strand
TTCCGCAGGTGCTGGTTCAGCAAGTCCAGCGGGATGCCCACGGGACAGGCCCGCTGGCACTCGCCGCAGCCGATGCAGCGTCCGGCCAGGTGAAACGCCCGCACGATGTTCCAGCTCCAGCTTCCCAGCTCGTGCCCCGAGGTGGGGACCCACTGCGGCTGGTTCGAGTCGGCGATGCACCGCTCGCAGGAGCACAGGGGGCAGGCCGCGCGGCAGGCGTAGCAGCGGATGCACTTGGCGAGCTCTTCGCGCCAGAAGGCGTAGCGCTCCTCCCGGGATTTTTTCGTCAGTTCCGCGGCCAATTCGCTCGGCGTGTACTCCGTGCGCGGCGCCTCTTCGGGGAGGTCGCCGATAACGTGGGCCGTGTTCCGCGGCCGGTGGACGTCGCAGATTTCGCATTTGAACGGGCGCTCGCCGTCGGCGGAATCGTAATCGGGCACGACCCCCTCGCAGCAGACGCCGATGAGCGTTACGGAGCCCGGGTCGAGCTGGGCCTCCTGGATGAGCCCCACGGCGGCCTTGGCGTCGCAGCCCTTCAGCACGACCGCCGGCTTGGAGAACTCGGCCGACAGGAGCTTGTAGCGCTTGTTCAGATACCCGGCGAGGTTGTTCAGGCAGCGCTCGTCGAAGACCAAATCCTCCACGTCCGCCGGGTCGGTGATGAAGACCGGCGCCCGCCTCCGCCCGTCGTGGTGCTTCCCGTAGCCGATGACGACGTCGGCCTCGCCGGATTCTAGGAGCTTTTTCGCCAGCTCGCGCAGTTGGGTTTCCATGTCCCTACCTGGAGAGGTTGTGGTAGTCGGTATGCGGCCCCAGCTCCCGCACCTTGTCCGTGACCTCGTTGATGACCTTGACCCACTTGACGCCCTCGGCCGCGGAGACCCAGGAGAACTGGAGCCGGTTCAAATCGAGGCCGAGGAAGCTGAACAGCTCGCGGAAGACGGTCCAGCGCCGCCGGGCGTGGTAGTTCCCCGTGTTGTAGTGGCAGTCGCCGGGGTGGCAGCCGGAGACCAGCACCCCGTCCGCCCCGTTCTCGAAGGCTTTCATCACGAAGAGCGGGTCGATGCGCGCGGAGCACGGCACCTTGATGACGCGGACGTTGGGCTGGTACTTCATGCGGCTGGTGCCCGCCAGGTCCATGCCCAGGTAGGTGCACCAGTTGCAGACGAAGGCGACGATGCGCGGCTCCCACTTCTCCCCGGAGGGTTCGGGTTTCGCCTTTTCCTCCAGGGGGACGGCCGTTTCCTCGGTGACCAGCTCGTCCGCGGCCTCGGTGGTCAGGGCTTCCTTTTGCGCCACTGTGCTACTCCTTGTGCCCTTCGTGGGGGAGACCCTCTGTGGTTTCCCTCGGGCGGGTGTGGGCACCCGCACCTACACGCCTACATTTCTAAGATACGCTCGTTAGGTCCTCGTAGGGGAGGCCCGTAGGACGAGTCCTCTGCGGTCTCCCGCGGGCGGGGACGGAGGACTTGTCCTACGCCCCGCCCCTACACATCCAAGTTACAGCGACTGAATTTCCGCGCGGCCTCGCCGTTTGTCGAGGTTAATGGGTGGAGACAAGGGGTTTAAACCCCTTGTCTTCCGTAAAGAGCTTACAGCGCCTGGATTTCCGCGTAGAGCTGCCGGTCGTTGAAACCCGCCAACTGGGCCGAGTTGGAACGGCAGACCGCCGTGCACAGCCCGCAGCCCTGGCACAGCCCGGGGTTGACCTCGGCCACCATCCGCAGCACCGCGCCCTCGCGGTTCTTTATTTCCTTCTCGGTGATGGCCTGGTAGGGGCAGGCGTTGACGCAGTCCCAGCAGCCGATGCAGGTCGTCTCGTTGATGCGGGCGACGACGGGCTCGCGCTCCAGCTCGTCGAAGGCGAAGAGGTTCTGGATTTTACTGGCGGCGGCGGAGCCCTGGGCCACGCAGTCCGGGATGTCCATGGGCCCCTGGCAGGCCCCGGCGAGGAAGATGCCGCCCGTGTTCGTCTCCACGGGCCGCAGCTTCGGGTGGGCCTCGACGTAGAACCCGTGCAGGTCGTAGCTGATGGAGAGCTTGCGGGCCAGGTCCTTGGCGTCCGGCTGGGGAATCATGGCCGGGGCGACCACGACCATGTCCACGGCCACCTCGAGCTCCTCCCCGGCGATGGTGTCGGCCCCCTTGAGGACCAGCTTGTCGCCGTCGCGGTAGATGCGGGAGACGCGGCCGCGCAGGTAGAGCGCCCCGTCCTCCTCGATGGCCCGGCGGACGAACTCCTCGTAGCGCTTGCCGCCCGCGCGCACGTCCATGTAGAACACCACCGGATGACCGTCGGGCACGGCGTGCTTGTAGAGCATGGTGTGCTTGGCGGTGTACATGCAGCAGATCTTGCTGCAGTACTCGATGCCCTTCTCCGGGCAGCGGGAGCCGATGCACTGCAGGAAGGCGATGGTTTGGGGGACCTTGTTGTCCGAGGGGCGCTTGAGTTGGCCCAGGGTGGGCCCGGACGAGGTCACGATGCGCTCGAACTGGAGGCCGTCGATGATGTCGGGGTCCTCGCCGTAGCCGTACTCGCCGTAGCCCGTGTACAGGCTCCCCTCCGGCTGGCGCCCCAGCTCGTAGAGGGTGTATCCGGTGGCCGCCACGACGGCGCCGACGTCGAACTCCAGAATCTCGTCCTGCTGCTCGTAGTCGATGGCCCCGGTGGGGCAGACCTTCTCGCAGACCTTGCACTTGCCGGTCTGGAAGTAGGTGCAGTACTCGGGGTAGAGGACCGGGGTGTTGGGCACGGCCTGGGGGAAGGGGGAGTTGATGGCCTTGGTCATGGCGCC
>CAZNZF010000097.1:0-8300 GCA_964577465.1 uncultured bacterium | reverse complement strand
AAGTTTCACCTTGTCCCCTACAACCACCGAAAAATCACCGTTAAGTAAGGCCTCGGAGAGTTCGTCTGCTAAAACCCTGGTGACAGTTGCCGTACCTAGCTCTTCTACGTCTCGACCAAGGAGCAGACCCGTTTCCGGGTGGTAGTACTCCTCGCCCAACCGCACCAGGTACACCGCGTCGTTGACGTTGACGCCTTCCTGGCTTCCGAGGTCGGTTTTGATGGTGTTTCCCGAAACAGAAACCACGGTGCCCTCGACCGGAATGGTCCCGGACAACTGGACGGCCAGATTGTTCGCCGCCGTCAACAGGCCCTCCAGGCTGCGCGACTCCTCGGCCAGCGACTGCTCCACCTGGCTCGAATAAACATCCACCACCCGCACGCTGACGATATAGGAAGTTCCTACCTGTGCGACTTGCCCTACTACCACCTTCTGGGCTCCCGCCAGTTTGCCCACCTGAACGAAGCACTCCGTGGTCGTGCAGCCGGAAATCGCCAGCCCCTGCTCCTCCATCAGGGCCGCCAGGCGGTCTCGCTCGACGACATCGAAGCGGCGCGTGTTGATGAGCGCATTCAGGAAACTGATCGAAACGCCGGAGGCCACCGACTCGCTCACGCCGCTGGGCTCGATGCCCATGAAGGCGATTTTGAGCTTGGGCGCGGCCAGGGCGGCGGCGGCGATCAGCAGGCAGATAACAACGTTTTTTCGCACGGTATCCCCTCACGTCCGGAAAATCAGGTTTGACTAACGCACCTTCGTTAAGCGAGAGGTTGAACCCTTATTTGGTAATCATAGCTCATCGGGGGCCGGTCCGCCACACCGACCCGCCGGGCGACTCCGACCTATAAAAAACGGACTGACCTGAAGCTCGGTCCCTACGTCATCGTAACCGTGGAGGGTGGTGCCGCATGTCCCTTCTCCCTTCCAGGCCAGGGCTAGGGTCAGACGGCGGCCCGCAGAGGGGCCGCCCTACATTGCCGCATCCAATCGCATCGTAAAAAGGGCCCCCCGAAGGGGACCCCACTACGCTACCGGTTGTGGTGAGTTAATCTACGACCTTGAACTCGATGCGACGGTTCTGCTCGCGACCCGACGCGGTGGAGTTGGAGGCGATGGGGTCGTCGGGACCCTTGCCGATGGCGGTCAGGCGGTTCCGGTCGATGCTGTAGTCGTTGACCAGAACGTCTACCACGGCCTGGGCGCGGTCACGGGAGAGCTGCATCAGGAAGTCGCGGTCGCCGCGGTCGGTGGTGTAGCCGACAATCTGAACCTTGATGAACGGGTTGTCTATCATTATCCGTGCGGCGTCCTCCAGCGTGCGGGAGGAGCCGGGTTTCATCACGGCCACGTTCGGCTCGAAGTTCACGCCCTCGAGGCGGAGCGTCTTCGGGCCCGTGTAGACGACAGGCTCGGTGTCCGGGCAGCCGTCCTCGTCCTCGAACCCGTTGACCGTCTCCGGCTCGTTGGGGCACTTGTCCTCGGTGTCGGGGATGCCGTCGGAGTCGTTGTCCGGGTCGGGACAACCGTCGGAGTCCTTATACCCGTCCATATCCTCGGGCTCGTCGGGGCATTTGTCCTCGGTATCGGGGATGCCGTCGTTATCGTTGTCGAGATCGGGGCAGCCGTCGGCGTCCTCGAAGCCGTCGAAGTCCTCGGGGTTATCCGGGCAGAGGTCCTCGTCGTCGGAGATGCCGTCGCCGTCGGTGTCGCGGGGAACCAGGTCAATGTCGGCGGAGAAGCCGGTGATGACCTCTATCCAGGGGTTATCCTTCCCCACGCCCAGGGCCACGGCGAAGTCGTAGTACAGGAAATCGTCGCCGGACAGACGAATGCCGGGCACGACCTGGAACCAGTTGTCGGTGACGGCGAAGGTCCGGCCGTCGCGCCTCTGCTCCTCGGCGAAGGCGTACTTGCCGACCAGGTCGGTGATGAAGGAGAAGTTGTCCGTGGCCTTGACCTCGAAGCCCGCCCCGTAGAGGAAGTAGTCGGGAACGGGGTAGTCATTCATCGCCACGCGCCTCTTCGTCTCGCCTTTGCTCTTGTCGAACACCCACTCGTAGAGGTCGTAGACGCCCAGGGTCAGCCGGTAGCCGAGGTTGACGTGGTAGCTGAAGAGGTCGTCTTTGCCCACGTGCTTCGAGAGGGCGTAGATGAAGTCTATGTTGGTGTCGCCGTGGGTCGTCCAGTTGAGCGCCTCGTCGTAGAAGTTCGTTTTGAGGTTGTCCTCCTGGGCTATTCCCGAGCCGAGGTCGAAGGCCACGACGAGGGACATACCGGGCAGGTAGCCGTTCTTCTCCTCGAAGATGGGGTTGAACTTCGTCCCGATGAAGAGCTCGGAGAGCCCGATCTCCTCTATCTCGGTGTCCAGGACTTTGTGCGCCGCGAAGGTCGGGGTCACGGAGAACTCCCACCAATCGAAAAAGCAGAAGGTGAGGTCGAAGGGGTTCCGGCTGTACACGTCGGCGATGTAGTCGTCGGTCGTGTCCGCCCACTCGTAGCCCGAGCCCTGGATATCCTGGTAGTACGCCCAGATGTCGAAGTGCAGACCCAGGGAGACGCCCCACTGCTGAATGGTGTCGGCGGACCACAGCTTGAACTGACCCGCCATGCCGTATGGATTCGTGCCCTTTGCACTGACGCTCACGGTCAGAACAACGAGCAGCGCAACGATTACGAAAAGCTTTCTCATGGTGAACTCCTTTCAAAAAGCCGCTGTCGTTGTTCTGGTTACTCCACTTCGACGATTACCGGGTCGGACATGTTGCCCGAGTAATCCACGAAGCAGACAGCCCACTTGTAATCCTCGTAATCCATGGTCGCCACGTCGAAACCGGTGTCCACGAACCCGAAGGAGTAGGTCTCGCTGAGGTAGTACTTGTAGGGGTAGTAACCCGACGGGTTGTTCACGTCCCAGCCCTCGAGGGGGTTCTGGTCTCCCTTGAAGCCGTCCAGGTTCGGGTTGTAGGCCGGGAAATCCATCTCCACGTTGCTCGCGTCGGAGAAATCCACGTTGGGCTCGTCGTAGATGATTATCCGGTTGGAAGACTGCCAGTTCTCGGGCGGTATGCGGTTGGTCCGCATGGTCTCGGGCACCATGTACCTGCCGTCGGTCAGCTCGGTCCAGGTGGACTCGTTGTTGGCCTTGCGCCACACCTTGAAGCCCATGTAGTAGGGCTCCCGGGACTGGTACATGGTGATGTAGGGTTTGGTGAGCGGGGTAGGCTGACCGTTGACCCACACGCGGTACACCTGCAGGGTCCCGGGGTATTCGGGGTGCCGCACCGGGTCGTAGGGCGGGAAAACCTGAACCCTGCCCGGTGAGCCGGGTTGGTTCTGGTCCTGGTAGAGGTCGTTGGCAACCGGGTCCGTGCACCCGGCGACCAGGAACATCACCAGGAGGGCTATAGGCACGAACCAGCGCGCGAAGGTAAACCTCAATCTACTTACCCTCATTGTGCCTCCTTATGTGGTGGACATTAATCAGGCCCTTCCACACCTTGAAAAATGATATTACACCAACGCCGGAAATCGAGTCAAGCTTCGCGTACCCGAACACGAACCGCGTATTATAAGTTAAATATCGTGTTTACAAGAAATTAAGCTTCCATCTTGACCCGTCGAGCATCCGACTGATAAGATAAATGGAGCGGTCATCCACCTTTTAACCCCTATTTTGGAAAGAGGTTCAAGCATGCGCAAGGCCGTTTTGACGATCGTCCTTCTGGCCCTGTTGGCTCTGCCGGCCAGCGCCCGCGTCGGCGCCGGGATGCGTCTCGGATTCCAGGACCCGTCCTTCTGCATAAACCTCACGGGCGACTTCGAGATAACCTCCAACATCGACATCACCGCCGACTTCGACATGATAACCGCCGGTGCCTTCATGGGCCAGTTCACCGGCAACTTCAAGTACATGTTCAACCTCTCGGGCGTCAACCCCTACGCGGGAATAGGCGCCGGCGTGGTCTTCGGCGGCGGGTACGCGGGATTCAGCCTGCCCTTCCACGTGGGGATGCAGCTGCCCCTGGGCGCCAACTTCTACCTGGACGCCGACATCCGGCCCTGCCTGTGGATCGGGACAGGCACCTACTTCTCCTTCGGTTTCCTCGCCGGAGTCCTGTATTTCTTCTAGTCGAAATCCGGGCATTCGCAACGGGGGACCCGGCGGGTCCCCTTTTTTCTTGCATAATCGCGCGCCCCGTGTTAATCTCCTCGCGCTGGGTCCTCGGCGGCGGCCCCTCGAGGACCGGGACCCGGCCCAAGGAGAGCGGTCAGACTCCGTCTCCTCCCGGAAAATGAGGGGCACTGAAGGTTGACTCCTTTAGCCGGCCGCCGCGCCGGTTTTTTTAACAGGGACAGGGCGGGATGCGCGGACGCGGGACAACCACGACGTTCATGATTCTGGCGGCGCTCATCGCGGTCGGCGTAGGCTGCGCCTCGAAAAAGCCCTGCGACCTCACCCGCGAGGACTTCGACGACGGGATGCGCGCCCTGGACGCGGGGGATACCGGGACCGTGGAGGAAGTAGTCGCCAGGCTCCAGGAGCGCGACCCCCGGGAACCGCTCGTTCCCTTCTTCCAGGGGATGCTGGCCCACCGCCGGGGGGACGCCGAGGGGGCCGACATCCTGTTCGACGACTTCTACTCGGCCGCCTACGACCGCTACATCAAGGGCTTTGACAAACTTTCCATCTACGACCGGACCCTGATTCAAACGGCCCGTATCGCCGCCCTCGATGTGATGGACCTCTACATCGGCGAGGGCCGCTACATGGCCTCCAACCTTTTCAACATCCTCGTGGACGACCTCGACGCCGCCGCCAGGTACGGCGGCACCAACCGCTAGAGTAGAAAGGCGCAGCCTACAATGCCTCTCACCAAGGACACGAAGACGGAGCTCATCGCCAAGTTCGGGGCCAACGAAAAGGACACCGGCTCCTCCGAGGTCCAAATCGCCCTCCTGACCGCGCGCATCACCGACCTGACCGAGCACTTCAAGCTGCACCCCAAGGACCACCACGGTCGTCGGGGCCTCTTGAAACTGGTCAGCAAACGCCGGCACCTTCTCAACTACCTGCAGCGCACCCAAGAGGAGCGCTACCGCAAGCTCATCACCGAGCTCGGCCTCCGCAAGTAACCGGGGTCCGGCTCGCGAGAACGGCACGAAAGTGAGACTTTACCCATGAGCCTACGCAAAGAGATAACCATCGGACAGGGCACCCTGGTGCTGGAAACCGGCCACGTGGCCAAGCAGGCCGACGGCGCAGTCCTGGCCTCCCTGGGCGACTCCGTCGTCCTGGCCACCGCCTGCATAGATTCGCAGCCCCGCGAGGTGGACTTCGTCCCCCTGACCGTGGACTACCGGGAGCGCAAGAGTGCGGGCGGGAAAATCCCCGGCGGATTCTTCAAACGCGAGGGACGGCCCTCCACCAGCGAGATACTCGTCTGCCGCATGATAGACCGCTCGGTCCGCCCCATGCTGCCAAGCTTCCTCAACCGCGAGACCCAGATCGTCGGCACCGCCTTCTCCGCCGATCCCGACCACTCGACCGACGTGGTGGCGATGAACGGTGCCTTCGCCGCCCTGGCCCTCTCCAGCGTCCCCCACGACCACGTCCTCGGCGCGGTCCGCGTGGGTAAAATAGACGGCGAGTTGGTGTTCAACCCGAGCACCGCCGAGCTGGAGAAATCGCAGATGAACATCGTGGTCTCCGGCAGCACCGCCGCCCTGGTGATGGTCGAGGGCGAGGCCAGCCAGGTGCCCGAGGAGGTCCTCGCCGAGGCCCTGGAGGCCGCCCACGCCCAGATAAAGAAAATTATCGCCCTGATAAAAGAGATGGTCGCCGAGGCCGGCAAGCCGAAGCTGGTCCTCGAGGAAACCGCCCCGGACGCCGAAATCGTGACCCTCGTGCGCGGGATGGTCGGGGATAAGCTGTTCCGGGCGATGACCGGGGCCGCCGACAAACTGGCGCGCAAGGCCGCCGTCAAGGAAATCAAGAACGAAGTGCTGGACGAGCTCGAGGAGCGCTGGAAGGAATCCGACGACCGGGCCCACCGGCTCACTCAGGTGAGGCGCATCTTCAAAGACCTCGAGCGCGAGGTGGTCCGGGGACGCGTGGTCACCGAGGGCCTCCGGGTGGACGGCCGCAAACCGGACCAGGTCCGCCCCATCACCATCGAGACCTCCTTCCTCCCCCGTACCCACGGCTCCACGCTCTTCACCCGCGGCGAGACCCAGGCCATGGTCACCGTCACCCTGGGCACCGTTTCCGACGAGCAAAAAATCGAAACCCTGACCGAGGAGTACTGGTCCCACTTCCTGCTGCACTACAACTTCCCGCCGTACTCGGTGGGCGAGGTGCGCTTCCTGCGCGGGCCCGGGCGGCGGGAAATCGGTCACGGCATGCTGGCCGAAAGGGCCATCACCGCCGTCCTGCCCAACAAGGACGACTTCCCCTACACCATCCGCATCGTCAGTGACATCACCGAGTCCAACGGGTCGTCCTCCATGGCCACGGTCTGCGGCGGGTCCCTGGCGCTCATGGACGCCGGCGTGCCGGTCAAGGCCGCCGTGGCCGGCGTCGCCATGGGCCTGATAAAAGAGGGCGACGAGTACATCATCCTCACCGACATCCTCGGCGACGAGGACCACGTGGGCGACATGGACTTCAAGGTCGCCGGCACCCGCACCGGCGTGACGGCCCTCCAGATGGACATCAAGCTCGACGGCCTGCCCACCGAGGTGCTCACACGGGCCCTGGACCAGGCCCGGGCCGGCAGGGTCCACATCCTGGACCGCATGGACGAGGTCCTGCCCGTCCACCGCGCCGAGCTCTCCCCCTACGCCCCGCGCATCCAGACCCTGGACATCCCCACGGACAAAATCCGCGACCTCATCGGCCCCGGCGGAAAAATCATCCGCGGCATCATCGAGCAGA
The DNA here is from genome assembly GCA_964577465.1 of uncultured bacterium. Taxonomy (GTDB): domain Bacteria; phylum RBG-13-66-14; class RBG-13-66-14; order RBG-13-66-14; family RBG-13-66-14; genus RBG-13-66-14. The sequence continues at coordinate 1,366 of CAZNZF010000097.1, read as the reverse complement.
CCGGCGTCTCCATCGACGTGGAGGACGACGGCCACGTGACCGTCGCCTCGGCCGACCTCGACGCCCTGGAACGGGCCATGACGATCATCCGGGGAATAGTCACCGACCCCGAGCCGGGCCAGGTTTACACCGGCAAGGTCGTGAGGATAATGAACTTCGGCGCCTTCGTCGAAATCCTCCCCGGGAAGGACGGCCTGGTCCACATCTCCGAGCTGGAATGGGGCCGCGTGGGCAAGGTCGAGGACGTCTGCAAGGTCGGGGACGAGATGACGGTCAAGGTCACCGAAATCGACTCCCAGGGCCGGCTCAACCTCTCCCGGCGACTCCTTCTGGAAAAGCCGGAGGGCTACGAGGACCGCCGGCGCGACAACGAAAAACGCGACTCCGACAGGGGCGGCTCCGGACGGGGACGCTCCGACCGCCGCCCGAGGAGGGACCGCTGACCTATTCCGCATTCGGGAGGTTTCCCGTGAAAAAACTGCTGCTCATCCCGGTTCTCCTCCTGGCCCTCGCCGCCTGCGAGGAAGAGGGGGAAACCGTCGAGACCGGCTACGCAATTCCCGGGCTGGAGCTCTCCGCCACGGAGCTGGACGTGGGCGATACCCTGACCGTGGCGTTCACCGTCACGAAGCCCGCCCTGGACGCCGCGACCGGCGAGTACAACGTGGTCGAGCAGATAGAAATTTACCTGGCCGACGACCCCGACTCCATCGCCTTCGCCGACGGGGCCATCGCCGCACTCACCGGCAAAGGCGAAGCCGCCGACTTCACCAACGAGATATTCATCGACCCCGTGTCCTTCATCCCCGGCGCCTACGAGGTCCACGTCACCTGCTTCGACAAGGTCAACGGCAACGAGCGGGCCGAGGCCACCGCCCGCTTCACCGTCAAGGCGACGCCCACCCCCCTGCCGGAGAACGTCCAGGAGCCGCTGCCCCAGGAGGAGGCCCGGGTCCAGTGACCCTTTGTTGACGTCTCCCCCCTTTTGTGCTACATTCCCGTCGCGGGGTGGAGCAGTTCGGTAGCTCGTTGGGCTCATAACCCAAAGGTCGCCGGTTCGAGTCCGGCCCCCGCAACCAAAGGGGGCCCGTATAGTGGGCCCCCGCCTTCTATATCGTCCCTCGCCCCTTTGGGGGAAGGGTTAGGGTGAGGGGTAAAACACTTTACGACCAACGGGGGCCCGTATATTGGGCCCCCGCCATAAAAGAGAGACAACGCCGTTCGCGGCGTTGTTTTTTTATTTCCACCCCCGCAACCAAAGGGGGCCCGTATAGTGGGCCCCCGCCTTGATAAAAAAAGACAACGCCGTTACCGGCGTCGTTTTCGTATCCAGCCCCCGCTCTGCGTATCAAATCGCGCGACGTCC
>CAZNZF010000096.1:0-8544 GCA_964577465.1 uncultured bacterium | reverse complement strand
AGCGGCGGGGATAGTATCTGCGACCGAAGGTAATCCCCGCCCTACGGCATCGCAAGGAAGCGGCGGGGTACGGAGCCCCCGCCCTACGTAATTGATTTGAATCGCGCATCAACCCCGTAGGGGCCGACATGCGGGCGGGTGTGGACACCCGCCCCTACGGCATCGCAAGGAAGCGGCGGGGATAGTATCTGCGACCGAAGGTAATCCCCGCCCTACGGCATCGCAATCGGCCGCCCCACATATTCGGGCGCAGCGTGCCATGCGCCCCCTTTTTGTTTATACTTGACCCCGTAATCCACCGGCACGCAACCCCATGCTCATCCTCCACTACCTCGAGGACCTGCTGCTCTCCGGCCCCCACCGGGGCACGGCGGAGGTGTGCGCCCGCCTGAACGAGCGCGGCTTCCCCTGCGTCGCGGCCAGCCTCACCGGAGACGGCCCCGGCCGGGCGTACTTCGACGAGCGCGGCGTGGAGCTGCACCTCGTCGGCGGACCGGGGGACTCGGGCCTGGCGCTGGGGTTGAAATTGGCCCGCCTGACGAAACGCATCGGCGCCACCGCCCTCCACGGCCACCCCAACCGCCTGCCCACCTGGGTCGCGGGTCTCGTCTCCGGGAGACCGGCCTTCGTCACCTTCCACCGCTACGGCTTCGACTCCCCTTTCGAGAAACGGCTGACGAAGCTCACCTCGCCCTTCATGGGCGGCTACGCCTGCGTCTCGCGTCGGGTGCGCGACTACGTCCTGGACACGGACCGCGTCCACCCCAGCCGCGTGGCGCTGGTGCCCAACGGCCTGGACACGGAGCGGTTCCGGCCGGGGCTGTTCGACCGGGACGAATGCCGCCGGGGGCTGGGCCTCGATCCGGGCGGGTTGGTCCTGGGCTACGTGGGCCGCCTGGGGCACCGCAAGGGGCTGGACCACCTGCTGCGCGCCGCGGCGGTATTTCCCGACGTAATCGTGCTCCTGGCCGGGGCGGGCTACCACGAGGGGCACCTGCGCGAACTCGCCGCCGAATTGGGCACGGGCGACCGGGTGCGGTTCCTGGGGACGGTGCCCGACCCGCGGCCGGTGTACGCCGCCTGCGACCTGGCGGTGGCCGTCGGGCGCGGCGAGAGCTTCAACCGGGGGATGGCCGAGCCGCTGGCGCTGGGCGTCCCGGCGGTGGGGCTGGCCCAGGGCGGCTGCGTGGAGATTCTGCCGCCCGAGGCGCGGGGGCTGTTGATTTTCGAGTACTCGGACGGGCCACTCCGTGAAAAAATCGAAGAACTCCTTGGCGACCCGGAGCGGACGCGGGCCATGACCGACGCCGCCTCGCGCCACATCCGCCAAAACCACAGCCTGGAGGCGATGACCGAGGGCTACGTGGCGCTCTACACGCGGGTGCTCCTGGAGGGGAAACGGCCGGCGGATTCAGGCCGGCCGCCGCGCGCGACCTACATCCCCGGAATCGAGGACTCCGACCGCACGCCGCACGCCGTGGACGGCGAGGGCTACGCCGGTCCGCACAAAGACCCCGGCCTGGGCGGCAAGCGGCTGCTCTGATACGGGGAACGTCGAACCGGCGCCGTCACGGTTTTTGCGTCACCCGACCCGCTTCGCTCGGTTATGCGGAATTTCCACCCTTAAAATTTATACCGCGCCGCCCGGCGGCAAAAACGCGTGCCGGCGCCTCCTTCCTCCCCGGACAACGGTTTTTCCGAGATGCTCAACGCTCCCACAGACTGAAATAAAGCCGATGGAAGACCTCCGCCGCGAGCTCGAGCGCTTCATCACCCCCGGACTGGCCCGCTACGCCCTGTCCGAGGCCGCCCGCATCGACGACCTCCTCGGCGAGCTGGGGACCCTGGAGCGCCGATACCACACCCTGGCGCGGGCCTGGCCGCTGCGCTGGACCCTCACCGCCGGGAACGAGGGTCCGGTGCTGTTGGAGCCCGGGACGGCGCTGGTCTGCGCCCCGGCCGACGACGCCTACGAGACCGACGCCGCGGTGGCCGAGCTGCTCCTGGCCGCCCTGGAGGAGTACTCGGGCCGCCTGTTGGCCTGGGGGGGCGGGGCGCTGGTCGCCTTCTTCCCCGAGACGGGCAGCGACGCCCACATCTTCCGCGCCTGCCTGACCTCCGAGCAGCTCTTCGAGGAGCTGGACCGGCCGCCCCGGGTGGCCATCGCCGGGGGGAAGGGCGGGCTGTTCATATTGGAGGCGCTGGGGCGGTATCTGGCGCTGCCGGCGGGCCGGGCGGTGGAAGAGGCTCTGGAGCTTTTGGCCCACACCCCCGCCGGGCGGGCCTACCTCTCCGCGGAGCTGGTGGAGGTCGTCAGCGAGCGGTTCCAGGTCCGCCCGGAGGAGGGGTACTTCTCCCTGGGGTCCAAGGAGCGGGGCAAGCGGGTGCTGACGGCCCTGGTGGACGACCCCGTCCCGGAGCCGCCGGAGAGGCTCCTGGACCGTCTGAGCCGGGCGGCGGCGGGCATGGAGCGCGCCCGGCCCTGGCTCGCCCCCTGGCAGCTCATCCCCCTCGGCTCGCGCCACCAGGGTGAGCGGCGCCTGGCGGTGGAGGGCGTCCTGGCCCTCGGCTGGCCCGGCCCCCTGGGGCTGGTGGAGGAGGGGCTCGACGAGGCCCAGGGCCGCCTGCGCGTCGAGGGGGAAATCTGCGCCAACTGGGGCGGCGAGCTCTGGGGCGCCGTACCCCGCGAGGGCGGGCTGGCCACGCTCTACGTCTTCGCCGAGCCCTCGGCGGCGGCCGGGGCGGGCCACGCCGTCCTGTCGGAGTTCGGCGACCGCTCCGGCGGTCTGGCCGCCGGCCCCTTGAGCGATTACTACCTGCGCGGGGCCCACTCCTCGGTGGTCGTCCCGGCCGGGGAACCGCTCCTGCGGGCGGTCCGCTCGGCCGTCCTCGCGCCCGCGGGGACGCTGGTCTGCCCCCCCGAGGACGCCCCCGCGGCGGAGCCGGATTTCGAGGAGGAGCGCGAAATCGCCGTCGCCGACCGGCGGCTGTCGATTCTGGTCCCCTCCCACGCCCGGGAGGAGGCGGGTCAGCCGCTGTTGGGCCTGGAAAAAATCCTGGCGCGCGCCGACTCATGGCTGGAGGAGCTCCGCCAGGGCCGTCCCGTGGTCGGGGTGGTCACCGGCGAGCCGGGCAGCGGGAAGAGCCGCCTGGCGTCGGAGCTGTGCGACCTGTTCGCCGAGATGGGCGACGCCCACCTCTTCCGCGCCCAGCCCTGGTGGAGCTACGACCCCTACGGCCTGTGGCGGCGGATGCTTTTGGCGGTGTGGGGGCCGGTCTCCAGCTCCGCGGCGGCCGAGGCGCAGCGGCGGGCCCTGGGCGAGGCGGCCCCGCGGCTGGCCGAATTCATCGCCCTGTTCACCGGCGGAAAGCTCTCTGAGCCGCTGTGGGGCCTGACGCCCGGCGAGAAGGGGGAGATGGCCGGCGAGCTCCTGCTGGCCGCCATCGAGGCCCGGGGCGGACGGCCGCTCACCGTGGTCGTGGACGACGCCGAATGCCTCGACCCCGGCTCCGTGTCGCTCATCCGCTCGCTGACCGGTGCGGGACCGCCGCTGGCCGTCATCCTCTGCGGCGACAAGGCCCCCAAAGGGATGACGACGCCCGCCGTCGCCATCGAGCCGCTGCCGCCCGCCGAGGCGGAGGGGCTGTTCAAGACCCTCTCCGGCCGGGACGCCGGGGCGCTGGGTCCCGTTACGGAACGGGAGCTCCTGCCGGGGCGCCTGACCTACCTGGCGCTCCTGGCGGTCCGCGACCGGCTGACGACCCTCCACGCCCGCCTGCCCCTGGACCGGCTGGCGGCGGAGCTCTTCGCGCTGGAATCCGACCCCGGGGCGCTGGAGACGGTGTCGGTGCTGGGGCCGCGCTTTTCGGCCGGGGACCTGGCCGCGGTCACCGACGACGTCTCCCCGCTGCGGGCCCGGCTGGCCGAGTGCTCCCTGGTGACCCGGGAGGGCGGGGAGTACGCCTTCGCCGGGCAGTCCGCCTGGCGGGCCGCCTACGCCGCGGTGGACCCCGGACGCCGCCGCGAGCTGCACTTCAACGCCGCCCGCTTCTACCAGCGCCAGCACGGCGGGGTGGTGGCCCAGGCGGTGAACCACTTCATGAACTGCGGGGACCCGGCGGAGCGGGTGACCGCCCTGGAGCTGGCCGGGCAGTTGGCCGCCGAGGTGGGCTCCTTCGACGCGGCCATCTCCTACTTCGCCGACGCGGTGGAGGCCGCCCCGGACCGCCGGGCCGTCCGGAGGCTCCGCGCCGGGCTGGCGGGGATTCTCGCCTCGGAGCGCCGCTTCGCCGACGCCGGAGCCATCCTGGTGGAGCTCCACGAGGGGGCGGAGGAAGGGGAGGAGGCCGAGCGGGCCGAGCTGGCCCTCCAGAACGCCGCCATCCACTGCGCCACGGGGGAGCCGGACGAGGTCGCGTTCTGGACCGGCCGGTCGGCGGCCTGCGACCCCGAGGGCCGCTGGGACGCGCGGCGCGAGCTCCTGTTGGGCGAGACGGCGCTGCGAATCAGCAAGCGGGAGGAGGCGCTGGCCCACCTCGAGCGGGCGGGGGAGGACTCCGGACACGACGGCGCGCGGGCCCGGGTGCTTCTGGGGAAGACGCTCCTGGCGCTGGGCCGCCCCGACGAGGCCTACGGCCCCCTGGCCTCCGCGCTGGAGTGGGCGGAGGCGACCGGCCACCTCTCCCTGGCCGCCGAGGCGCAACAGGGGCTGGCCGAAATCTACCAGAACCGCCGCGAGCCGACCCAGGCCCTCGAGGCGCTGGAGGCCGCCCTGGCCCGGGAGCGCTCCCTGCTCCAGGCCGGGCAGGTGGCCGAGACCCTGGCCCGCCTGGGCGAGCTGTACACCGAGCACGGCCGCGGCCCGGAGGCGGAGGGCGCCCTGGCCGAGGCGGAGCGCACCTTCGAGCGCCTGGGCAACGAGCCCCGCCGGGCGGCGGTGCGGCAGGAGCGGGCGCTGGTGCTGACGAACCTGGGGCGGCTCGCCGAGGCCCGCGAGGTGACCGAGGAGCTCCTGCGCGTCCGTCAGGGGAAGCGCGACCGCTTCGGCACGGCCCGGCTGTCCTGCGAGCTCGGGCGGCTGGCCGATTACCTGGGCGACTGGGCCGCCGCCTCCCGCCACCTCGACGCGGCCCTGGTGGGGGCCAAGGAGCTGGGGGACGCCGAGCTGTTAAAAAAGGCCCGCCTGGCCTACGCCGACGCCCTCCTCGGCCGGGGGGAGACGGCGGAGGGGCTCGAGAAGCTGCGCGAGGCGGGGGACGAGGAGGAGACCGAGCACCGGACGGCGGAATTCTACCGCTCACTGCACCTCTTCCCCGAGGCGGCCGCCCTCCACGAGCGGGCGCTGGCGAGGGGCGATGGGGCGGACCCGCGGCTGCGGCTGGCCCTGGCCCTGGACCGGCTGGCCGCGGGGGATACCGCCGGGGGGCGGAAGGTCGTGGAGGGCGTCGAGTGGCCCAAGCGCCCGGACCACGAGCTGACCCTGAACCGCCTGTGGGCCCGGGCGCTCCACGAGAAGGGGCTGGGGCGGAAGGCGGCCGAGGCCTGCCGCGACTACCGCGAGAGGGCGGAGGCCTCCGGCGACCTGCGCCACCGGCTCCGGGCGGCCAGGCTCGCGGCCGACGTGGACTCCCTCGCCGGAGACACGGAGCGGGCGCGGGCGACGCTCGACGAGGCCCTGGGGTACCCCGAGGTGCCGGCCGTCACCTGGCAGCTCCGCCTTCTGGCGGGGCTCCTGGCCGGGCGGGCGGGGGACGCCGAGGCCCGGCGGGAGCAATTCAAGCGGGCCCTCGGCACCCTGGAGCGCCTGGCGGCCGGACTCCCGGATAAGCGGCTCCGCAGCCGACTCCTGGCGGGCGACTCGGCCCAAATCCTCCGGCGGGGGTGAGCGTGGCCCGGCAGAACCCGAAAAAAACCCCGATGATGCGCCAGTACCTCGCCTTCAAGGAGCGGTACCCCGACCACCTGCTCCTGATGCGCATGGGCGACTTCTACGAGAGCTTCGGGGAGGACGCCCGGCGGGTGGCCGAGACGCTGGACATCGCCCTGACCACCCGGGACAAGGGCCGGGCGGACGCCGTCCCCCTGGCCGGAATCCCGCACCACGCGCTGGGCTCGTACCTGCCGCGGCTTCTGGCGGCGGGGCACCACGTGGCGCTGGCGGAGCAGCTCGTCGAGGGGGACCCGCTGGACGCCACCTCCTCCCCCGCGCGTTCGTCGGGCGCGCAGACCAAAAAACGGGGCGAAGGCGACACGGGGCTGGTCGAGCGCGAGGTCGTCCGCCTCTACTCCCCGGGCACGCTGTACGAGGACGAGCTTCTGGGCGGCGCCCGGTCCAGCTACCTCGCCGCCCTGGCCGAGGGGCGGGGCGGGTACGGCGTGGCCCTGGCCGAGCTCTCCACGGGGGAATTCCTGCTGGCCGAGTTCGCCGGTCCCGCCGCGCGTGAGCCGGCCCTGGCGGAGATTTCCCGCCGCGCGCCCCGCGAGATTCTGCTCCCCGAATCCGCCGTCCACCTGGCGGCCGAGCTCCCCCCCGAGGCGGGGGTCACCCGGCGGCCGGACACCGATTTCACCCCGGACGCCGTGCGCCGCCTGCGGGAGCATTTCGGGGTGGACACCCTGGACGGTTTCGGGGTCGGTGGACAAAAGCTGGCGCAGCGGGCCGCCGCCGCCGTGGTCGCCTACCTCGGGGAAACGCAGCTCGGCGGGCCGCTGGGCCTCCGCCCGCCCAGGCCCCTCGAGCGGGGCGAATTCCTCCGCCTGGACCGGCCCACGGTGGACACCCTGGAGCTGGTCACCTCGTCCGCCGACCGGACGAGCAGCCGGCGGAGCCTGCTGGAGCACCTGGACCTGACGCGGACCCCCATGGGCCGTCGTCTGCTGCGGGGCTGGCTGGTGGCGCCGCTGGCGCGCCTGGAACCTATTTTACAGCGCCAGGCCGCCGTGAGCGACCTGACGGCCGACGCCGACGCGCGGGCCCTGGTGCGCGAACTCCTCTCCGGCATCGGCGACCTGGAGCGGTCCGCGGGACGGGTGACGCTGCGGAAGGCCGCGCCCCGGGACCTCGTGCTAATCCGTGACGCCCTCGGCCGCGCCCCCGCGCTCGTCGCATGGCTGCGGGGGAGGCAGGCGGGCGCCTGGAAAAATATCGGGGCGGGGCTGGAGGAGCTCTCCGGGGCCGGTAAATTATTGAAGCGGGCGCTGGTCGAGGAGCCGGGGCAGGTCGGCTCCGGCGGCGTCATCGCCCGCGGCTGGGACGCCGACTTCGACCGGGCCAACTCCGAGCTCGCCGAGGCCCAGGACTGGATTCGCGGGCTCCAGGCCAAGGAGCGGGAGCGTACCGGGATTTCCAACCTCAAGGTCGGCTTCAACAAGGTCTTCGGATATTTTATCGAGGTGCCGCGCTCCAAGGCGGACCGCGTCCCCGAGGACTACCTCCGCAAGCAGACGCTGGTCGCCGCCGAGCGCTACATCACCCCGGAGCTCAAGGAAAAGGAGGCGGTGGTCGTCCGGGGCCGGGAGCGCCTGGCCGGCCTGGAGGCCCGCCTCTTCCGCCGACTCCTGGAGGAGCTGGACGGCTGGAAGGCGGAGCTGGCGGAGCTCTCCGGGGCGCTGGCGCGGCTGGACGTCGTCGCCTCCCTGGCCGAGACGGCCGCCCGGGGCGGATGGTGCCGGCCCACGCTCGACGAGTCGCGCGACCTGGAGCTGGTCGAGGCCCGGCACCCGCTGGTCGAGCGCCACGGCAAGGGGCCCTTCGTACCCAACGACTGCCGCCTGTCGGGCGGGGACCGGCAGATAATGATCCTCACCGGCCCCAACATGGCCGGCAAATCGACCTACCTGCGGCAGGTCGGCCTGGCGGTGATTCTGGCGCAGATGGGCTCCCTCGTCCCGGCCAGGGAAATGCGCCTGGGGCTGGTGGACGCGGTCTTCACGCGGGTGGGCGCCGCCGACGATCTCGCCCGCGGCCGCTCCACCTTCATGGTCGAGATGACCGAGACCGCCCGCATAGTCAACTGCGCCACGCCGAAAAGCCTGTTGCTGCTGGACGAGGTGGGCCGGGGGACGAGCACCACCGACGGCGTGGCCATCGCCTGGGCCGTGGCCGAGCACCTGCACGATTCCGCAGGGCTCGCGGCGCGGACCGTCTTCGCCACCCACTACCACGAGCTGACCCGGCTGGTGGAGGTGCTGCCCCGGGCGTTCAACATGCAGATGGCGGTGTCTGAAAGCGGGGGCGAGGTTAGATTTTTACACCGTGTGGGGGAGGGCGCGGCGCGCTCCAGCTACGGGGTGCACGTGGCGCGGCTGGCCGGGCTGCCGCGGGGGGTCATCCGGCGGGCGCGGGCGCTGTTGAAGGAGCTGGAGGACGGCCGCGTCGGCGCCCCCACCGCCCAGATGGCCCTGACGACCCCCGAGCCCGGCGACGACGAGCCCGACTACGGCTGGCTGGCGGCGGAGCTCCGCGGCGTCAAGCTGGAAACTATCACACCCCTGGCCGCCCTGAACCTTCTGGCCCAGTGGCGCAACCGCCTCACCGGCGACGG
>CAZNZF010000095.1:0-8566 GCA_964577465.1 uncultured bacterium | reverse complement strand
CTTCTACGGGCCGCCGCGAATTGCGATGGCGTAGGGCGGGGATTACCTACGGTCGCAGTTATGCCTTCGGCCGCAGATACCAATCCCCGCCGCGTTTACCCCTCACCCTAACCCTCCTCCCAAAGGGGGGAGGGGATAGCTGCAACCCTCACCCGCATTTGCGATGAAACCCGCGGCCCCTACGAAACCTTCTCCACCGGCAGGTAGATGTCGGTCACCAGCTCGGCGGGCGGCGTTTTGTCCGGGTCGTTGCGGTATATCTCCAGGCAGGCCGTCCGGCGCATCCGGTACCCGCCCAGCCCGCGGAGCTGGCGGTGGGCCTCCCCGAAGGCCGCGCCGAGGTCGTCGTACGGGCCGACGTGGTGGTACTGCGCGTAGGTCCCCCCGGCGAGCTCGTGCACGCCGTCCACCCCCTCCGGCGGCTCGCCGGTCATGGTGAAGGCGGCGTCGTAGCGGCTCTTATCCGTGGGCGTCGTCTGCGGGTCGTCCCAGGACAGCCCCAGGACCAGCGTCTTCTCGTCGGGCGGGTTTTTCGCAAAATGCGCGCCCAGGCGGCTGAAGGCGTCCTGGACGCCGTCGGGCTCGTAGCCCTTCCGGGAGCGGAAATAAGCCACCCGCATGGTATCGAGCTGCACGATCTGGATTTCGGCCATAAGCTCTCCTTTGCGGTCGGGGCGTCGAGCCGGTCTCGGGGACCGGCCGCCCCGGCGGGATCGTAATCGGCTAAAATTCTCCGGCGCGGACGAAGGCCTCCAGCACGCGGCCCACGGCGCCCAGGCTCGCGGCCGAGCAGTGTCTCGGCGTGTCGGATGTCGTGTGCCAGACGTCGTAGTCGAAATCAATCACGAGAATCGTGGGCAACCCGCGGACGAGGAACGCCTTGTGGTCGTCGTTGAGGGTGGCGTCGTAGCCGGGCTTGAACGCGTCCTCGCCCAGCCGCTTGGCGGTGTCCCACACGGCGCGGGTGAGGTCGGGCGCGTCGAGGACGGAGTTGCCCTCGTGGAAGACCGCGAGGTCGGCGTCGCCGACCATGTCCACCACTATTCCGGCGGAGTAGGCCAGGGAGCCCTGGCGCGCCAGGTGGTCCGACCCGGCGCAGAAATCCATCCCCCCGATGCGCCCCTGGTCCTCGTCGTCGAACAGGACGAACATCACCCCCACGTCGGGCGGGTCTTCCGCGAGGCAGCGCGCCAGCTCCAGCAGCACCGCCACGCCCGAGGCGCCGTCGTTGGCCCCGGGCACGGGCTCGGTCCGCCGCGCGGGGTCCGGGTCCTCGTCGGCGAATATCCGCGTGTCCCAATGCGCGCCCAGCATGACGCGCCGCGGCGCATCCGGGTTGATGACCCCGATGATGTTCGTCACCCGGAAGGCGTACGAACCGTCGGGGGAGACGTAATCGAAGGCGTCCAGGGTGAGCGCGTCACAATGACGCCCCAGCTCGCCCACCAGCCACCACTTGCAGGCCTCGTGCCCCGCCGAGCCGGGCATGCGGGAACCGAAGGCGCACTGCTCCTGGAGCAGCCCGAAGGCCGACTCGGCGTCGAAGGCCGCGGCGGCGAGCGCCGTCGCCAGTATAATGAGCAGAATTTTCACAACAGCCCCAGCTTCCGGGCCGCCCGGTCCAGGACGGCGTTGACGATGGCCACGGACTCCTCGCCCGCGTAGTCCCGGCCGATTTCCACCGCCTCGTCGATGACCACCCGCGCCGGGGTCTCCCCCTCGAGCATCTCGGCCAGCGCCGCGCGCAGAAGCGCCCGCTCGATGTGCCCCAGGCGCTCCAGCCGGTAGTTCTCCAGATTCTCGCGGATGAGGCCGTCGATGCGTTCCGGGTCGGCAAAGTACCGCCCCACCAGGCGGTCGGCGAACTCCACCACCTCGGGGTGGGGGAAGCGGGTGCTCCAGTAGCTCTCCCGCACGCCGTCGGCGCCGCCCAGCTCGGACTGGTACAGCATCTGCAGCGCGGATTCGCGGGCCAGGCGTCGTCGGGTCATCGGCCGTCCCTCAAATATCCGCCCAACGTTAGCACGACACCCCCTATACAAACAAGCCGGAGCCTGCTATCTTTTTCGGGAAAACCGTCCGGCGGGACCGATGAAAAATTCAATGCCCCCCGAGGACGTGTACCTCAACGCGGTGAAGCGCCTGTTGACCGAGCGTTTCGGCTACCCGCTGTCGCTCTCGCCCCGGGATGTGGCACAGATTATGCGGTGGTATAACGCGGGCGTCACCCTGGCGGCGGTGCTCGAGGGGGTGGCCGAGGCGCTGAACAAGAAGCGCGAGGGTCGGCTCACGCCGCTCACCTACTGCGTGAAGACGGTGAAGGTGGCGTCCAAGAGGCGCCGCCGGTTCTAGGGAACCTTTCCGCGGGCGTCGGCGTTAAATTAGCGCCCGACTTGACCAAAACCGCATTCCGTGCTATTAATTAGCGTGTCGCGCGGCCACCTAGGAGGGTCTATGAGCAGGCGGCTGGTTCTCGTTCTCTTAATTCTGGCGGTGCTGGCGGTCGGCGCCTTGGCCGGGGCCGGTTTCACCGTCGGCACGAGCTGGGGCGGGGTGAAGACCACCTTCGCCGGGTACTAGGCCGTAATCCGCCCGGTTCGGTGGGTTGATTTGTAATCGTGTCCGCGCGGGGTTGAGTTTCAACGCGCGGGGCAGGTTCTAAAAAAGCGGGTCGCAGGGCCCGTTTTTTGGCGGTGGTGCAGCTATCCCTTCCCCCCTCTGGGGGGAGGCGCGCCTACGGGCTAGGGAGGGGGGTTCCTAAAACGGCGGGGACTGAAGTCCCCGCCCTACATTTAAAATCGCACATCAACCTCGTAGGGGCCGACCGACGGCGAGCCGTTTAGGTCGGCCCGCGGTTTTCCGCTATAAAAATTTCATTGATTATTCAACTAGAAAAGGTGTAAGATGTATTTACCTTTGGGGAGAGGCCTACAACAGTCTGCATCTGGAGCGGAAATGGATTTAATAGATAAACTTCGAGATTTGGCTGTCAAGGCCGAGAAAAAGTTACAGTACATAACTAACGAAGAAGCTACGAAAACATCTTTGGTTCTGCCCTTCATACAAGCACTTGGATACGACGTTTATGACCCCAAGGAAGTAGCACCTGAATTCACAGCAGACATTGGTATCAAGAAGGGCGAAAAGGTTGATTATGCAATTCTTAAAGATGGTAAACCGATAATGTTGTTCGAATGCAAGTGTACAGATGTAAACCTAGAAAATGAACCTGCAACACAACTGCGCAGGTACTTCGACAACGTTGAGGCTCGCATTGCGGTTTTAACAAACGGCCTGGAATACCGTTTTTTTGCCGACATTGAAAAGATGAATATTATGGATGATAAACCGTTTTTTGTATTTAATATTCGAGATATAAGTGATGATAATGTGAATAAAATAAAGATGCAGTTTACTAAAGATAATTTTAAAGCAGATGAGTTGATACCAAAAGCGAGTGAGCTTAAATATTCTAGGGAGATTAAGCAATTTCTAAACAAACAGCTTAAAGAGCCCGATGAGGATTTTATACGTTACTTTGGTAAGCAGGTGTACGATGGGACTATGACAAAAAAGAAGCTAGTCGTTTTCTCAAACGTTATTATCTCTGCTTTGCGTGATTTTATAAATGAGAGGGTCAATGAAAGATTGGAATCGGCCCGGATACTTGAGGAAAAATCGGAAGAGGAGCAGCAGATAGAAGTCGAAGTGAAGGAAGAAGGTGTTGGAATCATTACAACGGAAGAAGAAATGGAGGCCTTTTACATTGTAAGGGCGCTTTTATCTTCAGTCGTCGAACCCGAGCGCGTAACGTTAAAAGATACAAGGAGTTACTGCGGGATATTATTTGATAACAACACTTGGAAGCCTATCTGTCGGTTGTACTTTGATGCAGCGCAAAAATCTATTCAAATAAGAGATGAAAATAAAAAGTGGAAGAAGATTGAAATCGGCAGGCCTGCTGATATATACAGGTACGCTAGTAAGTTGATAAATGTCGTGAAGGGTTATCTGGCCAACACGAAAGACGAATAAGAAAAATCGGCGGCCCGTAGAGGACTCGTCCTACGGGGCCGCCCTACGTCATCGCAATTCGCGGGCGACCGCAGAGGGTCGCCCCTACGTCAGCGCAACCGGCCCGGCGTCAGGAACGCAACCGGCCCAGCGCCGTCGTTATCACCGCCCGCAGCTCCGCCTCCTCACCCAGCTCAGCCCGGGCGCGCTCCACGGCCACCTCCGCGTCACGCTGCGGGTATCCCAGCGACACCAGGGCCGCCACGGCGTCGGAGCGCGTGGGGGCCGCCGCCGGGACGCCCAGCTTCGCCGCCAGCTCCGCCGCCCTCTCCTTCAGCTCCACGCAGAGCCTCTCCGCCATCTTCCGGCCGACGCCCGGGACGCGGGTCAGTTTCGCCAGGTCGCCCCCGGCCAGCGCCGCCAAAAGCTCCGCCGGCTCCAGGACCGACAGCGCCGCCAGCGCCAGCTTCGGCCCCACCCGCGAACCGCACAACAGCAGTCGGAACACGGACCGCTCCGCTTCCTCACCGAAACCGAAGAGCGCCGGCCCCGTCTTCTCGTTCCAGCACATCTCGGTCAGGAGCCGGACTTTCTCACCGACCGCGGCCGCCTGAAGCCGACCGAAGACCGCGAGGGAAATGCTGACGTGGAACCCCACGCCGCCGACCTCCAGGACCACCGCCCCGGGGCTCACGCTCGTCAGGGTTCCGGTGAGGGACGTTATCAACGGCTACCCCCGGTCTGCAGTACGGCCTGGAGCCACCAGCGGGTCCTGGACCGCGGGGTCCGGCCGTGGCGCTCGAAGTAAATCCGCATCACCGTGCCGTCGGCGGTGCGCACGGTGTAGCGGTGCTTGCGCAGGTAAATCTCCCCGGAGGGGCAGGGGCCGTAGCCCTTCGATTTGTCTAAAACCTCGGCCACGGCGTACTCCCGCCCGCGCCAGAGGAATTTTCCCGGCAGGGCCGGTTCGCCCCGGCTGGTCCCCGTAGCGTCGAAGCTTCCGGCCACGGGCGTCAGCGCCTCACCGATGAAGGTCTCGTCCATGGGCCTATCCGGGGAAGGGGTTGTCGGCGGAGTTCAGGAACGCCACCTCGCCCAGCGGTCGGCGCTTCCGGACCAGGGTGTTGGGCATCTCCCGGCCCCGGAACTCGGTCGACCCGTCCGGGTCGTAGTACCCGAAGGGGATGATGGAAACTATCTTCCACGGGTTGGGAATGTCCAGAATCGCCCGGACGGCGTCCTTGGAGAAGCTTAGAATCCACACGCCGCCGAGCCCCAGGGCGTGAATCGCCAGGACCATGTTCTCGATGGCCGCCGCGGTGTCCAGGATGTAGCAGTCGTCGTCGGCGCCGTACTTCTTCCAGGAGTCCATCGGGCAGGCGCAGACTACGATGACCGCCGGGGCCCGCTCCACCCACGGCTGGTGGAACTGGGGGTCGAACTGGGAGATTTTCTCCGGGTCGGTGACGACGATGAAGCGCCAGGGCTGGCAGTTGCCGCCCGAGGGGGCCTGAAGGCCCGCCTTGAGGATTTTCTGGAGCACGTCGGTCGGCACCGGCTCGTCGCGGTAGGCCCGGATGCTCCGCCTCGTGTAGAGCGCCTCCATCGCGTCCATGGTCGCCTCCCGTCAGTCCAGTGTGTAGCCCGCCTTTTCCCACTCCGCGCGCATGACGGGGTTCAGCCGCAGGTAGGCGTCCCTGACGGCCTTGGGCGCCAGGTTCAGCGGGCAGGAAAAATTCACGCAGCGCGGGCAGACGTGCCCCCGCAGGAGGGCGTAGAGCGACCACCCGGTGCCGATGACGGCCCCCGCCAGGCCGATGACCGCCCAGAGCGCGATTGCGGAAAAATCCCCCGCCGCCGTCAGCCACACGTCCCACCCCGCCGCCGCCAGGGGCGCCCCGGCGAAAATGATAAATCCGGCGAGGAGCGCGGTCTTCTCCCAGCCCCGCATCGGGCCGGGCCGGTAGCGCCAAAGTTTCGGCGCGCCGTGGTTGGCCGGGCAGTGCAGGATTTTCCCCGGCTCGTCGTAGAACGGGCAGTGGCTGCACAGGATGCGGATTTCGAAGACGGGGAAGAATAACGCCATGAAGGCGCCGTAGGCGATGAGCGGCCACCAGGCCCCGGCGAGCATTCCCGTCAGCACCATCATGAACAGGCCCAGGAGACAGAAAGCCATGGCGGGGACGAGGAAGGCGCGCAGGGCCCGGGCGTCCCACTTGCACAAGAGTCGCCCGGAGAGCCCGCACGTCGCGCAGGGCGCGGCGGGGTCCCAGGTACACGTCACCCGCTGTTCGTTTTCGGTCATCTACGAGCGCTGGATGTGGCAGATGGCGGCGGCGAGGGCGTCCGAGGCGTCGTCGGGCTCCACCGGCGCGTCCAGCCCCAAAATCCGCTGGACCATGAACGCCACCTGCTCCTTGGCGGCCCCGCCGCGGCCGGTGACGGCTTTTTTTATGTCCCGGGGGGCGTACTCGAAAACGGGCACCCCGGCGCGTTTCGCGGCCAGCACCGCCACGCCCCGCGCGTGCCCCAGCAGGATGGCCACCTTGGGGTTCTTGGCCGTGAAGACCGTCTCCACCCCCGCCGCCTCCGGCGCGAACCGGGACACGACGGCGGTGAGCTCCAGGTAAATCCGTTCCAGCCGGTCGGCCAGCGGCTCGCCGGATTTGGTGGGGACGCAGCCGTAACCCAGGCAGCGGAAGCTCGACCCCCTGCCCTCCACCACGCCCCAGCCGGTGCGCGTGAGCGAGGGATCCAGGCCGAGGACCCTCACTCTTCCAGCTCGAGGTCGTCGGGGATGTCGTAGTTGGTAAAAACCTTCTGGACGTCCTCGTGGTCCTCGAGGGCCTCGAGCAGGGAGATGACCTTCAGCCCCTCGTCGCGGGGGAGGTCCACGAGGGAGTTGGGGATGTAGGAGATGGAGCTTTCCAGAATCGGGAAGCCGCCCTTCTCGATGGCGTCGTGGGCCCGGGAGAAGTCGGCGGTTTGGGTGAGGACCTCGAAGAGGTCGCCCTCGTCGGTAATGTCCAGGACACCGGCCTCGAGGCCGACCTCCATCAAAAGCTCCTCGTCGGCCTCGCGGTCCACGAGGATGAGCCCGCGCCGGTCGAAGGCGTAGGCGGCGGAACCGGACTTGGACAGGTGGCCGCCGCGCTTCTCGAAGATGTGGCGGATTTCCGGGGTGGTGCGGTTGGCGTTGTCGGTGATGACCTCGACGATGACCGCCACGCCGCCGGGTCCGTAGCCCTCGTAGAGGTGCTCCTCGATGACGACGCCGGGGAGCTCGCCGGTGCCGCGCATGATGGCCCGCCCGATGTTCTCCTTGGGCATGTTCTCGGCGGTGGCGCCGGCGATGGCGGCGCGGAGGCGGGAGTTGGAATCCGGGTCGCCGCCGCCCTCCCGGGCCGAGATGGTGATTTCCCGGATGAGCCGGGTGAAGATTTTCCCGCGCTTGGCGTCCTTGACGCCTTTCTTGCGCTTGATGGTGGACCATTTGGAGTGTCCGGACACCGCTATTCCTCCGAGGGTGGGGTCGTCGTCGGCCCAATCGGGGTAAGAGTATACGATTTTCCTTTTCGATAAGTCGGGTGCGTTACGATTAAGCTACGGTGTCGGTGTGGGCGGCGAGTTTCCCCTGGACGTTCTTACCTGTCCGCGGCGGCGAGGGCGGCCTTGTAGGCGTCGTTGGCGGCACGGTAGGCGGCGTAGGTGGCGTCTAAGTTGGCATCTGCGGCCGCCAAGTTGGCGTTGGCGGCCTCGGTGCCCACGGTGCCCACGGTGGCGTACATGACGTTCCAGGCGTCGTCGTAGGCGGCCTTGGCATCCTCGTAGGCGGCCCTGGCGGCCACCAAGGTGTCGTAGGCGGCTTGGACGGCGGCCTTGTCGGCCTTGTTATCGCATCCGGCAAAGGCAGCGATGAGGACGACGGTGGCAAGGGTAACCGCGATAATCAGCTTCACGGTATCCTCCATTATTTAGGGGGTGGGGAATTGAAATCCGTAAACAGAATTAAAGTAGCCCGTGGTAACCCAAATAAAATCCTATCGAAAAATCAATAATGGCTATCGCAAGCCCTAATATATTGAGGATCATTCCTACGATTGCCATTCCACGCTTCCAGGTTTTTAAAGCCTTGCACCCTAGAACCAAGCCGACAATCATAGCCGGGATGCTGGTAAACCACAGCACGGTGCCAATTGACCCGAACCACTCAGCTGGCGCTAACACCACAAAAAGCCCAAGAATCCCTAAGACCACAGAAGCTACGGCCTTTTCGGAGTGCGCCGGTAAATTGGTTTCTTCGCTGCTTGGTTTGTCCGGGCTGCTTAGATTGTCTGTCATTTCAACACCTCTTCAAAGTGTGGAGACGACGGCAGTAGGGAACGGTCATTATCCTCTTCACGGCAACCTCCTAAATCAACTCACGCAACAGCCTGGCCTATTAGTCGTCATTGGTATCGGCGACGGCAGGTGGCACCGATAGAGTGTAATTTTCGGCGCCCCGGCTGTCAACGGCCTCCGGCGGGGGACAGGTGAGCGTCAGCCGACTCCG